>NZ_JBXUGK010000006.1:0-395443 GCF_057180485.1 Chryseobacterium sp. HNCC26DJ240
GCCCGTTGCAGGAAAAATTTAAACTAAAAAGAAATATATAAAAAAGGATTTTCATTTTATAGATAACTGTTATTCCAAAATAGTGTAATAATAATCTATAGCATACAGTTCATCATCAAAATATGCATAATCAATTCGAATATAACCATCAAAAGCAGGTCTTATTCTTGGATCAAATTTGGTTAATGGTTCATCATTTTCGGTAGCATAATACCAAGTAGAAATCGTTCCGCGTGAATTGAAGAAATCTGCATTTTTTACGGTAGGTTTTAGCTTTGCAACCAATTCTTCTCTCTTCGTATTTTTATCGATGTAAAAACCATTTATTTTCACAAAGCCTTCTACTGCAGGAATCTGCATTAAGAGCGAATCTCTCTTGCTTGGAATGCTAAATGGTTTATGTTTTTTGAAAATTATTCTGTATTTTCGAACTATTTCTAAAACTTTACCATCTTTATTGAGAACAGAGATCATTTCAATTCCTTCAGGACTATTGTAAATATCCAAGTTTTCTTCATTAAGACTATAAGTTCTACCATCTTTCTTACTGATCATCAAAGAATGACCATTTTTGTCTTTACGTACTCGATCACCATACGTAAGGATTAAAGGTTTATCACTATAAATAAAATCATTCAGATCCTCTGTCTTGGGCATACCCAATATCTTGTAAACGCTTTCAACAGTATCTGATTTTAAATTTATGTTATTATAAAAAAGTTTATAACCTTGAATTTCAAAACGGTTTTTTTGTTTTTTGAATTCTTTTTCAGCATTTACCTTAACTTCTGGTTTTGAAACTGTTTTCTTATTTTTCTCTTGTCCTTGACAGGAAATAAAGAAAAAAAATATTAGTAATATTTTTAAATCTTTCATTTTTTTTATTTTAATTTTTTACCGAAAAACATCGGAATTTTAATTCTATAAACTAAGCATTTCTTGATTGTGACAAGTGTTCTTTTGCACTTTGTGCTAAGTAAGTGGTTTCTGTATCAATTTCCTGTTGCAAAACATTTCGATAGTTCGCCAGCAAATTACCGAATTTTTTATACTGTTCATCTTTGGTATCATTTAAACAATACCGATAGAGCTTGCCTGCAAAATTGCTGTCATTATTTAAAAAATCCTCTTTCGCTTTGATGACTAGCTCATTATAAGATAAAACCTGGTTTTCTAGTAAACCTACTTCTTGCTTTTCCAATTCGGTGGGATATTCTTTTTTAAGTTCTGCCAATATTTCTGAGGTTTTATTCTCTGTATTGTTTGCCCAAATATTGAAATTATATTTTTCTTCAGGTGAGAGTGAACTGAACCCATTTTTCATCAATTTATCCCTCCATTTTTTTCCCTCTTCCATCAAATCATTCAAATGCTTTCTGTAATCCTTCATCTGTTGGTCTATTTGTTCGCCAATTTTATCAACTGTTTTCTTTAACTGTCTTTTGGTCATTTGAAAATAGCGTTCTATTTCATCCAAAAAATCTGCGACGGTCTGTTGTAGTTCTTCAAATTTATTTCTAAGATCACTTATCGTTACCAGTACAGAATTGTACAATGCCTGTATATCTTTAACTTGTGTTTTTACCCAAATTCCTGTTTCTGTAGCAATGTGGAAAGCGGCATCTTTTGCGTGGCGTTCTTCAATTCTATGTGGGTTTTCCTGTATCCAATTTATAGCCACTGCATCTGCCCAATCGCAATAAGCAGGATGTTGCATATATTTTAAGGCTTCATTGTATAAATCTTGACCAGATATTTCATTCCTCTGTACTTCAATCATAGTTTTCAGATATTTCCCTACACCAATCACAGCCTGTGAAGCCAATTCTGATGCTAATGAATGTAATGGGTGTTCAAATTCATCTTTTGCCAGCTGAGAATGACTAGGATCTATCCCTAATTGCCTGCCGATTTGTAAATTTTGTTTTTGTACAATAATATTATTTACCACTTCCAGCATTTCTATTACTACCCCTTTTACCAAATTCATAATAGAAGCATACAAAGCATTTACCATACTCTCTATAAGCCACACTACAGCGGTGAGCATCCAACCGCCACCACCTTTTGCTCTTTCTATCACTCCTACCACAATTCCTCTTACTTCGATCATTTTGGTGTAACCCTCCATAATTATAGAATAATCTACACCTGTTTCTTTGTCTATTTTTTCTTTTTCTTTTTGGGTTAACATTAAATCTGTAAGCACATAAAATGCGAGCATATCTGCAAGTTTCAGCAATTTGCTGTATTTTGCATCTTCGTACATTGCAATGGTTTTCAAGTTAACTTCCGTTTGTTTAAAAAGACCTTCCGCTGCATGTATTAAAGAATGTACTGTATCTTCACCAGAAAAATAACCTGAAACTACAGGTATATTTGCAACGTACGGAACATCATCTGTATTGTTCTCTGTATTATTGTTAAATGATAATGTAGAATATTGATCTATGACTTCTACCTGTAAACCGGAATAAGAATAAACTTCCTTTTTTCTGGCTTCACTGCAATCAAGATTTAATGAATCAGCTACTTTATCTCCATTTAAGATGATTTGCTGTGTTGAATTATGAGAGGTAAGATATAATTTTTTATTTCCATTTCGGGGTTTAAAGGTAAAATAAAAGCCATCTACCCAAAACGACGGCAATAAATTTAAATCACCTTTTTTTTTCAAATCTTGGGCAAGATGTATAATATCTGAATACATATTTTGAATTAAAGGATCTTTTGTTTGAGATTGTGGTCTTGCTACTTTTTTTACACCTTTATACTTTTTGTAGTCCAACTTAAATCTTCCAAGTCCTTTGTGTTTAGACAATTCTTCTGAGCAAAAATCTACCCAGGGATGTACAGATACACCATGTTTTATTAATAAAATCTCACAAAAATTGGTATGTGCAAAATAATCTTCTAAAATATGCACCCCTGCACCGATGTCTCTAATTCCCATTCCTCGACCATGAGTATTGGTAGTACTTTTAAATTTGTTGACACCGGAGATAAACCGTTGTTTCATACATTCCGTAGCAGTGGGAAGTTTGCCTCCTTCATATTTAGGGCCAAAACCTTTCGCATTATGAATTTTCACCTCACTTTCTGTATGATGAATATGTTTATTCATGCCGATTGCTTCATCAATTCTTGGATCTTTTTGTATATCTGCAGCAATTAACTCACTTGGTGGGCAATAAAATGCTTCATTATTCAAACCATCTGTTGTTACTGCATAAATCGGATTATCTATGTGTTCCTCAGGACGATATACTCCTAATTCTGATGCATTAAAACCTTCAAAATGTTTTATAAAACTGACATAATCCAAAGATAACTGAAAGGCTTTCATACCAATGGATTCCGCTTTATCTTTTGCAAAATCAATCATATCTCTACCTGTACTCGAAACTTGATCTTTTTTTTCAAACAACTTCTTTGCTTTATCAGGCAATCCTTCTGATTGGTCTCCTCTTATCTCCGTCATAGTGTGGCTTGCAGCTAAAATTTCAATTATTTTTGTCCAAGTTGTTCGACTTGGCTTTATTGCATCTGCCCAACTATAAGAGTTTTCTTTAATATCTGGATCCAGTTTCAATAATTTTGCATCTTCGTCTTCGGGAAAATCTGTAATAGTAGGAACAATAACCTGACTCATATCACGCATATAGTTTCCTAAGTACATCCAGTTGAGCCAATATTTATCTAAATTTAATTCTGTAAACATTCTTGATTCAAAATCAAAGTGACCATAGTGCTTCATATTCATATCGCCCTTTCCTGCCACAAAAAATTCTCCGAACTCATCCTGAAAATCTTTATCAGCTCTATTAATAGTTTCGTAAAGTTCTTGTTTTATCGATTTAAGATCTATGATTAAATTTGTTTTTTTTCCATCTATTTTTGTGATAGCATAGTCTATTTCTTCATCTTCTAATTTATAATTGGTGTAATAATAAGAAAATATAGCTCCTTCATCTCTTTGGGTATCTTTCCCTGCAGTGGAAAATTTATTACGGAGAACGTCATCTAAAAAGTGACCATATTCCTCAAGTAAAGCTTTTAATAATTCTGCTCTAGCTTCCAATTTCTCGTTGTCATTACCTTCAACAGTTTTTATAACAGTATCCTCCCTGACCTCAATGCATTTTTCTTTTTTGATATATTTAGCTTTATTCCCTCCTGCTAAACCTTTACTCATGACTTTAATTGGAGGCATCAAACTATCTTTATCATCCATTAGGGCGTTATAAAGATTTTCGTAAGCAATTATGGGAATTTCACCATGAAAAAAACTGGAGATTAAAAGGTAAAAAGTACTTTTGGCAGTTTCTTTCGCAAGCAAATATACTTGCATCATCGGATAATTACTAAACAATTCTACAGATTTAGAAACTTCTTTTGGCTCTTCTTCTGAACCATTACTTCCATCTGCAGCCTCAATGGTGGCGGTAGTTTGGTTAGCAGTCAGAATACTTGCTCCTGCGGAGGTTTTTGCTCCAACAAAAGTGAGCGGTTTATTGTTGATTAAAACTCCTGGAACGAATTCTAATGGCTGATCTGTAGGAGAACCTTTGTATAATAACTGGCTTCCCTGTGTAGCTATGGGTAAGCCATTTAATGTAGCTTCATTTGAAGGAACAACAATAATATTACCTTCTGTTGTTGGATCGGTTTGTAATGCAACTATTTTTGACATGTTATGGTAATTTTAGTTTGTTTATGGAACCATTAACCTCTGTAATTCCTCCTTTAATTACTGTTTTGCTGTTTCCAGTAATTTGGGCATTATTTTTTGCATTGATAATATGATCATTGGACGTTTGTTTCATTATATTTCCTGCATTATTTTCTATATCCTCACTTGCAGTGCTCATAATATTTCCCTTTTTTGCATGAATATTAATATTACTTCCAGCTTCACATAGAATATCTGTCCCGGCTTTTATAAAAACATTTTCACCTGCGGTAAATGTGATGTTCTTCGGTGCAGTAACATTAATGCTTCCCTGTCCATCCATAAAATAAATATTACCGCTTGGGTCCTGAATGGTCACACTTCTTTCGGAATCATTCATTAAAACTTTAATCCCACTTCTTGTTTGTATGGATTTCAGATGATTCTCCACACCCCCTCCCAAACCAACTTTCCCATGAAACATCCCGCCCATTGCAAAAGGAAAATCAGGGTTATGATATTCAAAACCCACCATAACCTGGTCTCCGATTTCAGGAATAGCGATAAAACCTCTGTTTTGGGTAACAGTTCCTGTTCCGCCAGCATCTGGACTCATCACTCTGATGAAATGTGTGATATCCGGATTCATCTGCCAGTCAAACTGAACCTGTATTCTACCCTGGTTTAGAGGGTCTACATTTGAGATTACAGTTGCAATCTGAGGTTCTGCTTTCGGAATAACAAAGTCTGGTTTAGGCATAAATCCTGTTCCCTCTGCAATGGCTTCAAAGCTTCCCGTGTAGTATCCTCTTGCATCCACTTCATGATTTACTTCAGTCATCATAATTTTTGTGAAGTACGACATTTCGTTCGAATCACTTTTTCTCATCTCTATATCCGAAACACAACCAATATACAGAAAGGGAATAGTAGTGTTTCCCAAAATGGTGAAAATTTCTACAGCCTTGCTTCCTCTGGCACTTTTTTGAGAGTCTTCCAGATCAAGAAACATATTGGCATTAATGGGGCCAGGTGTTAATGACCGTGTTCTGAATATCGAATCATTCAGTTGATAAGCTTCCGAAGACAGATCACCCAAATGTCTTATCATCACATCCGAACCCAGCATTTTAGAATGATTGCTGCTGTTATAGCCAAAGTATTCCGGTTTAGTGTGAACGGCTTTCATCTGTACTTTTACATCCGTAACATTACTGCCATACACTAGTCTCACAGGAACTTCATGTTGCGGCAGCTTTCCGAAGTGTAAGATTTCACCATCATAATAAAACTGTTCTCCGTAAGCTTCGGCAATTCTTGCCAGATAATTGTAATGAGTTTCGCAGTATTGTGCGCTGTAATTGATGTAACTCCTGTTTTGAGTTTCTATTCTGAAATCAAAATCGTTAGCGTTCAACGACTCCCTGATAACACTGTCTGCAATAATAGAAGTATTGACAGGCTGGCTTCCTCCGAAGCTTTGGGTGTGAGGTGCGGCATCCATCAGAATTGTAGGACTGTGCCCTTGTAAGATCACATTTCCCAGACTCATCTTCTCCTGACTGAATGAAACTTCGGTAATCACACCTATGAAAGTTCTTTGCGGGCTTTCATCTTCCGCATCTTTATATCTGAAAGTTACTGTAATTCTCTGTCCTAAAAACTGTCGTGCCTCTTCAAGATTATGACTCTGAGGCTGATCTAAAGAATCATGAGCCAGCACCAGCTCAAACTGATGATGCTTTCTGACACTTTGCTGCAGACGAAAGTGTTTAAAATGAGCAACAGATCTTCCGTTAATGACAATGTCAAGTTTCACCACACGGTTAATACCCGAAATATGATTTTCTGAAATTTTATCAGAATTGGATTTTTTTTCAATCATGATATTTTGTGTTTTATTTAGTAAATAATATTACGGACATTTAAGGATACCACAAAAAAAATTCAATAGTTTTTGATATTTTGTAGTAGAACTACGATTTTTAGATTAAGTTTTTTTTGGATTAAATAATTTTAAAACACTGATTCTCAGTCATGATATTGATGCCTTCGAAAAAAAAAGACCGCCTCAAATAAAGCAGTCTTAATAAAAATGTAAATATAAAGAGTGTTTGGTTTACGGTGTTTTCTGATAAACTCTCACATAATCAATCTCATATTTCTGTGGAAAAATAGAATCGTCAATTCCTTCCTTTCCGCCCCAGAATCCACCAACAGCGAGGTTGAGAATGATGAAATACGGTTGATCAAACGGCCATGATTCATAAGTCTTTTCTTTATTTTCATAGGTGAAAAACTTCTGATCATCGATGTAAACATCAATTTTCTCGGGTGTCCAGTCCGTTTTGTAAATATGGAATTTTTCGCTGGCATCTTTTACAAAAAGCGTATCTGTTTTCTGAGTATTGATGATGTGATTATACTTTTTAGTATGAACCGAAGCATGAACAAATCCCTGATTAAAACCGACGTGTTCCATGATATCCAGTTCGCCGTCATCGGGCCATTCTTTCATATTTTCACTCATCATCCAGATAGCGGGCCATGTTCCGCGACCTTTCGGTAGTTTCGCACGGACTTCAACAGTTCCGTATTGAAATGAAAATTTTCCTTTCGTTAAAAGCCTTGCAGAAGTGTATTGATTCTTTTCCCAGTTTTCTTTCTTGGCTTCAATGATGAGATTTCCATTTTCAACTCTGGCATTTTCAAGACGGTTTCTGGTATAAAATTGAGCTTCATTATTTCCGTAACCATCGCCGCCCACATCATAATTCCATTTTGTGGAATCGGGTAATTCCTTGTAATTGAATTCGTCGCTCCAAATTAAATTTCTGCTTGAATCCGGTTTGTTTGAAGCACAATTTAATGATGAGAAAACTAAAGTTCCTCCGATTAGAATTGCGATTGTATTTTTAAATTTCATATTTGAATTTTGCTTTTTTTAGACGCAAAGGTTCTAATTTAATATTTCTAAATTTAGAGAGCAAAGAGTGCGACAAGTCGCTTAAGCTTGGAAATATTTGAGAATTTAAAATTAAATTATATATTAATTTTACTCCTAAATTTTTTCTCATCTGACAAATTTTCCAAAGTTTGTAATTCTGAAACCTTTAGGTTCGAAGAAGTCAAAGAATCAAAAATTAACGATTGTGTGTTTTTTTCAGAATGCAAAAATCAGCAGTCACTTTGTCATTCCGTAGGAATCTCAACATACTTAAATAAGGCGGCTTGTAGTTTAGAAGATTGACAAACAAACTTTTAGAAACTAAGTTTTTACTTATTTGGGACATTCATAAAAATTATCATCGTAGAGATTCTTTCAGAATGACAAAGATTACGCTAAGCTTTCTACCACCAAAAGCGGGTTTTATCCCGCTCTTTGTTTAAAAACTATTATTTTATTTTTCCCAATGAATCCTTTTAGTCTGAACATTCTGAGAATCTGTTCCGACCATAATATCAAATTCTCCGGCTTCCCAATCGTAATTTAATGCGTCATCATAGAACTTTAAATTTTCCGTTGTTAAAGTGAAATTGATGGTTTTAGTTTCACCTTTTTTAATGAAAACTTTCTCAAAATCTTTCAACTCTTTTATTGGTCTGACTACTTTTCCAAATAAATCTCTGATGTATAATTGCACCACTTCTTCCCCATCGTAATTTCCGGAATTGGTAACTTTTACGCTGATATTTAACGTCTGATTTCCTTTAAGATTTGTTGAACTTAAATTCATTTCAGTATATTTAAACTGAGTATAACTTAAACCAAATCCAAACGGAAATTTCGGGTCGTTATCCAAATCGATGTAGGCTGAAACATAGTTTCGGTCTGTTTTATTTTTAGCAGGTCTCCCCGTATTGTAATGGTTGTAATAAATCGGAATTTGTCCAACCGTTCTCGGGAAAGTCATCGGTAGTTTACCCGCCGGATTTATCGTTCCAAAAAGAACATCGGCAATTGAATTTCCCGCTTCCGTTCCAAGCCACCAAGTGTACATAATCGCCGGAACATTATCTGCAGCCCAGTCAAAAACCAAAGGTCTTCCAGCATTGATCATCAGAACAATCGGCTTTCCTGTTTTGGCGATTTCTTTTAATAAATCTTCCTGAACTCCCGAAAAATGAAGATTACTTCTGCTTTTCGCCTCGCCGCTCATGGCATGATCTTCGCCCAAAGTCATGATGACAACATCCGCTTTTTTCGCAGTTTCAACCGCTTCGGCAAACATCGATTTGTCATTGTCATCAACGTTGGCACCTTTTGCATAAAGCAATGTTGAGTTTTTATCCAGTTGATTTTTAATTCCGTCAAATTGGGTAACAATTCTTTGATTGTCGTCTTTAAAAGCAACCGACCAGAAACCGTGATTAGCAACTGTTTCTTTTCCGAAAGGTCCGATTAATGCAATTGTTTTTGTCGATTTTGAAAGTGGTAAAATATTGTTTTCGTTTTTCAGTAAAACAATAGATTTTGAACCAAATTCTCTCCCGAATTTTCTGTTTTCCTGATTGTTGAGCTGCTCTTTCTGTCTTTTCTCATTGCTGAATCTGTAAGGATCATCAAATAATCCCATCTCAAATTTTTTAATCAAAATTCTTCTCGCTGCATCATCAATTAATTTAGGATTAACCATTCCTTCCTGAACTAATTTAGGAAGTTCGGCCATGTAAGCACGGCTTTCCATATCCATGTCGCTTCCTGCGTTGATGGCTTTTTCGGCGGCCTCATTATTGTCTTTGGCATATCCGTGATAGACCATTTCTCCGATACTTCCCCAGTCTGAAACCACAAAACCCTTGTAATTCCATTGACCTTTTAAAACATCTCTTAAAATATATTTGTTAGCCGTTGCAGGAATTCCATTGATGTCGTTAAATGAGTTCATAAACGTTGCCACACCCGCTTCTGCAGCCGCTTTAAAAGTTGGTAAATAGGTTTCATGAAGTTGTCTCAAGCTCATATCAACGGAATTGTAATCTCTTCCTCCAACTGCTGCTCCGTACGCTGCAAAATGCTTCGCACACGCCATGATTGCATCCAAATTCCCTAAACCTTTTCCCTGAAAACCTTTGATTCTTGCCAAACCAATCTGCGTTCCCAAATACGTGTCTTCGCCTGAACCTTCCATTACTCTTCCCCACCTTGGGTCTCTCGCAATGTCGACCATCGGCGCAAACGTCCAGTGAATTCCATAAGCGGATGCTTCTGTTGCGGCAATTCTTTCAGATTTTTCAATCAGATTTAAATCCCAGCTTGCTGCCTGACCCAAATTTACAGGAAAAGTAGTTCTGTAGCCATGAATTACATCCTGACCAAACAACATTGGAATTTTCAGTCTTGATTTCAACGCCAGTTCCTGAAATTTTCTGGTTTCCTCTGCTCCCGAAACATTCAGCATTGAACCTACTTTCCCTTGTTTAATTTCGTTTAAAACATTCGCAGAATTGGAATTCTGTGGACCTGTGGCGTATTCAAAACCGCTGTACTGAACGAGCTGACCGATTTTTTCTTCCAACGTCATTTTAGACAAAAGCTCAGTGACTTTTTGATCAATTGTCTTTTGTCCAAAAGCGTTTAATCCGAATGCTGTGAAGGTTAATATGATGTAGAGCTTTTTCATTGTAATTTTATTTTGCTTTAAATTATAACGCAAAGAGCGCAAAGATTTTTTTTTAAATAATGCCGTCGATTTTTAAGTTCGCAAAACGAAGTTTCGCCGATTCAAATAAAAATTAATTTTAAAGTTAGGCAAAGGCGTTTCACTCAGCTAAGAACACAAAGTTTTAAAATTTAATAAATCACTTTTAAAATTTAGAAAATATAAGTAGCCACCGAACTTGCTGAAATATTTACCGGAGCAGTTTTACTTTTAAATTTAATATTAAAATTTTCGTCTGTTTTACTGTAATTCTGAACAATCAAAACTGTTTTTCCTTCAGGCGTTTTGAAGGCAACCGTTGATAAATTTTCTGTCTGGGTAGAAGAAATTCTCTGAGAGTTGGCAGGAACAAATTTCGATGCATGAGCGATAATATAATATCCAACGTTTCTTGTGAAATTTTCTTTATCAGAAACCGTAATTGCGCCTTTGCATTCTGTACAACCTCCTGGAGTATGAGGTTTAAAATCTGTATCGTTGGCCAAATTCCACTCTAAGGCGATTTTACTCCAGTTTCTCATTGAACCAATGACCACATTTTTTGTGTGCCAGTTCAGATCTCCATCAAATGTTCCTTTTGAACCTGTCCATTGTTCTGTGAAATAGAGATTTTTGTTCGGATGAGCGTTATAAACAGTGCTTAAAGCAGAAATATCGCCTTCATACAAATGAAAAGCCGAGCCGTCAATGTATTGATTGGCTTCAGTATCGTTTAAAATATTGATGGCATATTCAGGTTTGTTGCAGTTGTGATCGTAAACTACAATTTTGGTTTTAATTTGATTTGATTTAAAAATCGGCCCTAAACTTTGCCTGATAAAATCTCTCTGCTGATCTGAAACCATCAGCAAACTTGGATTATTTCCCGGATGCAAAGGTTCGTTTTGAGGAGTTACGGCATCGATTGTAATTTCTTCTTTAGCCATTCCCTGAATGTATTTGACAAAATACTTTGCATACGTATCATAAAATTCAGGTTTTAGACTTCCGCCGATTGATTTTCCATTATCTTTCATCCAAACCGGGGGCGACCACGGGGCAGCAATAATTTTGATTTTCGGATTGATGGCTAAAATTTCTTTTAACATCACAATTAAGTCTTTATCTCTCGCCAGACTGAATTTTGATAAAGTAGGATCTGTCTGTCCCTGAGGTAAATCATCGTAAGAAAAAACTTCACCATCCAGATCGGAAGCGCCAATGCTTAATCTTAAATAACTGATGGAAATAGAGTTCCCGTCTTTCCCGAAAAGTTCATGTAACAAAGCTTTTCTTTTTGAAGGAGAAAGTCGGTTGATCACTTCAACACTTCCGCCCGTTAATGTAAATCCGAAGCCGTCAATATATTGAAACTTTTGAGTATCATCAATTTCAATATTCTGAAAATTATTGGACGTATTTACAAAAACCATGGGTAATTGCTGCTGTAATTTTACGCTTTCATCGCCTTTTGTAAGCCAAGACTGAACCTGATTTTTCGTAGAAACTGTTGATGTGCATGAGCCTAAAGATAAAAGTACCACACCGCTGAAAAGCAGTGCAGTACTCTTTGAAAAGAAACTATATGATTTTTTCTTTAACATATTTAGTAACCGGGGTTTTGGGTTAGATTGGGATTATTATCCAGTTGCGTCTGTGGAATTGGCCACAAGAATCTGTTTTGATTTAAATTATTCACATACGGCAGAAGATTTCCTGCAGCATTTTTCTGTTGCGAAAGGATTTCAATTGCTTTTCCTGTACGTTTCAGATCAAACCAACGGTGACCTTCAAATGCAAGTTCCAGTTTTCTTTCTTTGAGAATTTTGTTAATTCCATCGTCGGTATTTGCAATAGTAACCGGTGTTAAACCTGAGTTGGCTCTTGCTCTTACCTGATTAACCAAAGTTGCAGCATCCGTGAAATTCCCCTGACGCACTAATGCTTCAGCTCTTATCAAAAGTAAATCTGCGTAACGCATCACATAGAAATTCTGATGACCTGTAGTGATTCTCATTTTATTCATAAACGGAAATGCTGAGCTTGGCCAATAGTTATCTGACCAGCCGACAGCAGTAGGAGAAACCCAAATACTTGAATTTTTTCTCACCAAATCATTTTCAGTATTGAATGTATTTACAAGATCATACGAAGGTGTATTGAATTTTTTCCAGTCTGTTCCATAGAACATCGAAGAGCCCCATGCCCAAAGGTTTCCTGCGTTTCCATTGGATTCAAAAATAGATTCTGCATTGGCTTCATGAGCTCCATCAAATAAATGGTCGTAATTTGGAAGCAAAGAATATCCTTGTCCCATTAATTGTGTTGTATAGTCTAAAACTTTTGCGTAATCCGGATTTGGTTTTGTAGCATATACTTTTGACAGCAATGCTAAAGCTAATCCTCTATTCGCTCTGTATTTATTTGAACTTGCAGGTGCACTCGCCAAAGCTCCCTCCAAATCTGAAATGATTAAATTATAAACTTCTGTAATGGGCTTTCTTGTGGGATAAACCTGCTCATAGACTTCATCAAAATTTTCATCATTCACTCCAATCACCGCTTTTGTTACCAAAGGGAAATTTCCCCAAAGCTGAACTCCGTGAAAGTTATACATCGCTCTCATAATGGCGGCCTCGGATTTCATTTCTGCTTTTCTGGAATTCGTCAATGCAGGATCTGAAATATTATCTACATAATTTAAAATTTTGTTAGCATTGTTAATAAATGTAAATAAGTAATTCCAGTCTCTGTTTACGTTTGAGTTTGTAGCAATAATTCTGTATTCATCCATCTGGAAGTTCTGTACATTATCACTTCCTGCATGAGCAATTTCGGTCTGGGCATCACCATTGAAGAAATAATCTAACTGCCAGTATTCGTTACCCAAATCAGTGTAAATAGTAGTCATTAAACTTTCAGCTTCAGCCGCAGTTGTGTAAGGGGTTTCACTAAGAGGAATAGCTCTGTCTGTTATGGGTTCTGTATCTAAATACTCACTACATGAATTAGTTCCCAATGTTAAAGTTGCACCAAGGAAAAAATAATATATTGTTTTGTTAAATTTCATAACTGTTATAAATTAAAAGTTTGCTTTAAGACCGAAAATTACTGTTCTTACCTGAGGATATGTTCCGTAGTCAACTCCAGATACGCCGTTTGTTGTATTGAAAGCGTTTACTTCAGGGTCAAAACCTGTATAATCTGTCCAGGTCAAAAGATTTTGTCCTGTAACATACAGGTTGATTTTGCTTACTCCTTTGAACGGACTCAAGAAATTATATCCTAGAGTAGCGCTTTTAATTTTAAGGAAAGACCCGTCTTCAACAAATCTGTCTGAAACATATTGTGAAGTTGGTGAATTGGCTCTCGGCGTATTGGTTATCTGTCCAGGAGTAGTCCATCTGTCTAAAACTACAGTTGATTGATTCTTAAAATCATTCATCATTTCCAAATCAAATCTTGATGCATTATAAATTTCGCCTCCGTAAGATCCGGTAACCAATACATCTAAATACCAGTTTTTAAAAGAGAAATTATTGCTAAAGCCAAAAGAAAAGTCTGGATTTGGATTTCCTATAAATGTTCTGTCGCCTGTATCAAAATATCCGTTTCCATTAGTATCTTTATAAACCAAATCACCCGTTTGAGAATCCACATGGTCAACTTGGTAACCATAAAAAGAACTTATTGGCTGACCCGGAGTAAATCTCACCAAATTAGCTCCAACAGTTTCTATATTAGCCCTATCTAAAACAGGAACCCAGTTTAGCTGTAAAACCTTATTTTTTGTAAATGAAATATTAAAATTCGTATTCCAGTTAAACTCACCTTTGAAATTTTGGGTATTCAAAGCAAATTCTAAACCTTGATTTTCCATGCTTCCAACGTTTCTATAGAAAGGTACCTGTGCAGCACCCATGGGTATTTGAATTATTAAATCATTTGTTTTTCTTTTATAAGCATCAACACTTAATTTAATTCTATTACTTAAAAATCCAAAATCAACTCCAATATTTGTGTCATTAGTGACTTCCCAACTTAAATCTCCGCTATCCCATTGTCTGGTAAATACAGATCCAGCGGGACCTAGTTCAGTAAATCTTTCTAAATTAAAATGAGAATATGGCGGTATACCAGAAACATTACCAGTTTGTCCCCATCCTCCTCGTAATTTTAGTTCTGAAATTACTCTGCTGTCAGATAAAAAATCTTCATTAGAAACAACCCAAGATGCTGAAACTCCTGGGAAGAACCCCCATTTATTACCTGGAGCCAGTGCAGAACTACCATTATATCTAAAAACACCCATCACAGTGTATTTATTATTTAAAGTATATAATGCTCTACCAAAAAACGAAAGTTCTCTAAGATGTTCTTTAACTAAACTTTCATGCTTATTTACAGCTGTATTAAAATCAAACATCATAGTTCCCTCCGGAAAGCTGTCTCCCCAATAGTTATGCCATGAATTTCTTTTTTCATGTACCTGCGTTCCTCCTAATAATGATAAATCGTGCGCTCCAGATTTTAAAGTATATGTTAAAGTATTTTCAAAATTCATGTCCTGATAGCTCGAATAATACTTTCCTCCAATACCCTTCTGCTGTCTTCCATAACTCGTCTGATAACCATCTGTAAATTGATCATTTGTACTTTCAATCAAGTCAAAAGAAACAGTCGGTTTCCAAACCAGGTTTTTAAGAATGTTTACTTCCAAACCAAGGTTACTCATGAAACGATTCGTTTGAGTTTGATTTTGTCTTGACTGATAAGCCACAGGATTTTCCCATGAAGACTGGAATGGGTTCAACGCAAACTGACCGTCTTTGTAACCATCCAGATAATTTCCATTGGTATCCGTTTCTCTTACAGCAAGCTGACTTCCATAGATTGGTAAAAATGAAGGTGTATTTAAAGCACTTAAAATAACGCCACCTCTTGATGTTCCCAAATTGTCATTGGTATTTTTAAGCGTTGTATTGATATAATTAAAATTACCCGTCAGTTTCAGCCAATTGGTAATCTTCGCATCTAAATTTACTTTCGCTGAAACCCTGTCGAATCTTGCAGGATCAATAATTCCGTCAATTCCCTGATACCCTAATGCGGTGTAAGCTCTCACTTTTTCATTTCCAAAAGAATAATTCACATTATAATTCTGGTCAAAACCGGTTCTGAAAACTTCGTCTCTCCAGTTGGTATTGATACCCGCATACCGGGGATTATTAATCGTTGTAAGGTATGAAGGATTTATTTCTCCCATCAATGCCTTATACTGATCTAAATTTAAAACATCAATATTATTCACGGTTTTAGACATTCCCCAATAAGCATTGAATGCTAATTGCGGTTTATTGGCTTTACCTCTTTTAGTTGTTACAATCACAACGCCGGAAGAACCGTTGATTCCGTAGATTGCAGCAGAAGTCGCATCTTTCAGAATCGTCATGTCGGTAATATCGTCAGGATTGATTCCGCTGATATCGAAGGTCTGAATTCCGTCAACAACATAAAGCGGATTCACACTTGACGAGATAGAATTGTTTCCTCTGATTTTCACATCAATTGCAGCACCAGGCTTTCCTGAAGACTGAATTACATTAACACCGGCCGCATTTCCCTGTAAGGCCTGCCCAACATTGTAAATCGGTCTGTCATCAAATGTTTCAGCTTTTACAGTAGAAACTGCACTGGTAAGGTTTGATTTTTTCACCGAACCATACCCAATCACCACAACTTCCTCAATCTTCTGCTCTTTCTGTACAGTATCTTTCGGTGCCGTCTGTGCATTGAAATTTGCCGTGAAATAAAGCACGGCAACAAGTCCCAAACTTCGTGATATTTTTACACTCATATTTTTATATAGTTTTTAATTCTCAAATTGAGACAATAAAAATATTATTTTTTTTGAATAGTTAACAGATTTTTCACAATTATTTTAATATTTCTTTTATTTTTGGGAACTATGAAAAGAAAAATCAATAAAATTTTCAACATTTTAATCAGAAAAGATAAGTAATTTATTCCCAAAATGACCACCAACCTCCGTAAAATAACACTTCCGCTGAAACTCACCTTCTTTATTTTCTCGATGGTACTGAACTGTATGGGAATCATAATACTAAAGCTTTCTGAAGAAAATATTTCCTATAGCAAACTGGGGCTGCTAGAGTCATTTAAAGATCTTCCGATTGCGTTCATTTCTATATTCGCCGTAGGTTTTATCAGTAAAACCGGAACAAAGATTTCTATCATTTTAGCATTATCGATTGTGGCGGTTTGCTCCTTAATTTTGCCGTTTGTACAGGTTTTCTGGTTTTACAAATTATGGTTTGCAATTATTGGTGCCTGCTTTGCCCTCGGTAAAATCTGCGTTTACAACATTATCAAAAGTAATATTTTTGACGAAAAAACCTTAGCCAAAACCATGAGCAGTGTGGAGGCATCGTTTATGATTGGTACTTTTGTGGTCAACACAGGTTTTGGCTGGTTGATTTCAAGCAAGTACAGCGAATTTTGGAAATTTGGCTTTTTCGGAATCTCTCTTGTCAGTTTTTTTACTGTTTATCTCTTTTTTAAAGAAGAAATTAATGAAACAAAAAACAAAAACGTTAAACTACTCCCCGACTTTTCAGGTTTGGGCAAACCCGCCTTTATTGCTTTTTTTGGGTTGATTTTCTTCATTTTATTTACCGAACAGAGTTTTAATTCCTGGTTGCCTGCTTTTTATAAAAATCATTTAGGGGTAAATTCTTTTTTTGCACTTCAGGCCACATCTTTTCTGGCTGTTTTCAGTTATTTGGGACGAATTGTTACAGCGCAGATTATCAGAAGGTTTGATCTGTCTAAATACTTTTACTTTTGTGTTTCCATGGTGTTGCTGATTCTATCTGTAATTATTGCCATTCAGTTTGCAAATAACGAAAAATCAGCGGTTTTAATGTACATATTTCCTGTGATTGGTTTCTTCCTGGCACCCCTTTATCCGGTAGCAAACTCCAAAATGATAGGTACAGCTGATAAAGAAAAGGTGACTGTACTTTCTTCCGTGATCGTAATTTTTTCATCGCTGGGAAGCTCTGCCAGTTCAGCTATAATCTCGAATCTGTTTCAAAACCAAATGCTGAATTACTATGCAGTCTTTATTTTTATTGCTGTAACCTTAGTTTTTATCTTCGGATTTTCATTTTTTAAATCAATTAATCAAAATTATTAGAAATAATTTTATTTTTACACCATGAAAACAGATCACAATAAAAACATTGAAACCTTAAAACAACTTATCGACAGCAAAGATTTTATCCCAAATCTCTCGGTAGACTGTACCATTTTTGGTTTTCATGATGGTATCTTGAAGGTTTTGCTTTTAAAATACCACGATCTTGATCTGTATTCTCTTCCCGGAGGTTTTGTTTTTTTGGATGAAGATCTTCGCGATGCCGCTGCAAGAGTTTTGTTGGAAAGAACCCATCTTAAAAACATTTTTCTGGAACAGTTTCACACTTTTGGAAGGATGAGCCGTACCGAAAATAATGTTCACAAAACTTTAATTCAGAATAAAGGTCTTGATGTTACCGAAAATCACTGGATTTTACAGCGATTCATCACCGTTGCTTACTGCAGTTTGATAGATTATTCTCTTGCCAACACTTTCGCCGATGCTTTTAACGAATCCTGTGCCTGGTTTGAAGTAGATAAACTTCCGCAAATGGCCTTTGACCATGACAGAATCATCAGATCCGGATTAGAATTTCTGAGAGACAATATTGATACTCAAGTTGCAGCTTCTAATTTGCTTCCTGAAAAATTTACAATGAAAGATCTGCAGAGTCTTTACGAAACAATTTTGGGAGAATCTTTCAGAAGAAACAATTTTCAGCGAAAAATTTTAAGCATGAACATGCTCGAAAGGCTTGAAAAACTGTATGACGGCTCAGCAAACAAAGCTCCATATCTCTATAAATTTATTGAAAAATACCACTCAAAATCAAAACCTTATACTTTTTTGGAGGAAGATTTTATTTAAATTTCAATCTCTTTCATCATTATGACCTATTATTTTTTTGTCGCTGTCTAAAAAATCTTATTTTTAGAAAAACAAATTTTTATGTCATATTATCCGCTTACCAGCATACCAGATTATTTTGGAGTTGATGCTTTTTTAACCGATGAACACAAGCTCATCAGACAGTCGGTACGTGATTGGGTTGAAAGTTTCGTGATGCCAAATATCGATCAGGCAGCACAAAATCACACTGATTTACCAAATCTCATGAAAGAATTGGGGAAAATTGGAGCTTTGGGACCTTATATTCCTGAAGAGTACGGTGGTTCGGGTCTTGACCAGATTTCTTATGGTTTGATTATGCTGGAACTGGAAAGAGGAGATTCTGCTGTGCGTTCTGCAGCTTCTGTTCAGAGTTCTTTGGTAATGTTTCCGATTAATGAATTCGGTTCTGAAGAACAAAAGAAAAAATATTTACCAAAATTAGCTTCAGGTGAAATGATCGGTTCTTTCGGTCTCACTGAGCCTAATCATGGTTCAGATCCAGGCTCAATGGAAACTTATTTCAAAGATATGGGTGATCATTATCTTTTGAACGGCGCCAAAATGTGGATTACCAACTCTCCACTTTGCGATATTGCTGTGATCTGGGCTAAAAATGAGGAAGGAAAAGTACAGGGACTGATCGTAGAAAGAGGAATGGAAGGCTTTACCACTCCGGAAACCCACAACAAATGGAGTTTGAGAGCTTCAAAAACCGGCGAATTGGTTTTCAATGATGTGAAAGTTCCGAAAGAAAATTTATTACCAAACGTTACAGGATTAAAAGGACCTTTATCCTGTTTAAATTCTGCACGTTACGGAATTTCATGGGGTGTAATTGGTGCGGCAATAGATTGCTACTGTACTGCTGTTCAATATTCTAAAGAAAGAAAACAGTTTGGAAAACCAATCGGATCATTCCAGTTACAACAGAAAAAATTAGCTGAGTTTTTAACGGAAATTACAAAGGCACAATTGCTTTGTCTACAGTTAGGAAATCTTAAGAATGACCATAAAGCAAGTCCGGCTCAGATTTCCATGGCAAAAAGAAATAATGTAAAAATGGCGATTGATATTGCAAGAGAATCAAGACAGATCCTTGGTGGAATGGGTATCATGGGCGAATTCCCGATGATGCGTCACGCTGCCAATCTGGAATCTGTAATCACTTACGAAGGAACACACGATGTTCATTTGCTGATTACGGGATTGGATATTACCGGCTTTAATGCATTTTAAAATATAACATCTAGGCCTTCAAGGTTTCTAAAACCTTGAAGGTTTTTATCTTCAATTAATTTCCGGCAAAAGTTTTTACATTTTCCACAAAACTTATTTCAGGATTTAAAATCTCAAGAATTAAATTCTGTATGGAAACCATTGCATTCTGCAATTCTCCCTGAGCAAATTCCAGCGCCACAACTCCTTTTTTGGCATCAGCAAAACTCCAAATTCCGGTTTGGATGGGAAGTCCCCAAAATTCGGGTAAACTTTGAACTACATATTGATAAAGACAAAGCTGCATCGCCTGTTTTCTGTCGCTGTTTTGAAAGTAATCATCCTGATTCAGCTCATCAATTTTTATCGTCAGATTTTTTGTTTTTGCTGTTTTATAATCGATGATTCTAATCGTTCCGTTCAATTGATCAATCCGGTCAATATATCCATAAAAAGCTATTTTATCTTTGGAATCTTCATCAATGTAAAAATCTACTTTTTCAAATTTTCTTTCGATATCGATAATCTTCAGTTCGTTTCCGGTTTTTATCAAGTCAAGGTCAAAATTTAAAACAGATTCAATTACTTTTTTGGCAATGGCTCTGTGAATAAAATTCATTCCTTTTTCGTAAAACTCGGGTTGGTGTTTCAGCTTTTCAATGGCTCCGTCGATATATTGATCTATTTGTTTAATTGATTTTTGTAAATCACTTTCTTTTAAAGTCTTACCTATCAACTCTTCATAAATTTCTTGAAGTGAATAATGAACTAAATTTCCGTAATTTCTTACTGAAAGTTCTTCTTCAATTTCGTCGGTTTCAGATGTATTTAAAATTTTAGAAGTGTAAAAATCAACAGGATTATAAAGATAGCTCGTTAAATGTGAAGCTGATACTCTCTCTTTCCAGCTCTGAAGTTTCTGCATTACGGCTTCAGTTTTCTGGATTTCAATCGGTTCCGTTTTTATTGGCTCGCTGGTGTTTTCTATGATCAAATGCTCGATGTTGTGACTGCTTTCCATCTCAATTTGCGTGATAAAACGGCTCTTTTCACCTGTATTCACACCCGAACTCAAAGCATTGTAAAGCAAATGCACATTCTCAGCATCCTGAATCAAGCGGTAAAAATGGTAGGCATAAATACTGTCATTTTCAAGGTAAGTATGAAGCTCAAAATGCCTTCTGATGTCAAAAGGAATGTAGGTATTCTGAGAATTTCCGAGGGGAAGTTTTCCTTCGTTTACCGATAAGAGAATGACGTTTTTAAAGTTGAGCAAACGTGTTTCCAAAAGTCCCATTACCTGAAGACCTTTCAGGGGTTCACCCTGAAAATCAATACTTTCTGTGTTGATATGCTGATTAATCAAAACCTCGAGCGTTTCCATTTTAATATCAAAGTGATACGGAAGAATCTGGTTTTTCAAAAGCCTGAAAGCATTTTCGAAATGAGAAATATTTTCGTACTGAATATCGTCTATTTCAAGCCACTTCAAACCAACACAAAAGTCTGTCAGCAAATCAAGATAAATCTGAGCCGAATCAGCTTTCAGCAAAAGTTTAAAATAAGAAAGCTCCGAAAGCAGTTCTGAGAAAAGGTTTCGCGAAATGTAAACGATGTTTCTCTCCTCTATTTTTGATTTAAAATTTGAAATAATCTTCTCGTCAGATTCCGACGCAGGAAGTTCTTCCAGAATTGGATAAATATCTCTGTAATAATACGTTGTTTTATTCTTCTCAAGCTGTTTCTGAAGATAAAAAAGTTGTTTTACAGCATTGGAAAAAGACAGGTTTTTTAACGGAAAACCCATTGTAATATTCAGATGATCCACAGCATGCATCATATCAAGGCTTGCAGGCAAAAGATTTTCATCCAAAAGCACTACTGCAGTATCAGAATAGTCGGCATCAAGGCTTTCTCTAAAAATTTCAGGTAAAATTTTAGTTTGGGTAATATTCCCCGAAACTTCATAAACCTTAATATTTTTAGGCTGGTTAAAATCATTTTCAATCCATGTAAATTCACGGCTGTCATTGAATTCTTTCCATGTTTTGTGATCTCTCAGAAATTTCCCTGCTTCCTGTCTTTCATCGTCGAAATAATATCGGTCTCCCTGAAAATAACACTGCGCTTTATCCCACTGCAAAAGGTTTCTTACCAGTTTTTCTTCTACAGGTGTAAAAGCATTGAATCCGCAGAAAACAAATTTCTTATCCGTCTCTGTGGCATATTTTTGAATTTTTTCCGTCGCTATTTCATGAATCATTCCCGAAGTTGCCCAGTTTTTTTCAAGCAACGCAGATTTCAGAGCCGGCAAATAAATATTCATGTTACGCCAGAAATTCAGGAACTTTTTACGAGGAACTTCATCCTGATCACCCAAATCCTGAGCCCATTCTTTGATGCGTTCTTCATCAAACATGTACTGCAAAACTGCGGTGTCGGAATCTGAAAATTTCAGAATGTCATCCCAGTCTTTTTGTAATGTCGGAAACCATTTCAGAAAGTCTGAAAAACTATCCTGCGGAATTAGATTGAGTTTTCTGTACACATCATACGAGAAAAGCCACAGAGATATCCCCTGAATGGGCTGTTGATCAACAATATCCACGATAAGATCTTCCACCGTAAAAAAATCCGGCAAAAAACCGGAATATTTTTTTTCTTCGAGAATCTGGCGGATGAAAACTATCGGTCTTTTCCCCGGCAGTACAATACTGAATTTTGAAAGATCGCTTTCCTGAGCCAGCAGTTCATCGATTATTTTATTAAGAAACTTCAATGTGAGCGGTATTTGTCTAGTTTTTTAAGTTCTTCAGCAACTGTTTTATTATAAAAGAGCTGTTTCTCCTCATCAATTCCATGATTACTTTCTTTGTCGTAAAGGCGCTGAAAACGCTTGTATTCTGCTAAATTAGACTTGTAAACTTCTTCAAACTTAGTTTGATAATCTTTTGAATTTTTAATTTCGTCAAATATTTTCTTCCGTAATATTCTTCCGTAAAGTTCTGCAATATCAAAATGAAGCTGTTCGTGATTTAAAGTCCATTCGCCAGTAATTCCATCCACTTTCCATGATTTTTGTACATCAAAAAAAACTAAAACTTTGATAGTTACTGGTGCTTTTGGATCTGTAGTAGTTTCGGCTTTATAGCCCATACCTACATTGGCAAATGCAACAACACTGTTGTCTTTATCATTATTATTATCGCTTTGAAAATCCTCCCACGTAAGTTTCCTCCCTTCACTCCAGTAGATTTTCTGAGCTGAAATAAAGACAAAGGAAATTAAAAGTAAAAAAGCTGAGATTCTATATTTCATCTATTGAACTACAATTGTTTTTGTTATGAACGTGTTATCACCTGTCCAAAATTTAAAATTATAAGTCCCAGCCACTTTCGGAGCAAAGTTGATCTGATTAAAGCCTTTGAAAGTTCCCGAGCCACAATTGGCATTGGTTTTAAACTTGTAAGCAGTCACATTTCTGTCGAAATCTGCGGTGTGAGCGTAGTCGTAGCCATAAAAACCTTCGCATTGTTGAGTGAATTTCTGATATGTTCTGATGCTCTGAATATCAAAAACGCTCATGGTATCGTTCACAATCGCAACACTGTCTATTTTTACTTTTTCTACAGACTGTATGGTTTCGTAATCATCATTGTTATTACAGGAAGTGAACAATAAGCCTGATAAAATGGCAACAACGCCTATGTTGAGTAAAGTTTTCATTACAATAAAATTTATTTAAATATTTTAGATTATCATCAAAAATTATTCCTTATGATATTCAAATTAAGAATTAAAATTACCTTTTGATAAATAAACTACTTTTTTAGTATCATAAAATTCTTCTTCGAAATAGTTTTTCAGATTAAAAATTTCACATTTCAATCCGGCAAGTTCTTCTGCAAGCTCTCCGCCTTTCAGATAAAGAACGCCGTTGTGTTTCTGGTTGATCTGTTCTTTTTCAAATTTTCCTTTGAGCCAACGAAGAAATTCCGGCATCTGAGTCACCGCTCTGCTGACCACAAAATGGAATTTTTCTTTCAGCTTCTCAGCCCTTCCGTGAATGGCTGTTACATTCGTTAATCCTACGCCTTCCGCCACTGCATTGACCACAGTAATCTTCTTACCAATAGAATCGATCAGCGTAAACTGAGTTTCCGGAAACAGAATTGCTAAAGGAATTCCAGGAAAACCGCCGCCGGTTCCGATATCCAAAACCTTAGTTCCTGGAGCAAATTCCATTACTTTTGCAATTCCCAGAGAGTGCAGAATGTGCTTTTCATAAAGCGATTCCATATCTTTTCGGGAGATTACGTTTATTTTTTCGTTCCATTCTCCGTACAAACCTTCGAGTTTGGCAAACTGTTCTTTCTGAACATCTGTAAGGTCAGGGAAATATTTTAATAATAACGCTGTAGACATCTTAAATAGTATATTTGAGCAAAAGTAAAGTTTTTGAAATCTTAAATCAAGTTTAAAGCTAATTAATCTCTTTCGATTCTGTTTTTAGATTTTGAAAGAATTACAGAAAGTGCAGCGTCCAAATCCTTTGTTTTTTTCACTTTTTCCATACTGATTTTGCTGGTATAGCCATCTTTCAACTGTACAGTCATATTACCTTCTTTCGAATTGATGTTCATGCTGTTGATTTCATCCGGAGTAAAACGGTAATCTGCCCAAAGCTTTCTGAATTCCTTTTCGCTGATTTCCTTGTTGGATTTAGGTAAGAAACTGTAATTATTCTTCGTTTTTTTAATTTGAATTAAATTAAACTGATGGTCATTTTCAATATCATTAATCTGAACCACAACCCCGGGCAATCCTGAAAATTTGTAAGGTCCGTCGCTTATCGGATAATCTTTACTGAACCATGCTGTCCAGCTTCTTCCTCTGTAATCTGCAGTCGCTTTCTGACAGTTAATATCTCCGATTTTTTTAAACTCATTCTGAACTTTCCAGACCGGAAATTTCTCTTCTTTGATAACCAGATTCGCTGTCTGAAATTTATCGTAGAATTGTATGCTTTTTGGAGAATAGGTTTTATGAATCGTATAGGTGAGGTTTCTGTCGAAATTTTTAAATTCCGAAAGCACTTTTGAATCTTTTGTTGCAGCATACACAGAATCTTTTTCAAATTTTGCGGCGTTGTAGAAATAAGATTCTTTTCCGTCAGTGTCAAGATTCATATAATCAGTCACCAGCGAGTCTTTTATCACAACATCGGGTCGGAATTTATACTCATAAACAAAACGGTAATTTTGCCCAAACAACGATGTTGCTATTAATAATAAGAGAAGTCTCAGCATAGTTTAAATTTTCTCAAAAATAAACAAAAAATCTCTACACAAAGTGATTTTCAGTTATCAATATCTTAGTAATTAACTTAAAAATCTAAATATTTGTGGTATTTTAATTTTTAATCATGGGGCTTTATTTCTATATTTGTTTCTAAAGACAAAAAAAATTCATGAATAAACTTTCAGACAGAGTAAACAGATTAGGATACTCTCAAACCTTCGTAATGTCGAACAAGGCCAGAGAAATGAAGGCCAGCGGAATAGATGTAATTTCTTTAACTCTAGGAGAACCGGATTTTGATGTTCCCGACAATATAAAACAGGCTGCTTTTGATGCTATCAACGAAAACTATAGCCACTACTCTCCCGTTCCGGGATTTTTAGAATTGCGTCAGGCAATTTCAGACAAATTAAAAAGAGACAACAAACTAGATTATAAACCAACACAAATCTGCGTGTCAAATGGTGCTAAACAAGCCATCATCAACGTTTTGGCAGCAATTGTAAATGATGGGGATGAAGTAATTCTTCCTACACCTTACTGGGTAAGCTACGACGAGATGGTAAAAATGATGGGCGGAAATTCTGTAATGCTTCCTACATCGTATGTTACAGACTTTAAAATCACTGCAGAACAGCTGGAAGAAGCTATTAATGATAAAACAAAAGCAGTTCTTTTCAGTTCTCCATGTAATCCTTCAGGTGGATATTATACTTACGATGAGCTAAAATCTTTGGCGAAAGTGATTGCAAAATATCCTCACGTAACGGTAATTTCAGACGAAATCTACGAATACATTAATTACGAAACTAAAACGACTTCTATCGCACAGTTTCCTGAAGTGTATGAGCAAACTGCAGTAATCAACGGAATGTCTAAAGCTTTCGCAATGACTGGTTGGAGAATCGGATATTCTGCGTGCCCGGAATGGTTGGCAAAAGCGTGCGAGAAAGTACAGGGACAAATGACCAGTGGTGCAAACACAGTTGCTCAAAGAGCTTCAATTGTGGCCTTAAAAACAGATCCTTCAGAATACAAATACATGATTGATGCTTTCGAGCAAAGAAGAAATCTGATGTTTGAACTGATGAAAGAAATCCCAGGATTTAAAGTTCTTTTACCGAAAGCTGCCTTCTATTTCTTTCCAGATATTTCTTATTATATCGGTAAAACTTTAGACGGAACCGAAATAAAAGATTCAGACGATTTTGCTATGTTTCTCTTAGAAAAAGCTCACGTAGGCTGTGTCGGCGGAGTTTCTTTCGGAAGCCCGGAATGTATCCGATTTTCTTATGCAGCCTCTGAAGAAGAATTAAGAGAGTCAATGAGAAGAATAAAAGAAGTACTCGAAAAAGCTGTTTAAAATTCAGTTATTCTATAAAATCAGATTTAGGTACAAAACTTAAATCTGATTTTTTTTGATAGACAAAAACTTTATTTAAAATCAATAATGAAATTATAATCTATTGAATCATATCAATTTCTGTTTCTAAAGGAAGAACTTCAGCTTAAAACAATTATAGATTTTATTTATTAAAATACTTTATTTCAATAGATGAAAAGCAATATATTTGCATCATTAAATTTTAATTAAAAAACGAGAAAATTATGTCTTTAGTAGGAAAAAAATTCCCGAATGTAACAATCGACGCAATGTCTGAAATGGGTGATGATTTAAGAATCAACGTATTTCAGGAAGCTGCAGAAAACCAACAGAAAGTTCTTTTATTCTGGTATCCGAAAGATTTCACTTTCGTTTGCCCGACTGAGCTTCACGCTTTTCAGGAAGCTTTACCTGAATTCGAAAAAAGAAACACTAAAGTAATTGGTGCTTCTTGTGATACAAACGAGGTTCATTTTGCCTGGTTAAATGTATCAAAAGACAACGGTGGTATCGAAGGCGTAACTTACCCGCTATTGGCTGATACTCACAGACAGCTGGCAAATCTGCTTGACATCGTAGATCAGGATCTTGATTTTGACGAAGAAGGAAATGAAGTTTTCACAGGATCAAACGTAACTTACAGAGCAACTTACCTTATCGACGAGACTGGAAAAGTTTTTCACGAAGCGGTAAACGATATGCCTTTGGGAAGAAACGTAAAAGAATTCTTAAGAATGATCGACGCTTACACTCACGTTCAGAAGCACGGTGAAGTTTGCCCTGCCAACTGGGAAGAAGGAAAAGATGCGATGAAAGCAGACAGAACTTCTACTGCAGAATATTTAGCTAAAAACTAAGATAGATCAATATAACAATGTAGCAATTTACCAGTGTAACAATTATTGGTACACTGGTAAATTTTTAGATTGCTACATTGTTTATTTTTTTCAAAAAAAATAAACTTATGTATACAGAATTAGCGGAAGATACGTTGCAAAGCATTGTAAACGATAACGAAAAAGTTGTTGTACAATACGGAGCAACATGGTGCGGAAACTGCAGAATTATGAAGCCGAAATTCAAAAAATTAGCTTCTGAGAATGATGCCATTCCTTTTTTATATGTGGATGCAGAGAAACTTCCTGAAAGCAGAAAATTAGCTAAAGTTGATAACTTGCCTACGTTCGCCATCTTCAAAAACGGTGAACTGGTCAATCAGGTTCAGTCTAACAAAGCTGAAAGTTTAATCGAATTATTCAACGAACTTTAATTACAATGAAGTTACCGATTATAAGACAGTTTTTTCAGACTCA
Source organism: Chryseobacterium sp. HNCC26DJ240 (assembly GCF_057180485.1). Classification (NCBI taxonomy): domain Bacteria; kingdom Pseudomonadati; phylum Bacteroidota; class Flavobacteriia; order Flavobacteriales; family Weeksellaceae; genus Chryseobacterium; species Chryseobacterium sp. HNCC26DJ240. The sequence goes on from NZ_JBXUGK010000006.1 coordinate 27,581, forward strand.
GACTCCTGAAAATTTAGAGAAAACTTTGGAAGTTCTGGAAAGCTTTACAGAATTCAGAGGAACAAGCGAGGAAGACATGAATGTTGCCGGAGAATTGATTACCAATATCTGCGGCGCTTTGGAAGTTCACGCCAACGTACAAAACGGAATGAGCGAGAAAGATGCCCTAAACTCTTTTGCTCAAAAGGTTTTAGGATCGATTGATAAATAAATTTTAGTTTTAAAGCTAAAAAAATACTGCCCCTGAAAGATTAAACTTTCAGGGGCAGTTTAGTTATTTCAAGCTGAACTCAAACTAATCTTAGCATTGAACTTAGCTGAGTGAAACGCCTTTGCGAACGAAAAATATTTTCACAATTGTAAAAATAACCTTTGCGCTCACTGCGTTTAAAATCACACCTACTTCTTCAAACACTTCTCCAGAAACTGATCCTGTTCCCAAAGCAAATGCAAAATGTTTTCTTTCGCAACATATCCGTGCGCTTCTTTAGGTAAAAGAACCATCTTAACCGGTGCTCCAAGATTTTTCAAAGCCTGAAAATACCTTTCAGTCTGCAAAGTAAATGTTCCCGGATTGTTGTCTGCATCACCATGAATCAACAACAGCGGAGTTTTCATTTTATCGGCATTCATAAACGGAGACATTCCGTTGTAGAGTTCCGGTACGTCCCAGTAATTTCTCTGTTCGCTTTGGAAACCGAATGGCGTCAAAGTTCTGTTGTACGCGCCACTTCTGGCAATTCCGCAGGCGTAATCTTTGGAATGCGTCAGAAGATTGGCTGTCATAAACGCTCCGTAAGAATGTCCGCCCACAGCCACTTTTGTCCTGTCAATATAACCTAATTGATCCACTGCATCAATTGCCGCTTTTCCGTTGGCAACCAACTGCGTAATAAAAGTATCGTTCGGTTCTGTTTTCCCCTCCCCGATGATTGGGAATGCTGCATCATCCAAGACCGCATACCCTTTTGCCGTCCAATAAACAAACGAACCGTAATATGGGAATGTAAAGTCGTTAGGGTTTTGTGTGTTCTGCCCTGCCGTATTTTTATCTTTGTACTCTGTTGGGTAAGCCCAAATCAGCAACGGAAGCTTTTCTTTCTTTGCTTTTCTGTCGTAGTTGGCAGGTAAATAAAGGGTTCCCGTCAATGTAACGCCGTCATTTCTTTTGTACGTAATCACTTCTTTGTATACATCTTTAATGCTTTCAAAAGGATTGGCAAACTGCGTTACCGGCTCAGATTTACTGGACTTAATATTTTTCTTAAAATAATTCGGATAGGAACTAGCCGACTGCTGTATCGTTAAAACATCGCCTTTTCTAGGATCGATAATATCGATGATTTCTTCTTTGGCATTTTTCAGATTTGAGGTGTAGAGTCTTTTCTTTTTTAAAGATTTCATATCCAGCTCATCTACAAAAGGATGCTGACCGTCCTTCGTAAAGCCCGCCCCAATCAGGTAAGCCTTCTCTCCTTTCATATTCACCACGTATCTTCCAAAATCATTTTTAGTCGTGTTGAAACTTCCCGGATCACTGTAAACATCCTGATAATTCCGGTCTTCGATGACCTGAGATTTTCCGCTGTTCAGGTCGATCAGATAAGATTTTGTATTTCTGGTGTCGTACCAGCCTTCCGAAACGATGGCATAATGATCGTTTGTCCAGCTCGTGCCTTCGTAGCGCTGTTTTGTTTTAAAGAAAGACTTCGGAGTTCCGTTAAAAGGAGCATCCAACGTGAAAACTTCATCTCTGAAATCCACTGTTTTAGACTGATCGCCACCATCCAAAGCTTCGGCATACACCAATGTTGCAGGCATATCGCTTCTCCAGCTCATGTCTCTTTTTCCCATTCTTACAGAGGAGAAACCTTTAGGCATAATTTCATTCAGAGGTATCTCATTCACCACTTTTACTACATTTCCACTCGCATCGTAGACAGTTGAAGTCATCGGAAAACGGTTCAAAGGAACGATGTAGGAATAAGGTCTTTTTATTGTCGTTGCCATCAGATATTTTCCGTCCGGAGAATAAGATAAATTGGCATACAAATCTTTTTCTTTAAATTTTTTCTGATTTCCATTGAGGTCAGTATGGTATAATTCAGAGCTCATCAGGTTGTCAAAATTCTTTTCATCCTGAGGATTTTTAAGCAAATCCTGGTACGTTCTGTTCTGCGAAACCTTTCCATCGGCAGTAGAAACAATCGGGCCTGTCGGTAAATCTTTTGAAGCATCAATCAGTTTAGGACGGTTGGCCGGAAGTACTTTTAAAAGGAAACTCTGAGAATCCTTCATCCACGAGTAAGCCGAACCATAATTGGCATTCAGATTATCCTGACTGATTTTCTTTGCTGTAGCAGTTTCCAGATCAATCACCCAAAGTTCAACTCCTTTATCGGTGGTATTGGTAAAAGCCATTTTCTTTTCATCGGGCGAGAAACTTGTATTCGTAATCTTCGGATTTTGAGGCAAGCCTTTTACCTGAACTTCCGTTTTATCATTCATCTTCCGTACTTTCAGATTGTTGATGTACGTGACTGAACTTGAAATATTGGTTACCGGATTAATTCTCAAACCGCCCAGTTTCATTTCCTGCTGATTGAGATCATCAAGGGTTTTATACGTTGGTCTGTACACAAAAACAACCCAGTCTTTCTTTGAATTGGTTAGAACGCTAGGTGGTCTGTCATAATCTGCCAGCTGCAAAATCTCCGCAGAAGGCTTCTGATAGCCGATGTTTTCCTGCGCTTCATAAAAATTCAGAAAAGCCAGCAAACAGATGGTTAATTTAATCTTCATAATCTAATTGATTTTTGACGAAATTAATGAAAAATAGTTTTTGTCGGAGGAATAATTTTGAGATGAATTAGAGTTTTTGAAAAGGATATTTCTTCGGCTTTCGTTTGGGGTTTGTTCGGGTGTTGTTCGGGAAATGTACCTGTTTTCCGAAGCAAACCCGAAGAGTTGTGGAAGGATTGTGGGAGAAAGTGGCGAAAAGCGATTTTTTTAGAAAGCAAATATTTACCGAAAATGCAATAAAATATCTTTTAGTATCTGATAAAATACTTGTAAAATTTCAGTCGAAATACTGAATACTTTGAGGTTTTTTGTATTTATTTTTGAAATTAAGGATAACCGTAATTATTATGCATCCACACACTATATCTTTGCAAAAAAACAAAATATCCTAGCATGCAAATTAAATTACAGTTTCTTACATTTTTTCTGTTTTCTATAATCTTAAGTGCTCAAACGCTTCATAAATATGGCGGGTCAGATCAAGATGAGTATTTAGGATGTTTAAATTGTGATTCGTACGATAAAAATTCTATTTGGAATAGTTACGGAACTTATGGTAACTCATATAATACAAAATCTATTTGGAATTCTTATGGAACTTACGGAAACGAATACAGTTCATACTCTCCATGGAATAATTATGCCTCAAATCCTCCTGTTGTAGTAGATAAAAATGGGAACTTTTATGGCTATCTTACAGTAAATTCGTATAAGAGCCAGAGAGCTAATTCAAGCTTAACATCATTACTTTACGAATATCATGAGCTTATTAAGAAAGATGTGAGTGGGTGGTACAATAAAATTTCTAAATAACTGGTTATATCATGAAAAAAATTCTAATTCCATGTTTTATCATTTTGAGCATTTACGGAAATGCACAAAATAGAACTGCTACAGCCGTTGGAGCTGCTGCAACGGCAACGGCGATAACTTTTTTGGCAGCTAATGCTGTAAAAAAGGAAGTTGCAAAAGAAATTTCGCAGTTCCGGTCTAAAGAATATATTATTAACAATATTATTGGCAATGCTGAAAATCGTGAAATTAAATTTGAGACAGAAAGTCTTGCATCAGATGACAGTGGTGGCTTGATTTCTGTGGCATTTAACTGTACTGAGGTGAATGAAAGAGGTCTTTTACTTGCTTTCTTTGGCGACAATAGAAATTCTGACGGAAATATTGGAAGTGCGTATGCTTTCCGATATCTCCCTTTAAACGAAGCACAATCCATTTTACAAAGATTAGAACAAGTCAGGGACAACAACTCTAAATACGTCTCCGAATCTTCAAATGTTAATAACGTTTATATTCAACACAAGGATATAAAATTTGTTTTATATCGCGACTCTGGAAATCAAATAAGAGTTTTTTGGAATGGATTTGAGGTAATATGGGAGCAGACAGCATTTGACAGAACAAAGAGAAGATTAAACAAATGGTTTAAATAAATATTGACCATGAAAAATATTAAAGTAGTAATAATTGCTACAACAGTTTCCACATGTTTTGCCTTATTCAGTTTTATATCGGTACCAAATAATTTCATTGAGATATATAAATCATCAGACTATGCGATTTCTTCTCGCCGTGAAAGCAGTAACTCGGCTTGGATTAAATGGGCCTATCCAACAAAAAAAGTAAAGGATAAAAAAGGTAAGTTTATTATAGTTGGTGGCAAGCAGAATCTGCAGCTGTGGGACTGTGATTGTTCATCAAAAAATTATGATATTAAAAACTGGGTAGAATATGGTAGGAATGGAAAAGTAATATCAAGTTCTCAAATTCCCATCTATAATCAACCTGTAATTCCAGAGTCAATTGGTGAACTGATTTTTGAACATATATGCGCTAATAATGACGACTACTATTATGGCAATATATTTCATAATGATTCCCTTGACAATAATATTGATTCTACAATGACATACTAAGAAATTAATAGTAAAAATAAATTTGATAAATTAATGTTAATCGAAACCTGCCCACCAGCAGGTTTTTTGCTTATCCAAAATATCCTCCCTAAATTAGCATCAAACACCACAACATGAAAAACTTTAAAACTGCCTTCTTTTTCCTGAAACTTCCGATGGCAATTTCGCTTTTGGGACACGGTTTGGTAAGAATTCCCAAGCTTGCAGAATTCAGTGATGGCATGATGAAAAGTATGGAGAAATCTGCAATTCCGGATGTGCTTATTTTGCCGTTCAGCTATGCACTGCCATTCTTGGAAGCCCTGATCGGAATCGTTTTGCTGATTGGTTTTCAGACAAAATACACGCTGTATTCGGCAATTGCACTGATGAGCATTCTTATTTTGGGAAGCAGTTCTGTTGAAAACTGGTCAGCGATTGAAGCGCAATTGCTGCATTCTTTTTACCTTTTCGGGCTGTTCTGGTTTTATACAAAGTACAGTTCTGAAAGCAAAGTTTAAATCAAAATTCAAAAAACCTTGTCAGGGTTCGAAACTTTGACAAGGTTCGCAAATAGCTATCAAAATAGGGTAATCAAATTTACTTATTCAGTTCCTCCTGAAAAGCCTCAAAATACTTCGCTAAATCAATACCATCAGCCAAACCGTGATGTGCTTCAATAGAAACAGGCATCATCTTTTTGCCATCTTTAATACTGAATTTTCCGAAAGCTATTTTGGGAATACATTCTTTAGGATTCAAATCTGTAGGATGCAGAATTGCAGAAAAAGAATGCCAAGGAATTGTTGTATGCCTGATATGATTTAAAGGCAAAACATCATTGCTGATGCCTAAACCTTGGGTATTATGTACGCTTTCAATCTGACTTTGCAGACGCTCGTTAAAAATCTTAAAATCATCAGAAAACTCAAGATAAGAAAAACCGAAAGTTCCATCGGCTCTCCCAATGGTACTGCCTACGTGTACAGTTTCGTAGAGGGCAATTTTACCGTCGACTATTCTCAACTTCAAAGCGTCGATTTTATTGATTGCAACCATAGATTTAAAAAGATAGAAAGCGAAAAAAGAATATCCGTTTTTCTTGGCATTATCATAGGCTTTTGTACAGTCAACTTCCGTGGTAAAGCCAAAATAAGGACTTTTTAATGATGAGAAAAATTCAAAATGTTCTTTTCTGTTCCAGTTTTCAAAATCTATAATCTGCATTAAATTTAATTTTCTGCAAATTTCCGAAAGATAATCTGGAATGGAAAATAATTGTCAGAACATTTTAAATTTATCTAAAAATCGTTTCTTTGCTTCATGAAAAAATCTGAAGCTACCCGTCTCAATATTCTTCAAAAAGCATTCGAACTGATCTATGTAAAAGGGTATCAGACGACGAGTATTGACGAAATTATAGCAACCACTCAAGTGACAAAAGGTGCTTTCTATTATCATTTTAAAACTAAAGATGACATGGGTTTGGCGATTCTGAACGAGTTGATGATTCCGAACTTCAAAAATAATTTTATCAAACCTTTTGAAAATGATGGAAATCCGCTGGATACGATTTACAGTTTACTGCATTATTTACTGATGGAAAGTGAAGATTTAAAGGTGGAATACGGTTGTCCGGCCTCCAATTTCACTCAGGAAATGGCTCCGTGGAATGTTGAATTTACAAAAGCATTGAATACACTTTCTTTAGATTGGGAGAAAACAATGATTGATGCGATTGAAAAAGCAAAAGAAAACGGAATTATCAAAACTGATGTTCCTGCTAAGGAAGTTGCTGTTTTTGTGATGTCCGGTTATTGGGGCGTGAGAAATTTAGGAAAATTAGAAAATTCAAAATCGGTATATCTTATTTATTTAAAAGGACTTAAGTCTTATTTTGAAACTCTTAAATAATTTTTTAAACAAAAACATACTAATTAGTATGTTTTTTATTTACTTTTGCTTCATCAAAATAATTGATGATGTATCAAACCCTTACATTTTTGCATTCTACTTTTCGATGGTTAGTTTTACTGAGTTTACTCTACTCTATTTTCAGAGCTTACAAAGGTTATTTTCAGAATAAAGAATTTTCAAAAACAGATAATTCAGTAAGGCATTGGACGGCGACAATTGCCCACATTCAGTTGGTTTTAGGAATAACATTATATTCTCAAAGTCCGATTATAAAATACTTTTGGAAAAATTTCAACGAAGCAAAAGAATCATTTGATTTGCTATTTTTCGGATTGATTCACATTTTTCTGATGTTGTTTTCCATTATTTTAATCACAATCAGTTCTGCCATTTCCAAGAGAAAAACAACTGATAAAGAAAAGTTTAAAACAATGCTCATTTACTTTTTAATAGCGTTACTCATTATTTTCATTGCGATTCCGTGGCCATTTTCCCCATTTGCAAACAGACCTTATTTCAGATAATTATGATAAATTTATTTAAAACCAAAATCGGACGTTTGAGAATCATCGCGATTCTTGAAGGAATTTCATTATTAACTTTAATATTCATCGCCGTTCCGTTGAAATATGGATTTGATAATCCAGCTTTGGTAAAAATGATGGGACCTATTCACGGTTCATTATTTCTGTTGTTTTTGTTCAATACTTTGAGTGTCGGCGTAGAACAAAACTGGAAATTCAAAGATATAACTTGGAAAGTACTTTTAGCTTGTATTATTCCATTTGGGACATTTTACATTGACAGAAAAATCCTCAGCAAACTATGAAGAATATGTTGATTTTCTGTGGCGTAATTCTATTGATTTACATTGTTTACAGGGTTTATAAATACCAGACTTTAGATGATGGTTTAGATAAATTAATTAAAAATGGCGCCATCATTCTCGATGTGAGAACAGAAAAAGAGTTTAAAACCGGACATATTTCCGGTTCACAGAATATTTCTTTAGGCGAAATCAGAGAAAGATATAATGAACTTGACAAAAATAAAACCTATATCACAGTTTGTTCGCACGGTTTGAGAAGCGTAAAAGTCGAGCATATTTTAAAAGAAAAAGGGTTCAAAAAAGTGTATAACGGCGGAGCGTGGAGCGATTTGCAGAAAAGTATTGAGAAAAAATAATTTGGTTAGGTTTTTGAATATTCAGAAACACACTAATCATCACACTTTTGAAACTCATTACATTCACAAACAAAGGCATTTATTGTCCGCAAGGAAAATTTTACATAGACCCGTGGCGACCAGTTGATTTGGCGGTTATCACGCACGGTCACGCAGACCACGCTCGTTGGGGAATGAAAAAATACCTTTGTCATCATTTTACCAAACCAATTTTAAAGAAAAGAATTGCTGAAGATATCGAGTGTCAGACTTTGCAATATGGCGAAGTTCTCGATATCAACGGTGTGAAACTTTCGCTTCATCCGGCTGGACATATCATTGGTTCGGCTCAGATTCGGTTGGAATTTAAAGGTTATGTGAGCGTGATTTCCGGAGATTATAAAGTTCAGGATGATGGATTGAGTACGCCTTTCGAACTGGTAAAATGCAACGAATTTGTTACTGAAAGTACGTTCGGGCTTCCTATTTACAATTGGCTGGAAGTTCCGGATTTGAATAAAAGACTTCAGAATTGGGTTTTAAGAAATCAGGAAAATCAGAAAACTTCTGTTTTTATAGGTTATTCTTTGGGTAAAGCACAGCGGATAATGAAAGCTGTTGAAGGAATGGGAAAAATCCACGTCCACTACTCGATTGGAAAATTGAACAAAGCTTTTGAAGAGGTTGGAATTGTCCTTCCCGAATATGAAGTTCCCGATTTTAGAGAAAGCATCAAACACGTTGCGGGAGATATTGTTATCGTTCCGCCGGCTTTGGTGGATAGTAATGTGATTAAGAAAATTCCGGATGCGGCGACAGCGATTTGTTCTGGCTGGATGCAGGTTCGTGGTGCAAGAAGATGGCGAAGTATGGACGCTGGTTTCCCGATGAGCGACCACGCCGACTGGAAAGGTCTGCTGGAAGCTGTGAAAGCGACGGAAGCAGAAATCGTGCACGTTACACACGGTCAAACGGAAGTTTTTTCGAAATATTTAAATGAAATCGGAATTAAATCTGATGTTGTGGAAACACTTTATGGAGACGATGATGAAGAGGTAACTGAAAAAGAAACCACTGAAAATCCTGAAGTATGAAAAATTTCGCAGAACTCATCAACGCTCTCGAAAGCACCAATAAAACCAATGCCAAAATCGATGCGATTATCGATTATTTGGAACGTGCTCCTGATGATGATAAATTGTGGTTCATCGCCCTGTTTACGGGCAAAAGACCGAAACGAAATGTGAATACCAATTATATGAAAGAATGGGCGTTGGAGATTATCCAATTGCCTTTTTGGCTGTTTCAGGAGAGCTATTCTTCGGTTGGAGATTTGGGCGAAACTTTGTCATTGATTCTTCCGCCACCAACAGAAAAAATAGAGAAATCTTTGTCTGAATGGATGAATGAAATCGTCGGTTTAAAAAATAAATCTGACGCAGAAAAAAAAGAATTCGTTCTGAATTCCTGGAACGGTTTGGATTACACGGAACGATTGATTTTCAATAAATTATTGGGCGGAAGTTTCAGAATCGGAGTTTCAGATAAAACTTTAATTAATGCTTTGACAAAATTTTCCGGACAGGAAGCAAGTACGCTGATGCACAGTTTGATGGGAAAATGGCAACCTGACGAAGTTTCATTCAAGGAACTGATTTCTGCCGAAAATATCAATCCTGATAATTCAAAACCCTACCCTTTTTGTTTGTCTTATGCGCTCGAAAAAGATTTGGAGGAACTCGGAACTCCCGATGAATGGCTGATTGAATACAAATGGGACGGAATTCGTGGACAAATCATCCGAAGAAATGATGAAGTTTTCATTTGGTCTCGTGGAGAAGAATTGGTTACCGAACAGTTTCCCGAAATCAAAGAAGTTGTTCAGAATATGAAAGGAAATTTTGTGATTGATGGCGAAATTCTCGCTGTAAAAGATGATAAAGTTTTAAATTTTAATGAATTACAAAAACGTTTGAATAGAAAGACTTTAACCAAGAAAATGCTTTCTGAAATTCCGATTCAGGTTTTTGCGTATGATTTGTTGGAATTGGAAGGAACTGATTTGCGGGAAAAACCAATCTCCGCAAGACGGGCAATGTTGGAAGAATTATTATTAAATGAAAATCCCGAAAACATCAAAATTTCTCAAGCCATTGATTTTGAAAACTGGGAAGAATTAAATAAGATCAGAGAAAATTCCAGAGAAATCAACAGTGAAGGTCTGATGCTGAAGCAGAAAAATTCTCACTATCATTCCGGCAGAAAAAAAGGCGATTGGTGGAAATGGAAAATCAATCCGTTGACGATTGACGCTGTTCTGATTTACGCTCAAAAAGGAAGCGGAAGACGAAGCGCTTATTACACCGATTATACTTTTGCCGTGAAAAGTGAAGATAAATTAGTCACAATTGCAAAAGCCTATTCCGGATTGACTGATAAAGAAATAATGGAAGTCAGCAAGTTTGTGAACAAAAATGCGATAGAGAAATTTGGTCCTGTCCGAACCGTAAAACCCGAGCTTGTTTTCGAAATTGCGTTTGAAGGCATCGGATTTAGTAATCGTCACAAAAGCGGTGTTGCATTGCGTTTCCCGAGGATTTTAAGATGGCGAAAAGATAAAACCGTGGATGAGATTGATAATATTGAAGAGATTAAGAAATTGATACAATAAATTTTTTAAACGCAATGGTCGCAAGGTTTCTTTTTAAATTTTTGAAAACATTTTTTGTTCGCAAAGGCACTTCGTTCAGCAAATGACAGAAATTTTTCTTAGCTGAGTGAAACGCCTTTGCGAACGAAAAATATGCAGGAGAATATCAAAAAATCTTTGCGCTCTTTGCGTTTAAATAAAATAATTATCAGAATTTGGGCAACTACGAAAATACCAACGGCTTTAAAATCATTCAAAACTGGATGATGGAAAAATCGATTTCTCCTTTCAAATTTCAGATTGATACTTGGCAGAAATTCGGGAATGGTTACAGCGGAATGGTTGTTGCGCCGACCGGTTTTGGTAAAACTTATTCCGTTTTTTTAGCTTTGATTTCAGACTTTCTGAATCATCCCAAGAAATACAAAAGCGGACTGAAAATGATTTGGATTACACCACTTCGTTCGCTTTCCAAAGATATCGCCAAAGCAATGCAGGAAGCGATTGACGAGATTGGTCTGGATTGGGCAGTCGGTGTAAGAAATGGCGACACAGACCCGAAAGTCCGTCAGCAACAGGTCAAAAATATGCCCGAAATCCTTGTGGCAACTCCCGAAAGTTTACACTTACTTATTGGACAAAAAAATAATCAGCGTTTTTTCAAGGATTTGCAATGTATCGTTGTGGATGAATGGCACGAATTGTTGGGTTCAAAACGTGGTGTTTTGGTTGAATTGGGAATTTCTCAGCTTAGAAAATATGTTCCGAAAATGAAGATTTGGGGAATTTCTGCAACAATTGGAAATTTGGATGAAGCGATGGAGGTTTTGATTCCTTACAACATCAAAAAGACAAAAATCACAGCCAAAGAGAAAAAGAAAATCGATATCCTTTCGGTTTTTCCGGATGAAGTGGAAATTTTGCCTTGGGCAGGACATCTCGGTCATAAATTGGCAGATAAAGTTGTCCCGATTATTCTAAATTCAAAATCGACGATTGTTTTTACAAATACCAGAAGTCAGAGCGAAATGTGGTATCAACTTCTGCTTGAAGCTTATCCCGATTTTGCCGGACAAATCGCTATTCATCACAGTTCGATTGATGCGCATCTAAGAATTTGGATTGAAGAAAATCTAAGTAATGGTAAACTAAAAGCGGTTGTTTCCACGTCTTCTTTAGATTTAGGAATTGATTTTAAACCTGTTGATACTGTTATTCAAATCGGTTCTGCTAAAGGGGTTGCGAGATTTCTGCAACGAGCTGGAAGAAGTGGCCACTCCCCTTTTGAGACTTCAAAAATCTATTGCGTTCCAACCCATTCTTTAGAATTAATTGAGGTTTCAGCTCTGAAAGAAGCCGTCAAACAAAATGTGATTGAGCCTCGTGAACCACAGGTTTTATGTTTCGATGTTTTGGTTCAGTTTCTGATGACTTTGGCGATTGGCGACGGATTTTATCCCGATGAAACTTACGAAAGAATCAAACAAATTTATACGTTTCAGGAAATCAGGGATGAAGAATGGAAAGCCATCATCGATTTTCTAACGATTGGCGGAAGTGCGCTGAAAAACTACGAAGAATACCACAAAGTCGTCGTAATGGAAGACGGTTTGCACAAAGTGACTTCCAGAAGAATTGCGATGCTTCATCGGATGAATATGGGCGCGATTGTGAGCGATGCGATGCTAAAAGTGAAATTTATTTCCGGCGGATATATCGGAATGGTTGAGGAATATTTTATTTCGAAATTAAAGAAAGAGGAAAAATTCATCTTGGCAGGCCGTGTTTTGGAAGTCGCAATGGTAAAAGATATGACTGTCTATGTGCGATTGTCAAAGGGAAAAGCTTTAGCACCAAGTTATTTAGGTGGAAGATTGCCGTTGAGTTCAAATCTCGGACATTTTCTCAGAGAAAAACTTTCCGGAGCATTAAATCCAAAAGCATCCGAAAAAGAACTGAAGTTCCTTCATCCGCTTTTGATGAATCAGGAAGAACGTTCTCATATTCCAAAAGAAGACGAATTTTTGGTTGAATTAATTAAAAATCGAGAAGGTTATCATCTGTTTATGTATCCTTTTGAAGGTCGATTGGTTCACGAAGTAATGGCTGCGCTGATTGCTTACCGAATCTCCAAACTCTCTCCTATTTCTTTCTCAATGGCAATGAATGATTATGGTTTTGAGTTGTTCAGCGATAAAGAAATCCCGCTGAATGAAGATAATTTAGAGAAAATTCTGACAAGAGAAAATCTAATGACTGATGTGATTTCCAGTATTAATGCTGCGGAAATGGCTCGAAGAAAATTCAGAGATATTGCTGTGATTTCAGGAATGGTGGTTCAAAATTTTCCTGGACAACAACGTTCTAATAAATCGCTTCAAAGTTCGGCAGGTTTAATTTTCAAAGTTTTGGAAGATTATGACCCTAATCATTTTTTGGTGAGACAGGCTTATACGGAAGTTTTTAATATGCAATTACAGGAACAAAGATTAGTGGAATCTTTTAAACGGATTGAAAAATCGAAAATTATCCTGAAGTTTGCGAATGCTTTTACACCGTTGAGCTTCCCGATAAAAGTGGATAGTTTGAGACAGACTTTGACGAGTGAGAATCTGGATGCAAGAATTCAGAAATTGATTCAACAGGCTAAAAAAATCAAGTAGAGTGTTTTTTACAACATTTTTCAATTATTTTCACACAATTTAACATTATCATGTTTTATATTTCACAAATTCCTGTTTTTTATATATTTTTACTCTTTTAAATCTAAATTAAGTTTTTGTGAATTTTTTCAAAGCCATTAAAATCTCTTTTTTTACAGGCTGCGTTTTGCTTGTCAGCACTCCATCTTATGCACAGAAAACCCTTTCTGCCAATGAACTCGACCGCAAAATGAAAGAAAATTCTGAGCTTTACCAAAACAATATCGATCAGGCATTCCAACAGCTTCCTGAGCTTCTGAAACTTTCACGAAAACTAAAAAATCAGACGGCTGAGATGAAAATTATCGACAGGAAATGTCGTTATTTTTACAGCAAAAATCTTACAGACAGTCTTATCGTACAAGCCGAAAATCTGAAAAAGATTTCATCAAACTATCATGATTATTATTTTGAAGCGATGGCTAATGTTTATCTTGCAGAGACCTATTCTATCAATAATCTTCCCGATCGTGCCATTGAGAATTTGAATGATGCTTACGAGCTTTTAGAAAAGGCAAACCAAAAAAGTGAGAAGGTTTTCTTTGCAAAAGCTAATGTTTTAAGCAGTTTTGCCAATATTTATTTGGATAAAAAACAGCCGAAAGAAGCCGCAAAAAAAATCAAACAAGTCATCAGGAACGGTTATCAAATTGAAGATATTGAAAAAAGGAATGCTTTTCAGTATCTTAATTATTCTAATATTGCCAATATTTATCTTCAGATAGATATAGATTCAGCTAAGATATTTGCAGAAAAATCTCTTGCAATTCAGCCAAAAGACCGTCAGGATGATAGAAATTTAATGGCTAATTTTACGGTTTTAGGCAACTATTATGAAAAAAAAGAAGATTTTATAACCGCCATCAGATATTTTCATCAGGCTTTAAAAATTAATAAAACTAATGGAACAGATCTTAATCTTAACGAAATTTATCTTCCATTAGAAAGAATTTACTCTGCAATCAACCAAAAAGACAGTGCAGAATTTTACCGAAATAAAGCAGAAGCCTACGATTTGAAAGTAATGAACAGCAAATACAATTCATTACAAAAAGTCCTTAGCAAAGAAAAAGATCAGCAAAACAGGAGTCCGCAGTATTTTCTATATATCATCTTAGGAATGGGCATTCTAAGTGCACTTGGTCTTTATTATTTTACAAAAAAAAGAAAGTCTGCAACAATAAATGAAGTTGAATTCCGTCAGGAAAGGTCCGGACCATCAACGGAAATTATTCAACAACTCATTGAACTTTTAGAGAAAAACGACCCGACATTTCTTATTAATTTTGAGTTGGCTTTTCCAGAATTCATTGCCAACCTTTCACAAAAACATCCTGAACTCCAACCTTCAGAAAGAGAATTCTGTGCGATGCTGAAACTTAAACTCAGTACCAAAGAAATCGCAAAATATACATTTATAGAAACCCGTACGGTTCAGAATAAAAAATACAGACTTCGTAAAAAATTTGAGATCCCTCAAGATGTAGACATTTACCATTACATTGATCAGATTTAATTATTGAATTAATAGTTTTAGACCAAATTATTAACAATTATTTAATTAGAAATAGATTAATTCCAACAATATCATATTCTGTCAACTTGTTCACTTTTCTTGTTTAATTTAAAATCAGAAGTGCTTTTCCCTACCACAAGTACCCTTTTAAGACATTAAAGTACATGATGAGTATCTAAATTCACAATTCTCTCACCATGAAATTCGGTTTTGTTTTTTTTCTGCTTTAGATTTGTTACTACAAAAACCAATCGAAAATTCATCATTTATTCATTTAAATATTTAGAATTATTTCGATTATTCATTTAACAATTTTAAAATTAGAAAAAGTATGACTGTGAAATCTATTTTATTAAAAAAATCAATTCTTACTGCCTCAGTTTTCCTTTTGGGAATTACAGCAAAATCCCAGGGACAGTGGGATAATGTAGGATCAAATGCCACTGTATCTGCAGCCGGTGCAAGCTGGTTAAACTTTTTAACAACGGGTTCTGGGAATTATTATTTATCTTATTACGATACTAGTGTAACCAAAGGATCTGTACAGCAGTTTGATGGTCAGTCATGGTCTTATGTAGGCGGTACACCCGGTGTAACAACTACAACAGCACTTTACGGATGTATGGCCATGGATAATGCGGGAAGCATATATTACAGTAATCAGGCTGGAGCTGCTGGGATGGAAATCAGAAAATTCAGCAATGGTGCGTGGTCTATGCTTCCAAATGCTGCAACTTCACAGATTAATTATCAGGCTTTGGCGGTTTCTTCGTCAGGTGATGTTATCGCTCATCACTCACTAAACAATGGTACCGTTAAAAGATATAAAAACGGAGCATGGGAGCAAGTGGGAAATACTGGCTTTGCAGGCGGTTCTACTTATGTAAAAATGGTGGTTGGTAGTGATGATTTTATTTACGTAGCACAAGTAGTAAGTGGTTTGAAAGTTTACAAAATAAGTGTTAATGCCAGCAGTACAGATACCTGGACTTTAGTAGGCGGAGCAAATGCAAGCACAGCTTATTCATCAGATAATTCTTTCATTGATATTGCTTTAGATAGTAACAATGTGCCATATGTTTCTTATGTTTCGGCAAGTGGTGATGGCAGAAAACTTAACGTGAAAAAGTTTGACGGTACAAATTGGGTACAGGTTGGAGCTGCAAATTTCTCAGACTCAGTAGTTAATAATACCACTATTGCCTTAGCCAGTAACGGAACAGTTTACGCAGCTGCAAGTATCTGGGACAGTTCAAATGCCAATCATGCAAAGAATCAGGTATATGCTCTAAATCCCGGTGCAACGGCCTGGAATAAAATAGGAGGAACTGTAATTTCTGATGGCGCATCTACATTTAATGAGCTCGCAGTAGATTCTAATAATAAAGTAGTGCTTGCCTATATTGATAATGGCGTGAAAGTGAAGCGTTTTGATGCCGCTCTATTATCAGTAAAAGATGTAAAAAAATTAAATATTGAGATATATCCAAATCCTGTAACCGATTATGTTTATGTAAAAGGTCAGGGTAAAATCTTATCAGCTGAAGTTTATAACACAGCAGGACAGATGATTAAGCCTAATTTCGATGCTGAGAAAGTAGATCTTTCAGGATTGAAAACCGGCTCTTATGTTCTGAAACTAAAGCTGAACGAAGGATCTGAATACACACAGAAAATTTTGAAGAAGTAAAGAAAAAATACATTCATAAATACTTAATTTTTTGATAGAATCCTGATTTTTTCAGGGTTCTATTTTTGTTTAAACTAAAAATAAAAGCAATAAATTTGCAACTTCAAAATGAAAGTTTCTACAAAAGTAATTAAGATAAAAAATCAAAGTTTTGTTCTCACCAATCAGCGTGCTCTGTTTTGGGAAGACGAAAAAGCTTTGGTACTCTCCGATCTTCACATCGGGAAAAGCGCACACTTCCGAAAAAACGGAATCGCACTTGCCAATCAGGTTTTTGAAAGCGATCTTCAGCGTTTATCTGTTTTAATTGAATATTTTCAGCCGGAAAAATTTATGGTTGTTGGCGATTTGCTTCATGCGGGAGATAATTCTGAAGTAGCAGAATTCTGTAGTTGGAAAAAGCAGTTTCCTGACCTAAAATTTCATCTGATTGAAGGAAACCATGACCGGATTTCTAAAGCTTTAGATAAAAAATTATGTCTTGATTTTAGAGGCGAAAAATATGAGTCTGAAAATTTCGTATTCATTCACGACTTTGATACAAAACAGGAAAAGTTTCAGATTTCAGGACACATTCATCCGGGATATGTCATTAATTCGCCTGTAAAAAAAATTAAACTTCCTTGTTTTATATTGACAGAAAATCAACTTTTGCTTCCGGCATTCAGCGAGTTCACAGGTCTGGACACAAAAAATCTCCCGAAAAATGGAAGATTCTATGTTTTTACGGATGCCGAAATTTATGAGATTTGATTTTTACAATTCGTCAAACCACTTGTAAATATCTACATCAGAAGCGATGTTCAGTTTTTTTCTTATTCTGTTTTTCCTGTTTTGTATAGCTTTCGGAGTTACGAAAGTATAGATAGCAATTTCTTTCGTGCTAAAATCCAGCTTCAGGTAAACACAGAAAATTAATTCAGACTTTTTCAAATCCGGATTAATCTGTTTTAGATTTTCAAAAAATGTTGGAAATATAGATCTGCAGGTATTCAGCAGTCTTGGCGAATTATTTTTTGCAAGACCTACAATTTCCTGATTATCTGTAAAAATATTTTTTTTACTTTTAGAAACATTTATATTTTTGTCGTTCATATTTTAAATTATCACCACTTATTCTGTGGTTTCAAAAACGGTTCCACAATGTAGTTACCTGTAATTTTTTATGCTTATTAAAGCTTTTCTTACAATTTTTCAAATATATTATTGTTAATCGTATAGTTTTTATGATTGAAATCACAGTAGTTTCAGCATAAACACAGTGTTTTTAAATTGAAAATCCTTTCCATGTGGTATCTGTGTGGTACTACATTCATTCACTTATGAAAAAAAAATTTTTTTTCTTTACATTTTTAAAGTTCACAGTAGACAAAACCGCATTATTAAACATGATTTCTGAAGATCTCCTACTTTCATTCGGAGCCGAATACAAGTCTTATGACAACGACGACAAAATTTTCTCGGAAAATGAAGTTGCCAATTATTTTTATCATATTACCGAAGGAAAAGTAAAACTCAACAATTATATAGAAAACGGAAAAGAATTTATTCACGGGATTGTTGCTGAAAACAGCAGTATTGGTACTTCTTATCTTTTCACAGAAAAAAAATACAGCATCAACAGCATCGCCATTAATGACGTTACCGTTTTAAGACTTCCCAAGCTATCATTTCTTGAATTGTTGAAATCAAATCAGAACATCTACCCTTTCCTGATGAGCCATTTATCAGAATATATGCATTATCAGTTTGTGATGATGCAGACTATTGCCGTACAGAGTCCAGAGAAAAAGATCAAGGCATTTCTTGATTATCTGAAAGACAATGAGCAAGACCAATCTGAATTTTCGCTTCAGATACAGCTTACAAGGCAGCAATTGGCTTCTATTACAGGTCTCAGTGTAGAAACAGTAATAAGAGCAATAAAAAATATGGAGAAAAACGGAATTTTAAAAATTCGGAACCGTAAGATTTTCTATTAATTTAATAATAGATTTTTCTTGCTTCAATTTTCAGAAAGTTCTCTTTTTCAAGTTTTTTGGCAGTACGGATTACTGTTTCCACTCTAAGGCCAATCAAATCCGCAATCTGTTGACGGGTGAGTTTTACTAAAAACGAAAATTTATCATCATCTTTATGAAAGCTTTTCAGATAATCTAAAAGTCCCAAAATTCTTTTTTCTGGAAGCGATGATGCCAAATTCTGAATCATTGCTGTTTTAAAATACAATCTCTGCGAAAGACATTTGTTGGTATCCACAGACAATTCGGGATATTCTTTAATTAACCTGAAAAAATCATCTTTTTTAAGCTTAATAATCTGGCAATCAGTTAATGTAACAGCGTTAATGTTATAATTTTTATGTAAAAACAGAAATGAATCACCAAAACTTTGATCCTTACCCAAAATATTCTGAATAAATTCGCTTCCCATTTCGTTATAATTATTCTCTTTTATGCTTCCATCAACAATCTGAAAGTAATAAGCGGGTTTTTCATCTTCTTTAAAGATAAACTCATTCTGTTTGTAAGATTTTATTTCACCGCCAAAAGACAGAAGTAGTTCTTCTTCTATTTTCATGCAGCTCAGCGTTTTAGCTACGGGAAGGTTATCAGCCATAAAGGGAATAATTATTTAACTAATTTACAAATTTTTGTATTAAACTAAAAATACAATTCTACTCTTTTTACAGAATAGAATTGTAGTTATTAAATAACGAAACAAACTTTTCATTTCGTGGAATCATTTCTCATTTTCGATGTTTTTGCAGAATCTGCAGTCATCACATTGGTCCTGAGGTATTAGATTTACAGGAGCTGTCATTGAGTCTGTAGAAATAGAATCAGACATATTTGTTGAGTTGTCGTCAGCTTTTTTTCTTTACAGCATAATGTAAACAAAACAACAGTCGCTAACAAAAATAATTTTTTTATAAAATTTTATTTAAGTGTAATTTTTGAATTCGTAGACTAAAATAAAAATAGCGCAGGCACCAAATTATGATTACAATCATAGAATACCCATATTTTTAAAATTAAATTAAACAAAGGTCCTAATTTTAATAAAAAATATATTTTTTGTGTAAATTTCAATATAATTTGTAAAATTTGGTCAGCTTTTTGAATTGCTTAGAAAATCACACACTAAAATATTAATATTATGTCTACCGAAAACCTTATGCGTGAAGACGCAATTAAGAAAATCAAAGAACTTTCTGAAGCTGCCAGAATCTGTATGTTCTGTACAGATTTGGGAAAATTGCCAAGCAATTCACGACCAATGTCTTTACAGGAAACAGATGAATCTGGAAACCTATGGTTTATCAGCAGTGATACAAGCAACAAAAATTTTGAAATTAAAGAAGACAACCGAGTTCAGCTTTATTTCATGAACAATTCAAATTCTGAATATCTTTCTGTTTATGGTGAAGCTTTCGTTTACAAAGACCAATCAACAATTGAAGAAAAATGGTCACCAATTGCCAATGCGTGGTTTGACGGAAAGGACGACCCTACCGTTTCCATCATCAGAGTGGAACCTAAAGACACGTATTACTGGGACACAAAAGCAGGAAAGCTTGTGAGTCTTCTAAGTTTTGTAGCGGCTGCAGTTAGTGGCACTAAAAGCGACAATTCTGACGGCGTAGAAGGAAAAGCAACTATTTAATGAACTCATTCACTATTTAAAACTTAAGATCATGATGTTTGAAGATGACCCAAAACCTATTGTGCAGGAAGCAACGGTTTTGAACAGTAAATCTGTAGTTTCCCAAATCATCAGCTTTGGCGCAGATAAATCTTTTATTCTGAACTCCTTACAGAGAATGAAAACAAGCACGGGATGTGAAATAAGAAAGAAATTAATCGATAATTTTATTACAGAATATCTCGCTAATTTTTCAGCCTTCGTTGAAAATCAGGGCT
Source organism: Chryseobacterium sp. HNCC26DJ240 (assembly GCF_057180485.1). NCBI lineage: Bacteria > Pseudomonadati > Bacteroidota > Flavobacteriia > Flavobacteriales > Weeksellaceae > Chryseobacterium > Chryseobacterium sp. HNCC26DJ240. The sequence goes on from NZ_JBXUGK010000006.1 coordinate 47,852, forward strand.
TTGATACCTTTTCTGAAAACTACAGAATATCACCTGTTTATGCAAAACAATCCTATGAAAAGGTTTTAAAAGAACAGGAATATCTTTCCAAAATCATGATGGGCTTAAATGGTGAATAAATACATTAAAATACAGTAAAATAAACTGCCCCAAAAAAAAATTATTTCTTTGGGGCAGTTTGTTTATTTTAAAGTGATTATTTTTTTCTAAGCCGAATTTCTACTCGCATTAATATTTCCAAACAGCGATCTCGTAACGAGCTTTTCATAAGCTTCTTTATTGCCTTCACCTTTCTGAATTTTCATTAAAGCATATTGCTGAATACTCAAAAGGGGCAACACAATCTTCTCACGAATTTTAACCGATTTTCTTGAAAGCGGATCTTCCTGCTGAAGAATTTTAAAGCCTGTCAACTCCAGCATAATATCTCTTGAAAGCTGGTATTCATCAAAAAGAACCGTCCAGAACTCACCAAATTTTGGGTTATCTTTAATATAATACGTTAATGGAAAATAAGTCTTATTCATACTCATCATCGAATTTAAAACCAAAGTTTTGAAGAAATCGGAACCAGAATACAACTGTCTGATCTCATCGAATCTACCCTCTTTTTTCAATTGATTCATCGCAAATCCAAAACCGAAGAATCCCGGTACATTCTGCTTGAGTTGAGACCATGAACCCACAAAAGGAATAGCGCGAAGATCTTCAAATTTCAGTTCATTTCCGCTTCCTCTCTTTGATGGACGACTTCCGATATTGGTTTTTCCGTAATATTGAAGTGTACTCATTTCCTGCAGATACGGCACGAACATCTGATGGGCTTTTAAATCTGAATATTTTTTAAAACTAATCTCCGAAAGTTCTGAAATTAAACTCCTTTCAGCATCCGTCAAATCTTTCTTACTGCTTTTAAAAACATCATTTTCCACTCCCGCAGTCAAAAGCTGTTCAAAATTAAACGTTGCCTGTTCTCTGTTTCCAAAAATACTGGTAATCGTCTGCCCCTGAATGGTCAATTCAATTTTATTATTGGCAATTGTTTTTCCCTGTGAAGCATAGAAATCATGGGTTTTACCACCGCCGCGCGCTGGTGGACCGCCTCTACCATCAAAAAAGACGACTTTAATTCCGTTCTGTTCTGAAATGGAAGTTAATACTTCTTTGGTTTTGTAAATTTCCCAGTTCGCCTTTAAATAACCTCCATCTTTGGTTCCATCAGAAAATCCGAGCATGATGGTTTGCTGATTTCCACGGTTTTCAACATGTTTTTTATACACAGGATGACTGTAAAGTTCATTCATCACAGATTCGGCGTTGGCAAGACCTTCCATGGTTTCAAACAAAGGAACGATATCCATTTTAATATCCTCTTCCTGATAGCCGCAAAGTTTGAAAAATGCATAAACATTCATCACATCTTTAATATCATCAGAATTGGAAATAATATAACGGTTCATCCCTCTCAATCCGTTTTGCTGCTGAATATCTGTAATCTGGCAAACAGTTTCTAAAGTATCTTTTACAATATCTTCAAAATCGTTGATGTTGATTTTTTCTGAAGTTTCAATCAACTTTGAATATTTTGTCTTAAAATCTGCTTCGTTGCTACCAAATAATTTTGTATAAACTGTATCAATTACCTGCTGATGAACTCTGCTGTCTTGTCTTACATCTAGAGTTGCGAAGTGGGTTCCGAAAATTTTCACACGGTCTTTAAATCCTAAAAGAATATCATGGAAAAGTCCGTTGTGGTGTCTCATCAGTATTTCTTCAGCTTCGTCAATTTTCTGAAGAATTTGCTCTGCATTGAGTTCATGATCTTTAAAAATAGCATCGTAAAGCATTTCACTCAGATCTCTTAAAATATCAGAAACTCCTCTGAAACTCAATCTTCTTCTAACAAATTTCAGATGATTATAATATGATTTTAAAATGGCAGAACGTAATTCTGAAGCAACTCTTTTCGTCACTTCAGCAGTCACAAACGGGTTTCCGTCACGATCACCACCTGGCCAAAATCCCAATTGGATAAGATCTTCGTGCAGCTGAAAATCTTCAGTAGAAAATGTTCTTTTTATTTTGGTGAAAAGATCTCCGACAGTTTCATAATAAACAAATCTAAGATAAGTGATGATGCTTAATGCCTCATCAATCGGTGTTGGTTTTTCTTTATTTACAAAAGGTGTTTTCCCGAGTTGTTGCAACAATATATCAATCTGAGTGATTGAATCAGAAGTGATTGCGGCCCTTAAATCATGAATTATTTTCTGAACAGAATTTGGATAAAACTGCGTTGGGTGTGCTGTAAACACCACTTTCACACTAAAATCTTCCAGCTTTTCACGTACTTTTTCCAACTCGTGATTATTGATTGCCTTTTCATATAAATGAGTTACTGTTCCATTGTCATTTTCTGCGTGTAGACTAGGGAAAGCAGCATCCTCAATGCTGTCAAACAACACGACCTGTCTTTCAATATATTGTATAATTTTAAAGAGCAACTCCAGTTTCTGGTCTTCTGTCTGAAGATCGGTATGGCTTGTAAAAAATTCTTCAACAATTACCTCGGGGGTTTTGCCTGCCTCGTAGCCGTTTTTACTTTCTTCATATAAAAAAGGAAGAAGCATCCCGATATTGGTCATTTTATCGTAAGGCAGACTCATAAAAAGTGAATTGTAAATCTGAAACTTGTTTTCAACAATCTGCCTGAATTTTTCTGTGCGCTGGTCTTGTATCATACAACAAAAGTAATAGATTTATGTTTAAAATTAATAGCTTTAAGATTTAAAAATTATTAAATTTATCTCAAATAAGATGTTTTAATTATCTAATCATTAATTTTAACATCTAACAAAGTTCCACACGCTTCATGAAAAAATCAGGTTTATTTACTCTACTTATTGCTCAGTTTTTTTTTAGTCAAAATACACAAACACAAGATTATCAAAAGATTCCAGATGTTTTTGATACCGCAGAAAATCTATATCCATTTATAAAACCATCAGAAAAATTCTCTTATTGGAAGGCATTTACAAATCATTCAGACTCTGAAAAAGCAGTTTTATATGAAAGTCAGTATCCTGAGCCTATGACTATTCTGGAACCTGCACCTGAAAAAGGATTCTTCCAGAAATGCTTGGGAGAAAACTGCTATCATTACATCATTGCCTGTAAAAATGGCAGAACACAATATTTTAAAAATGAAAAAGATTTACAAAATTTCATCGGAGAAGTGGACAACATTGGCGAAGCCGTTTTAATAGCCCGTATTTATGGTTTTTCAGTTGACATTAACAATATTGAAGGCGGTTCGTTTAAACAGGATGAACAAAATTTTTACTTAAAAACCTTTAAAGTAAAGAAATGTGCTGATGTAAGAGAATCTTTTTTGCTGACCATCAAAAGAAAAAGCGGGCAACTAAAGTTTCAAAATAAAGGAATTTACACTCCAAAAAAGACATGCGAATAAGGAGTTTGGGTGAAAAATGAAGACAAAAAGAAATTTTTGCAATTATTAAGCCAAAAATCCTGATTTTCTTTACTAATATTTCAAATTTATTTATATTTTAGCATATTCTTAAAATTGTGAAAATGAAAAAACACCTACTTTTATTTGCCTTTTCTGCATTAGCACTTAATTCTTGTAAAGATGATGACGTTTATGGCTATGAGTTGGATTTATTGAAAGGCGACTGGAAGACAGAAAAAACTGAAATCATATCTGGAGCAGACAATACTACAGTACTGTATACTGATGTACCTACCGGATGCAGTACAAAAAGTACTATTAATTTCAATACCAACAATCAAATCAGAATTCACACATATACTGGAGCAAATGTAAATACTTGCTCTGTCCTTCTTACAGAAGGTACTTTTGAGTATAATGAAGATACCAAAGAGATGGTGATGGATATCAATGGAAGCGGAAAACAGCCTTATGAGGTTGTAATCTTGAGCAGCTCTGAACTCAGACTTAAGCAAAAATCCGGAAATATCGATATGAACGGAGACATGAAAATTGATGTCACGTACATCAAATTTAAAAGATAAATTATTACTCCCGAATCTTTCGGGAGTTTTTTATTACCTTTATACTCCTAAAATTTAATTTGATGAAGAAGATTTTTTCAGTATTCTTACTGATGACGTATGTCTTGTTTTTTGCTCAGGAGGAAAAACCAATGTTCTGGGAAGACATTCAGGAGTTTAAAAAACAGGATCAGGAAAATCAACCAGCTAAGAACTCAATACTGTTAATCGGAAGTTCATCTTTCACAAAATGGACAGATGTAAATGAATATTTTCTTGGAAAAACCATCATCAACAGAGGTTTCGGGGGCTCGAGGCTGACTGATTTAAATTTTTATTCTGAAGACTTACTTTCTCCTTATCAGCCAAAACAAATTATTATTTATTGTGGCGAAAATGATTTTGCAGACAATGCAAAGCTTGAAGCTGATGTTGTTGTAGACAGGTTTAAATCTTTTTACAAAAAAATCCGTAAAAAATTTCCCAATATCGAAGTTGATTTTATTTCAATAAAATATTCTCCAAGCAGAGCGCATCTGTGGCCTCAAATGAGAGAAGCCAACAAGCAGATTGCTAAATTTATGTGGAGAGAAAAAAATGCGGAATTTATTGATATTACAAGAATTATGGCTGATACACAAGGGGCAGTTCGAAAAGAACTTTTTGTAGAAGACATGCTTCACATGACCCCTGAAGGCTACAGACTTTGGAGTATTGTAATGACACCTTATATGAAATAGAATGAAAAGACCCTCAAGAAATACGCCTATCTTTAAAAAATCTCAGGAAATTTATGAAGCTTTAAAAACTATTACTGCTTTATTTCCCGAAGACAATGATTATTTACAGGATGTAAAACATAATCTTTTGGGTGACAGCATGATTATTCAGGCAAAGATTTCCGGTGCCGAAGCTGTAAAATTGTATGACATCAAAATGGAAAATGCTGCCATCATCAGAAAAGCAGCACGAGATATTATGGTGGGCGGTAACAGTCTTGAAATGTTTGGTTTTGAAGATGCAAAATATTACAAAGTGGTACGAGAGCTGGTAGAGGAATTCAGAATTCTGTTTGCAGAATGGGTCGAAGGCTTTAATCCTAAACATTTTATAGTAGATGATTGGGGACTTTTTAATCCACCCGGAATTTCGAGAGATTATGTTCAGCGGGATGACGAGCTCAATTTTCTTTATGAAGATGATGATGAGTAATTATATGGCAAAAGATTTCAGCATTAAACTCACCAATATTTGATAAAAATTTCTTTTATTTGCAGACTTAACAAAATAGAATTATGAAAAAATTATTATTATTTGCCTTAGCTGCAGGTTTTGTTTTCAATTCATGTACTACTGATGACGATGACGATTTCAACAATACGTTTGCATTGGTTGGCGTTTGGCATCCTTCAAGAGAAATCGTGGTTTCGGGAAGTACAGGCATTACACTTTCTAATACCGATTACTCGCCTTGCTACAAAACCAGCACATTGGATTTTAAATCAAACAACACCGTAGTTTCAAATATCTTCGAAAATAATATCAGTGGAAACTGTGTAAGTACAGGTATTGAAACAGTGTCCTATTCTTATGACCATAACGCAAGTAAATTGATTATTGATGGTGAAAATATTGAAATTATAAGCCGAACTGAAAACGAACTTCAGTTTGTCAGCCATTATGATGATGAAGACGGCGACGGCATCGATGATAAAATTATCATTGTAATCAATAAATAGCAAAAAAAACACTTCCGCTAGAAGTGTTTTTTTTTGCTATTATTTCTTACGTTTCGATTTCGAAATTGCTTTTTGCTGTGCTCTGTTGGCTCCGAACTTCTTAGGCGTTTTTCTCTTTGAAGGTCCTCCCCAGTTTTCTTTTTTATTTTTGTCTTTCTTCTCATGGAAAGCTCCACCACCGTCAAAAAGTTTTGCCTGAGCAGGATTTTTCATTACGATTAAATCTTCCTCAGATCCAATTTTCTTAGGATTTATTTTTACTTCTTCAGGAAAATCGATGTACGCCAATTCTTTATCCATCAATAATTCAATATCTAAAGCCAGCTCATCTTCTTTTTTTGTAACAAAAGTGATTGCTTTTCCGTCCTTATCTGCTCTACCCGTTCTACCGATTCTGTGAATATACTGTTCCGGAACTTCAGGAGTTTCAAAATTGACAACGTGTGTAATATCTGAAATATCCAAACCTCTCGCCATGACGTCTGTAGTAATCAAACCTCTTATCTCTTCATTTTCAAAGCGTTTCATTGCTTTTAAACGGTAGTTTTGAGATTTATTTGAGTGAATCACATCAAACTGCTCTGGAAAAAGCTCGTTAATATGTGTGAAAAGTAAATCTGCGTGTTTTTTGTTATTGGCAAAAATCAACACTTTAGACATATCTTCATTGTTTTTCAACAAATGCTCTAATAAATTAATCTTGGTATGGAAGTTTTCAACTTTGTAAGCCGTCTGCTCGATTTTTTCAAGAGGAGTTCCAGATTTTGCCAGTGAAATTTCAATTGGTCCTGCAAAATATTCATCCAGCATATCATCTACAGCTTCAGTCATCGTTGCAGAGAAAAGAATATTCTGTCTTTTTTCTTTCATCATCTCAAAAATATGCGTCAGCTGTGGTCTGAAACCAAGATTCAACATTTCATCAAATTCATCAATGATTAATTTTTGGACTTCTTTTAAGGAAATGGCATTGTCAATCGATAAATCCATAATTCTTCCCGGCGTTCCCACCAAAATATCGCAACCGTCGTTGAAAAGAAGCTTTTGAGTATTGATATTTTTTCCACCGTAAATTCCAATCACTCTTGCAGTAAGATTTTCTGTCAGTTTTTCTACGATTTCTGTTACCTGAACAACCAATTCTCTTGTAGGAACCAAAACTACGATGGTAGGATTTCCTGCTTTATTATATTTCCAGGTTTTTAAAACCGGTAAAAGATAAGCTAAAGTTTTACCTGTTCCCGTTTGTGCAATTCCCATCACATCCCGTCCGGAAAGGATGGGACCGATGCTTTTTTCCTGAATTGGTGTGGGCTCAAATAAATTTAAATCTGCTAAAACATCAAGAACTTTAACCGGAAGGTCAAAATCTGCAAAAGTGAGTTTTTCCATTTTGCAAAGATAGGGATTTAAATTTTGTATTATGAAGAGGGAAGATGGATGATGGAAGCCCGAAGTTTTTGTCAAATAAATATATACAGATACTTTGCAACATTTCTATTAAATTTTAACACATTAGTCAGAAAGTTTTAGTTCACATGTTTGAAAATATTTTAGAGCACATGAGTTTGAAAATCTAAGATTTTCTTTTGCTGCTGTTAAAAAAATCCGTGTAATCTGTGTAATCTGTGCTAAAAATTACTTCCTCAAAATTCTGAGCAGTAAAACAATCACCAAAATTACAGAAAAGCAGAATCCTAAAACCGCTACCAAAGACATTTCACCTATTCTCGGTCCGGATTCTGAAACGAAAACTATCGCTGTTGCAATAATATTTGCACCCAAAATCATCGCCAAAATCAAATTAACAATACTAGATTTGATGAGCTGATTAGTCTTTTCAATATTTTTAATTTCACTTGTAACTGTAAATTTATTCTCATCCAATTTCTGCAATACAGAACGCAATTCTTTCGGGATTTCATCTACATTGTCGGTGAAATTCATCATTTTATCAATTCCCGTTTTAAAAAGATTTTCGGGGGAAAGTTTTCGGGTAAAAATCTTTTTTGAATAAGGTTTTAAACTTTTAACTACATCCAGATCCGGATTGATACTTCTGCCGACGCCTTCTATCAAACCGATTCCTTTAAATAATAGATAAAAATAATCGGGCATGTATAAACGGTTGTCTTTCAAAACGTCTTTCATTTTATTCATCACCACATTGGCATCGATGTCTTTGAGTGACGAACTGTGAACAAAATCAAGAATTTCCTGAACATCATTTTCAAATCTTCTTTCATCGGGAATGCTGTAGCTCACAGACATTTTTTTCAGATAACGAACAATTTTATGTGAATTTTTTGCAACAAAAGCAATGATGAGATTTTCTAAAACTTCCTTATCATTCGGCTGAATTTTCCCGACTGCTCCAAAATCAATGAACACTACTTTTCCGTCTTTTTTCACTAATATATTTCCTCCGTGAGGATCGGCATGGAAAAAACCATAATCTAAAATCTGAGAAACAAAAAGCCTTAGTCCAACTTCAGAAACTGTCACGGGATTGATGCCATTTTCAAGCAAAACATTTTTATCAGTAACTTTTATTCCATCAATAAATTCCATGCAGAGAACTGTATTGTTGGAAAATTCTTCATAAACTTTCGGAACATACGTTTCTTTATTGTCTTTAAAATTTCTTGCAAACTGTAGGATATTTTCTCTTTCATTAATAAGCGAAATCTCCTCCAGCAAAGATTTTTCAAACGTTGAAATCGCCTGTTTAAGATTGAGTTTTTCGCCTAAATCTGTATAAGAATAAAGGAGTTTTATAATATCTTTCAGCAGTAAAAGATCATCTTCGATGTAGGTTTGAACATCTGGTTTTTTTATTTTAAGAATTACTTTTTCTCCAGTCAAAAGTTCTGCTTCATAAACCTGAGCGATTGAGGCTGTTGCCAAAGGGAATGGATTGATAAAGGCAAAATGTTCTTCGGCAGAAATTCCGATTTCGTTTTCCAGAATTTCTTTTACGTTCATTTCCACTACTTCTACCCTGTCCTGAAGTTTCTGCAGCTCCTGAATCAATTCAGGCGGAAGCAAATCTTCCCGATTGCTGAATGTTTGTCCGAGCTTCACAAAAGTTGGTCCCAATTCCTCCAAAACAAGCCTGATTCTTTCATAAACTGTGCCTTTGGAAACCACTTCATCCGTCTGAAAATCTGTATTTTCAGGTTTTTTTCCGCCATTCATTCTTGCCAAAACATCTTTAAACCCGTACTTGCTGAGTACAGAAAACATTTTGGCAGATCTTTTTAGTTTACGTTGCTGTTTATCGAACATATTGTTTTAGAAAATATTTTTCTAAGGTATTCAAAAAATGTTCCTGATGAAAGATTATTTATAGATCATAGCTTGAATCTTTTAAATTATTAAATCACCCTAAAAACCGTCAACAATAAAACCAAGGCTTGCCATCCTAAAATCAGGTAGAAAAACAGGCGGCTTGGTTCGGAAATATCTTTCAGTTTGTCTATGATTTTTGTTTTTAAAATTTCGGTGAAACTTACATTTTCGTCTTTGAAATCAACTTCGTTAAGATCAACTTTCTTTAGTCCGAAAATAATAATCTTTTTCATCCATTTATTTTCTTTGGAATCTTTGATTTCCTGTAAAATTTTGAGCTGAAGTTTGGCTTTATCTGTTCCCTTTTGTAATAATTGTGGCTGATTGGCTTTTACTTTATTCAAAACTCTGTCGATAATCGGGAACAGCAAATCTTCACCTTTATCGGAAATCAACCGATTAATGGTGCGAGTCATCACATATTTGTTACCTAATGTAAAAAGCAGAAAAGGAGCTCCAAAAGCAGTAAGAATGGTTAAGCCAAACGAAATAGGTCTTGCCATAAACAGTACTAAAACCGCCGCCTGCCCACTGGTATGCACCGGACCCCCGCCGTTAGAAAATGTCTGTGCAATAATTAAAATAAAAGTAATGATACACAAAGCGACAATTGACAATTGCCCGAGAAGATTTATCTTTAAAAAACTTAAACTTGCCTTGCCTAAAAGCTTTGCAGAATACTTAAGATGATCAACCGGAGTTGATTTAGATTGAATTTTGTCTATCATTTGTGAAATTTTTAATGAGGTTAATTTACACAAAAAATTTAAATAAAAATCAAACTATTCCATAAAAATACACTCATCATAATGTTAAAAACGTGACATTCACTGTCAGCATTGATGAAGAAAACCGATCTCTAATTACTGCCAAAGACAAAAACCTGTTCAATATCTGCTATGTTTAAAGCATAATCAGAATTTATCTTTTGCAATCTTTCTGCGAACTTTTTAAATTTTAGCTCTGCATTTTCAATCGCTTGTTTCAACGTATCTGTGTCTACAGAAATTTCGTTATGGGTAACTGGCGGTGAAAACGGTTCCTGAATTTGTATATTCACAAAATCAAAAGTAATTTCATGCTTATTTTTTTTGATGTTTGGAAAAGGATGTCCACAATAGAAATAAGAATTACAATCAGGATCCAAGAGGTCTTTCCAGTCATTAAAACCTGAAAGATCTGAGCAACATTGAGGAAATAAAATATCATCATTGTCGATTTTTAAAACGAGTCCACCTCTAAAAGGCAATACCCATTCCTTCAAATTCGTTTGCTCTTCCTCATCTAAATCTTCCATTTCTAATTTAATAAGTTTTACCAAATCCTGGTCTGAAACAGCATCAAATTCACAGAATGAAAATCCGGGCTTGTAAGACTTTAAATCTTTTGAAAACCCTGTTAAAAAATTTGATTCTCTTCTGTAATTCTCCCAGTCATTTGCAAACTTCCAGAAAGGACCTTCAGGTAACTCTAAATCTTCGTGATACGTTGAAATTTCAATAACTGGAACTAATTCTATTTTTTGACTCTTCATTTTTGGTAATTGCACTTCACTCCACAAAAATATATTCATCATAATGTCCCAAAAACTTGACATTGGCTTTTAAGGCTACTAATTCGTCAATTGCATTTTGGGAAAGAATTGGATGCCATTCGCTGTCGACATTGATGAAGAAAAAGTAATTTCCCAGACCTGTTTTAAGAGTACGGCTTTCAATTTTGGAAAGATTCATTTTTCGCCAGGCAAAAACAGATAAAACCTGATGTAATCCACCGGCAAAATCTTCAGGAAGCGTGATGATTAATGATGTTTTTTCTGAAGTTTTCTGAAAGTTTAATTGTAAATCTTCTTTAGTTTTTGAAATTACCACAAACTTGGTATGATTCTGTTCAAAATCCTGAATATTATCATGAATGATTTTTAAACCATACAATTTTGCAGCAGAACGATTGGCAACAGCCGCCCATTTCTCCATAGGATTTTCTGAAACTAACTTAGCTGAAGCCGCTGTAGAATTAAAATCCTGCGAAGAAATTTCAGGATAATTGTCGGTTCTGAAATGATAGGTTTGAGCCAAAGCCTGCGGATGAGAAATAATTTTCTCAAAATCAGAATTCTGTGGATGAATCATTAAATGATGCGCAATCGGCATCACAAGCTCGGTTTCGATAAAAACATCAAAAGTGTAGAGATAATCCAAAGTCATAGAAACTGTACCTTCAATGGAATTTTCCAAAGGAACAACGGCTTTATCAACTTCATTGTTTTTCACAGCATTAAAACAATCCAGAATGCTTGATTGAGGAATTAAATCTTCGTCTGGGAAAATCTGTGATGCTGCTAATTGCGTGAAACTGGCTTGCGGACCGAGGTAGGCTATCTTCATAATTATTTTTGGAAGAGACAATTTAGGAAATTTTGAGGTAAATTATCATTTAAATCGCTAAAAAGATAGCGCTCCTACGAAGCGCCATGAATTTCTACATCTATTTTTCCTACACAGATTTTGCTCCTCTGGAGCAAGTTTTTATTTTGAAAAACTTTAACCTTTTGATTTTAAATCTTATTAAATTAAGAAATTACTTTAGATACGTTTCATACAAATCTGTCCTTCTGTCTTTTAAAATCTGTACAGAACCGTTGTGGTGAAGGTCTTTAAGTAAATTTAAATCTACATCAACAATCAAAGTCATTTCTGTATTGGGTGTTGCCTCACCTTTCACAGCATTGGACGGAAATGCAAAATCTGAAGGCGTGAAAACCGCAGCCTGACCAAACTGAATATCCATATTATTCACACCCGGAAGATTTCCCACACAACCTGCAATGGCAACGTAGCATTCGTTTTCTATGGCTCTTGCGGCTGCACAGTGGCGAACTCTCATGTATGCATTTTGAGTGTCGGTGAGATAAGGTACAAACAGTATTTTCATGCCCTGATCAGCTAAAATTCTTGGCAATTCAGGAAATTCTACGTCGTAGCAAATCACAAGACCTATTTTTCCACAATCGGTATCGAAAGCTTTAATTTCGCTGCCACCCTTCATTCCGTAATATTTCTTTTCGTTGGGGGTAATGTGAATTTTTCTGTACTCATCAATTCTGCCGTCACGATGCATCATGTAAGAGATGTTATACAAATCATTATCATCATAAAAAGGCATGCTTCCAGAGATGATGTTTACGTTGTAACTGATTGCCAGTTCAGAGATTTTATTTTTAATTTCTTCAGTCAGCTTCGCCAGTTCAATCATACTGTCACGTTCAGAAAGATGGTTGAAAGGTGCGAGTAAAGGTGTGTTGAAAAGCTCAGGGAAAAGAACAAAATCCGCCTTGTAATCTCCCATTACATTGACAAAAAACTCCACCTGCTCATAAAATGCGTGAATATCTTTAAACTGTCTCATCTGCCACTGCACCAAACCAAGACGTATAACACTGTCCTGCATCGTACTGATTTTCTTGCTGTAGTAAATATTATTCCATTGAAGTAGAACGGCATTTTCTCTTGAAGACTGATCTTCTTCGAGGTAATTTTTTAAAACTTTTATTGGTAAAAAATTGTTAGATAACTGAAATGAAAGCACAGGGTCGTAAATTTCTTTGTCGCGCACTTTTCTGATGTAATCTCTCGCCGACAACTCATCGCTGTATTTATGATAATGTGGAATTCTTCCTCCCAAAACAATAGCTCTGAGATTGAGTTGTTCGCAAAGTTCTTTTCGTAAATCATACAATCTTCTTCCCAAACGCAGTTCACGATATTCAGGATCTACAAAAACTTCGATTCCGTAAAGCACATTTCCTGAATTTGTATGCGTGTTGAAGCTATAATTTCCCGTAATATCTTTATAAGTATGATCATCACCAAACTCTTCGTAATTGACGATAATAGAAAGCGCAACGGCAGCTAATTTTCCGTCTACGGTAATGCAGATTTGTCCTTTTGGAAATATTTTTGTGAGCTTTTCGATACTTTTTTTAGGCCAAATATAATCAGCCATTGTGGGGTAAGCTCTTTTCATGGTGGCTACCAATTCTTCATGATCATCAACGCTCAGGTTTCTTGCATCTATCTGCATAATTTTTCTTTTAAAGTTAATCTTTTTAAAGTTTAAAACTTCATTTTTAGCCTTTATTTAAACAAGATTTAAACCAATCTGCATCATTTTTGCTGATGAGTTTAAAATTTAAATTATGAAAATCGTATTTGTTCTGCTTATTTCCGCTTTTGCTTTTCAAAGTTGCAGCAAGGAAAAACCAAACTTAAAAAGGGAAGAAAAAACATCAACCCAAGAAATTCAGAGTGTAAAAAATGAAGACAGCATCACCATTTCAACTAAAGAAGATATTCAGAAATATTATGGTGAGTTTCAAGATGAATTAAATAAAAAAGTCTTAGATTCCGTTTCTTTTCAATATGAATGTGATGGAAGAGAAGGAACGGTGACTTATTTTTCTAAGGATTCAAAACTAAAAGTTATAAGAAATGAATATGCGGAATATAGCCATTATTCAGCTGTTGAAAAGTATTTTGTAAACGATGAAGAGCCTTTTTTCATATTTAAAGATGAAACAGTCTGGCAATTTGACGGCGGCTCTTCAGAAAAACCTGAAACAAAAGATGATGTCACAGAATCCAGAATTTATTTAATTAAAAATAAAGTTATTGATTGTCTTGAAAAAAAGTACACTATCCGCTCAGTTGAAAAAAAGAAACCTGATGTTTCAAAAATTCCCAATCAGGCTGTTAAAGACTGCAAAAGTGAAGAATTACTTTTAGAATTTGAAAAACTGATGAAGCATAAGAATGATAAAAAAGGTAGTACACAATGTTTATAAAACAAAAAAGAGATTTCCAAAATGGAAATCTCTTGTATTTTAAGATAAAAGTTTAAAAATCAAACTTTCATAATTTCAGCTTCTTTCGCTTTCAGATGGTCGTCGCAGATTTTCACATATTTATCGGTGAAATCCTGAATTGTAGCCTCAGAATCTTTGATAATATCTTCAGAAACGCCCTCTAATTTTTTTAGTTCTTTGATACCGTTTTGTCTCGCATTTCTTACCACGATTTTGGTATCTTCAGCTTCACCTTTCGCCTGTTTTGCAAGCTCTTTTCTCCTGTCTTCAGTTAATGGCGGTACATTAAGGATAATATTTTCACCATTATTAGAAGGTGCAAAACCTAAGTTTGAATTGATGATTGCTTTTTCAATCGCATTGATTGCCGTTCTGTCCCAAGGTTGAATAGAAATCGTCATTGCATCCGGTACAGAAACGTTTGCAACCTGATTAAGAGGAGTTGGCGCACCGTAATATTCTACCATTACATCCTGAACCATCGCTGTAGACGCACGTCCCGCTCTGATTCTTTGAAATGCATGATCCAAATGCTTTACTGCCGCATCCATGTCGTGTTTTACAGAATCTAATATAAGATCTAATTCTTCCATTATATATTGAAAATTTGAAAAGTTACACATTATTATAAGTAATTGGTAATGAGCAGTGGGTGATGAATCACTTGGCTCTTTTTACTTTTTACCTGATTTTTAGTTTACAAATCAACTAAAGTTCCCACATTTTCTCCATCAACGATTTTCAGGAGATTTCCGTCTTTGTTCATGTCAAAAACGATGATAGGAAGTTTGTTTTCGTGGCTTAAAGTGAAGGCAGTCATATCCATTACTTTAAGGTTTTTCTCGAAAACTTCGTCGAAAGATAATGAATTGTATTTTACGGCATCCGAATTTTTCTCAGGATCGCTGTCGTAGATTCCATCTACTCTGGTTCCTTTTAAAATAACATCAGCTCCGATTTCTATTGCTCTCAAAGTTGCCGCAGTATCGGTTGTGAAATATGGGTTCCCCGTTCCTGCTCCGAAGATTACTACTCTACCTTTTTCAAGATGTCTTACAGCTCTTCTTTTGATGAATGGTTCTGCAACTTTATCCATTTCAATAGCAGATTGAAGCCTGGTTTTAATTCCGGCATCTTCCAAAGCGCCTTGTAAAGCCATTCCGTTGATTACAGTTGCCAGCATTCCCATGTAATCGCCCTGCACTCTATCCATACCTTTTGCAGCACCCGCTACACCACGGAAAATATTTCCTCCTCCTATTACAATTGCCACTTCGCATCCTCTTTCAACTACTTTTTTTATTTCAGCAGCATATTCCTCTAGTCTTTCAGTGTCAATACCATATTGTAGATTTCCCATTAGAGCCTCACCACTCAGTTTTAGAAGGATTCTTTTATATTTCATCTTAATTTTAATAATATTTTTAATGTTGATTTTTTTTAAATTTCAACTCTGCAAATATAAACATTAATAGCAATTATTATTTAGAAATTTTCATGCTGAAAAAGTTTTAGTTTAAGTTTAAATTTTAATAAAATTGAGTCAAATATTATGTGAAATCAGAAAGATTTTAATTACCAAAACAGATAGAAAACTTTAAATCAATATTAAACTTCAAATAATTTTGTAATAAATCGAGTAAATACTTAAACAAATATTTTGATAAGTTCTAAAAAGGATTATTTTTGCATTAATTATATAATGAATTGAAGAAAGTTTTAGTTTTCCCTCTCTTGCTCGCAGGTTTTGTTTCGTTTGCACAAAACGGAACAAATGTGTATCCTTTCTTAAATATTCCCGTATCTGCCAGACAGGCAGCTTTGGGAGGCGATGCAATCTCTGTGAGAGACCAGGATGTGTCATTTGCAATTGCCAATCCGTCTTTATTAAATAAAGATTCTCACATGCAGCTTGCCCTTAACGCAACCGCTTACCTTGCAGATTCAAAATACGGAACCATCGCCTTTGCAAAAGATATGGATAATGGTCATTTTCTTACCGCAAATGCAAGATACATGAGCTATGGAAATATCCCGAGAACTGACGAAAGTGGTTTTGAAATGGGGGAATTTTCAGCTTCTGATGTGGCGGTAGGAGCCGGATACGCCTATCAGTTTGAAGAAAACTGGACGATTGGTGGAGGCTTAAACTTTATTACTTCAAAAATTGATACCTACACTTCTTCTGCTATCGCAGGAAATGCCGGAATCACCTATCATCACAAAAAAAATAAAGAAACAGCTTCTTTGGTTTTCAGAAATTTTGGATATCAATTTAAATCTTTTAACGGAACAAGAGAAGATTTGCCCTTTAGAGTTGACCTTGGTTATACCAGAATTATCCCAAACTTCCCTTTAGCAGTAACCATTACAGCACACGATCTTCAGCAGTTTGATATTTCATCAGAACTTAACGCCAACGGACAGGAAGTGAATATCGGAAGAAAAATCGCCGATCACTTTTCTTTAGGTGCCGAACTTTTCCCAGAAAGAAGCTTCAACATTCGCTTAGGATACAACGTGAGACGGGGAAGCGAACTTGCCGTTGTAGATCAGAGAAATTTCTCGGGTCTTTCCGGAGGTTTTGGGATTAAACTTTCAAGATTCCGTTTAGATTATGCTCACATCAGATATCATAATGCTTCCAATGTAAATCAACTGGGTATTTCTGTGGATTTGACGAGTCGTAAAGGCGAGTAAGAAAATTTCTTACATTTTCTATACTTTTCCCTTAAATTTATAAGATTTAATCTTACAATATACACTGCAATTCTTGATTTTTTAAGAAAATTTCTTGAAATTTGTCTTTATGAAAAAACCGGTAATCGCCATCGACGGATTTTCTTCCACTGGAAAAAGTTCAATCTCAAAAATTATTGCCCAAAAACTTGATCTGGTACATTTAGATACGGGAGCTTTGTATCGTGGAGTGACTTGGTTTGCTCTTCAAAACTGCTGCAAAGAAGACGGGAGCGTTGACCTTGATGATTTATTTAACAACTTTCATCACATTCATCTTGAATTTAAAAATATCGGAAATGAATTGGTTCTTTTTCTGAATGAAATCAACATTACAAAAGAAATCAGAAGCAATGAAGTTTCAGATAATGTAAGTAATGTGGCCAAACAGGCTGAAGTGAGAGAATTTTTGCTTGGCTACCAAAGAAAACTGGCAGAAAAAGGGGGAATCATCATGGATGGCAGAGACATCGGAACCGTAGTTTTACCAAATGCCGATTTTAAATTTTTTCTTACCGCCAGCATAAACGAGCGTACAAAAAGAAGATACCAGGAACTTTTGAGTCTGGGAATTCCAGCAGATGAAAATCAGGTGAAAGAAAATCTGATTGAAAGAGATAAAATAGACAGCGAAAGAGAAGTGGCTCCCTTAAAACAAGCTGAAGATGCCATCGTTATTGACAATACAGAAATGACAAAAAAAGAAACCATCGAAAAGATATTAAATTATGTGGAAAATTTTTAACAGATTTTAATATTCATTTCCATTGATTGGTATATTAATTGCAAACTTACTAAACAACAAACCGAATATATTAACCATTAAAAAAACAAAAAATGTCTAAAAAAGGAAATACAGCAGGAATTTTAGCAGGATTATTAGCAGGTGCCGCAGCTGGCGTAGTTTTAGGAATGCTTTACGCTCCTGAAGAAGGTAAAGAAACCAGAAAAAAAATTAAAACTAAGGCTAACGATCTTAAAGATCAGGCTAAAAATAAATACGGAGAAGTTTCTGACAAAGTGAAAGAGCAATATGAAAATATTTCCACTACTTTTAAAGATACTGCCAATAATGTAGCTCATACCGTAAAAGACGGATATGACAAATATAAAGATCAAATCGTATCTAAAACTACTGACGTAGTGAAAGATGTGGAAAATGGTCTAAACGACTTGAAATAATTTATTTTCACAATAATATAGTTGAAGGAACTTTGAATTAAAGTTCCTTTTTTTGTAACTTTAAAAATAAAAACAATGGTAGAAACTCTAAAAGAATATGCAACAAAAAGGCTAGATCTTATCAAGATACAGGCTACCGAAAAAACCTCAATTTCTGCAGGAATTATAGCTTATCTTATCATATTCCTTATCGCATTTGCCTTTTTTATTATCTTATTCAATTTTGGATTGGCGTATTTGATTGGTAAAGCTTTAGATAATACCTCGTACGGCTTTATGATTGTTGCTGCGTTTTATGTTGTGGTGATGATTGTGGTTGTCGTTTTCAAGAAAAAAATAGTCAATATAATCGCTGATAAAGTGGTGCAATTTATAAATCATTAATATTATGAGTGTAAATTTTAACAGTCTTGAAGAGCTTAAGAGAAAGAAAAAACTTTTGCAGGCAGAAGTAGATGATTTGGAAGCGATTCTGACATTCAAAAATGCTAAAGAAAGTCTGAGTGCTTTTACCAACGGTTTTACAGACCAATATCTTAAAGAAAAAACAGATGAAGACGGTGAAGAGAAAACCGTTTTGAGAAAAGATGTGATTGCAAAACAAGTCAGTTCCGAAGTTAAAAATCTTATTTTCAACAAAAATACAGCGATCGGATTGGCCAACTCAGCTTTTAAAGGTGATGCTTTAGAAGGCATTATAAAATTGGGAACTACAGCTTTGGTTGCTAATTATGCCAAGAAAAATCTGAAAAGCAGCAATTGGAAGAAAAAAGCAGTTGGTGTTGCTTTGATTTACTTAGCTCCTATTGCACTTAAGTTTGTAAGAAACAAATTGGAGGAATATCAAAAAAGGAAAAGTGTTTCCAGCATGGAACAATTGATTTGAAAAATCAGGTTAAGACTGAGATTAAGGAATGAAATGCATTTTTCTTAATCTCAGTTTTTTTTGTCAAAAATTCCAGATTTATTTTGAAAAAAGCTGTCCTAAAATAATTCCGGCAGCCATAGAGACATTAAGGCTTTCTGTAGATTGTGATTTTCCAAATCTGGGGATGCAGACACTTTCAGAAAGAAACTTTTCGGTTTCAGGACGCATTCCGTTGCCTTCGTTTCCTAAAATCAGATTCAGTTTTTTTGGCTTTTTAAAATTATAAATATTTTCTCCGGTCATATCCGTTCCAATATTCCTATTTTCTGTTTGAGACAAATAATCAACAAGGTTTTTATAAACAATATTCACCCTTGTAAAAGATCCCATTGTAGCCTGAATCACTTTAGGATTATAGTAATCTACTGTATCTTCACTGCAAATAATCTGCTCAATTCCGAACCAATCTGCCAGACGGATGATTGTCCCAAGATTTCCCGGATCCTGTATGCCATCCAAAACAATTTGAAAATCTTTTTCCTGAAATTCTGATTCTTTATTTAAATGACAAACTGCTACAGAATCTTTTGGATTTTGAAGAAAACTTATTTTTTTCAATTCACTTTCGGTAACTGGTATGCCTGAAATATCTTTTAAATCTAATTTTTCCGGATCAGTAGAAAATATTTCTTTAATTTTATAGTTAGAATCAGAAAGTTCGGAAATGATTTTGTTGCCTTCAACCAAAAACAAATTGTATTTTTGCCTGAACTTCTTTTTATCAAGAGACTGTAAAACTTTTATTGTATGAGCTGTAAGCATTATAAGAAATCTCCTCAAAAATATTATAAAAATCTATCATTTGCAACATTTATTATTCTACTTTATGCCTGCAGCACAACCAAGAAAGTTCCTGACGGGGAATATCTTCTTACCAAAAACACCTTTGAATTTGAAGATGCAAAACAGCCTTTTGATGATGAGCTGAAAGATTACGTACAGCAAAAACCCAACAAAAAACAACTTTTATTCGTACCGCTGAGTCTTTGGTTTTATAATGCGGCAAATCCAAAATACGATACAATTTTAAATGAATACATGACATATCCCAGCGAAATGAGAAATCAAAAGCTGAGAGATTCACTTTTTACAAAATATAATATGCAAAGC
This sequence comes from Chryseobacterium sp. HNCC26DJ240, assembly GCF_057180485.1. Classification (NCBI taxonomy): domain Bacteria; kingdom Pseudomonadati; phylum Bacteroidota; class Flavobacteriia; order Flavobacteriales; family Weeksellaceae; genus Chryseobacterium; species Chryseobacterium sp. HNCC26DJ240. The sequence continues at coordinate 67,800 of NZ_JBXUGK010000006.1, forward strand.
AGTGTGGGAAAAAGTTTGTTTATGGACAGACTCTACCACAATTGGGGAAGTGCACCAATCATTTTTGATGAAACCAGAACTGAAAAAAGTGCAGCGTCAATTGAAAACCGCCTTACCTACAGAGGTTTTTGGGATGCAGAGGTGAAGGCATCTGATAAAAGAGATTCTGCCAACAAAAAAGCGACTGTCAACTACACCATCAAGCACAACTCTCCCACTATTATCAAAGATTATTATTACAACATTACAGATCTTGGAATTAAGACACATTTCAAAGATAATATTTCAAAATCTATTGTAAGAAAAGGTGAAATTCTTGATCAGACCAATCTTGAGAAAGAAGTAACGAGAATAAACGACATCATGCGTAGCCGGGGTTATTACAAATTTAACAGCGCCAATAATGAAGTATATTTTGTTGCTGATTCTTTAAAGGATAGAAAAAACATTCCGCTAACGCTTGAAATTCATAAAGACTCAGTAAATACGCCTTACAAGGTCGCGACTATCGGAAATATTGATGTTGCGGTAGTAGATGATATTTCAGATTATTATGAAAAGAGAACCACTAAAGATAGCTTACGAAGAATCCGTTTTCACAAAACTGATGATCGTTACAAAAATCAGGCTTTGTGGCGTGCGGTAATTGAAGATAACAAATCTGTCTACGATCAGAAAAAACTTAATCTTACCAAACGTAATTTTTCAGCAATGAATAACTTCAGTATTTTGAAAAGTGAAGTTGATTACCGAAAAAATGATGGCGGAAAAGTAAGTGACAGTATTCTTGATGTTTTATATATTTTAAAACCTTTAGATAAATATGAATTCAAGCTTGGAACTGATATCAATTATTCCCAACTATTAAATTTAGGGATTTCGCCCTCTGTTGATCTTACAACAAGAAATATTTTTGGAGGAGCTGAGAACCTTTCTACAAGCCTAACCGGAACGTTTGGAAGAATCGTAAACCCGAGAGATATCGACAAAAGAATTGGTGCTTATGAGATTTCTGCACAGGCGTCACTTCAGTTTCCAAGACTATTATTGCCTTTTTCATACTATAAATTGATTCCTAAGCGATACACTCCTACTTCATCGATTGTTTTGGGAGCTTCTGTTCAGAATAATATTGGTTTGGGAAGAGTCAATTTTAATACCGGTCTAAATTATTTTGCCAATGTCAATGATCAGGTTTCACACAGACTTTCATTATTCAATACACAGTTTAGTTTAACCAAAAATAAAGACAGCTATTACGATTTTTTCGTAGGTGACGAAAACATCAGAAAAGCCGCTTTTGCAGATTATTTTGTCTATAATCCTCAAATTGAACAGCAATTTAATGCCGGTCAGCTTACAAGAGATCAGGTTTCTATGATGATTATTGAAGATCAGGGTTATGTAAACACGCTTGACCAGACAAAGGCAGACCGTTTGGTAGCATTTACAGGAACTTTGGTTAATAAAGACAGACAGACTCAGGATGTTGTTATTTCTTCAATGATATACAATTTTGTTTATAATGAAATTGGTAAAAAAGACTACCCGAATGCATTTTATTTTAACGGAAAAGTGGAATTTGCAGGAAATATCCCAAGTATTTTTAATCAGAAAAGAGATGAGGGAGGCGTGGTAACCAGTCCGCAGAAAACGATTTTTGGAATTCCTTATGCTCAGTTTGTGAAGTTCGATTTTGATGTCAGAAAATACTATAAAATCAACGGAAACCAGACATTGGCTCTGAGACAGTTCGTCGGTGTCGGAATTCCTTACGGAAACTCTTCATCGATGCCGTTTGTACGTTCTTATTTCAATGGGGGTTCCAATGATATCAGGGCGTGGGTTGCCTTCGGTGGTTTGGGGCCTGGAGCTTCTCAGATCGATGAGCGTGTTCGTACTTATTTGATGGGAAATGTAAAACTGACAACGAATATTGAATACCGTCTGCCATTCAACGACATGTACGAAGGAGCCATATTTACAGACATCGGAAATATCTGGAATCTCGAAGACAGCGGTTTTGATGACCAGTTTAAATTCAACAAATTCATCCGTCAGATGGGAGTAGGTAGTGGATTGGGATTGAGAGTAAATATTGCTTACATCACTTTAAGACTGGATCTTGCCTACAAAATTTACGATCCAAACAAACCAGATTCAGAAAGATGGAGGCTGAAAAATTTTGAACCGTTTAAGCCTACGATGAATATTGCATTCGGATATCCGTTCTAATTTTTAATCAGGCGAAATACCTAAAACAAAATAAGCAACAGCAGCCACTCTTGCCAAGCTTTCTCTGGATTGATTTCTGTAAAAACTCTCTGGTTTTGTGACATCCTGAGCATCAAATCCCAAAGCATTCATAGAATTGTTTCTGGCAAAAAAAAGTGCTCTCAGATTATGAAAACCTTGAGAAACGATGATTACATTTTTCTTTTGGTAAGTATTTTTACAGCGGAGAATACTTTTATAGGTGTTAAAACCTTTTGGATCTTCTACAATAATGTGTTCGGGAACTCCTTCCTGGTAAATCAGGTAGTTTTTCATTGCGGCAGGCTCATTGTAGCCCTTACTCTTCTCACCGCTTACAATGATGGTTTTTATTTTCCCGTGATGATAAAGTAGTGCCGCTGCATCCATCCTTTTGGTAAAATACGGGTTAGAAATGCCGGAACGCATTCTTGGCGAAGTTCCCAACACCAAAGCAACCTCACGTGGCGGAATTTTTGAAATTTTGGTGTACGTTCTTCCGTTGGTAAGACCAAAAACCCATGCATTGCACAAAGCCATCAGCAGAATTACAATTTCCGCTGACAGAAAAATAAATTTGAATATGTTTTTAATGATTCTCAACTGAAATCAAAATTAAGCTTTATTTTTTTAGTTTTAGCTATCGACATACAAGCTAAAATTTTCCCTTGTGCTTCTTCTTTTTCCGTTAAATATTCATTTTCCAAAAGCTCAACTTCTCCTTCTTCCAAAAAGCACTCACAACTTCCGCAGATTCCAGACTTACAGGAATAAGGAAGCTGGAATTTCTGACTTAAAAGCTGTTGCAGAATTTTCTCTCTGTTATCGGTAAGTTCAGTTTTAAAATATTTCCCAAGCGTTTTAAACTCAACCTGAATATTTTCTATCAAAGGAAACTCCTTTTCTACAGGATAAATATCATCATTAAATTCTTCAAAGAGCTCAAAATGAATATTGTTTTTAGGAATTCCGTGATGGTAACAGGCATTGGCCAGACTTTTTATCATTTCTCCCTTTCCACAAATCAATACTTCATCTACTGCATCCCAAATTGTTGATTCTTCATCAGTATCGTCCAAATGCAGAATCTGATTGATGATTAAATTTAATTTTTTCTCATCAAGTCTTCCTGAAAAAAACGAGTTTGCTGTATTTTCCCTTGAGAAAAAGTAGAAAATCTGCAACCTGTCGCCATAAAAACGGGTAAGATGATCCAATTCTTCACGATACGCCAAATTTTCAAAGTTCTTGTTCCCGTAAAAAAGGAAAAGCCTCGTTCTCGGTTCGTTGTGAAGAATATTTTTAAAATGACTTAAAATCGGAGTAATGCCAATTCCCGCAGCAAAACTAACAATCGTTCTGAACTCGCTCGGTTTTGAACCTAAAGTAAATCTTCCTGCTGGCTTGCTTACAAATAAGAAATCACCTTCTTTAAAATTCTTATAAAGTTTTGAAGCACTGCTTTTTTCAGAACTGATTTTGACTCCTAAAGATATTTTCTGTTCAAATGGAGCCGAAGTTATTGAATAGTCATTAATAAATTCTGTACCATCTTCCTCAAAAAAAACACTAACAAACTGCCCGGAATTAAACGCAAAAAGCAATGCCAAACCCTCAGGAATATCAAATTCCAAAGAGAAAGTATTTTTGGTCAGGTCTCGCTTTTTAGCTATTTTTAACGGATGAAATTCCGTAAGTTTGCCTTTATAAATTTGCTGTTTCATAAGTTCATTCCAAAAATAAATAAAAAAATATGAAGACAATCATTTTGTCAGCATTTGTTTTGGTCACTTTGTCGGCATGCAAAGAGAAAAATACGAATCAGGATACAGCTCAAGATACAATTTCCGAAAATGTAGATTCTGTTGCAAAAACAGAAGATCAACCTGCAGCAAAGCCTTTACCCATGATTACTGTACAGAAAGCAGCAGACTTTTTGGGAAAGAAGAATGACACACTTTATGTAACTAACTTCTTTGCAACTTGGTGCAGACCATGTGTTGAAGAAATTCCACATTTTAAAAAGAAAATTGATGAATTTAAAAATCAGCCTGTAAAAATTACTTTTGTAAGTCTAGACCAGAAAGAAGTTTGGAATTCTAAAGTTCCGGCTTTCACTCAAGAACATGGTATTGAAAATAATACAGTTTTATTGGACGGTCAACTTTTAGATCAAAACTTTTTTTCGTCGAATTTCAAAGAATGGACGGGCAGTGCGATTCCATTTACCTTCATGAGAAAAGGTGATAAAACTGACGAAACTCTGGGAGGCATCAGCGAGCAACAATTAAATGAAAAAATTGCCAAGCTTTTAAAATAATTTTGAAGATTAAATGTCAAAAAAATTCAAAATCCTGTGTTCAATTTTAATTTTAGTAATAATCATTGTTTCTATTATTAATTTGAATACAGGATTTTTAAGTTTAAATTTTAGTGATTTCTTTGGAGAAACTAACAACAGTCAAATTGCCGAAATACGTGTTAATCGTGTTCTAGCAATGCTTTTGGCTGGAATTTCAATTCCTACTTCCGGTTTTCTGATGCAGGAATATTTCCAAAATCCACTTGCCGGACCAGATATTTTAGGAATCACATCGGTTGCGAGTTTGTCGGTCGCCTTTTACATATTCTTCTCAAACAATATTTTTCTTCCGGAATTCCTGCAAAACAGTTTTTTAAGCATGTCAGCAATTGTCGGAAGTTTACTTTTGATGCTCGTTTTACTGTCGATGTCCAATAAATTCCAAGATAAATCATATCTTATCATTTTCGGATTTTTAGTATCAGCATTTGCAGGAGCAATCGTTTCTTTATTACAATTCTATGCTGAAAATCAAAGCTTAAAAAACTACATTTTATGGTCTTTCGGAGCTAACAATATGGTTTCGAGAAATCAGATTTTTGTACTTACAATATTAGTAGCAATAGGGTTGTTTGTCTGTTTTAAAACTATAAAACCCTTAATCGGAAATTCTTTGGGAAGTTCTTATGCACAAAGTTTAGGAGTGAATTTAAATCATTTAAAGCTGCTCATTATTGTCACCTCTTCCCTGCTTTCAGCTTCTATTACAGCATTTTTAGGTCCCATTTTATTCATAGGAATTATCGTTCCTCACTTTTGCAGATTAATTTACAATCCCGCAAAATTATGGCAACAATGGATTTTAAATATGTTCTTAGGAATGCTGATCATGCTCATTTTTTCTATCGCCGCAGAGAAAACGCAAATTCCTCTAAATGTAATAAGCTCAGTTTTTGGAATTCCTGTAATTTTGATGATGTTGGTGAGGCAGAATAAAGTGTAAAAGTGAATTGTGAATGAGTCAATAGTGAATTTTTTTAAATCTCCTGCAGATTTTGCAGATGACGCAGATATTTCAATTTTTTTTTTAATTTAATGGACTATGAATACTTCCACTTTGTCTTTCCGTAGAATCTAAACTAATTTTACGGAGGTCTTTTTAGCATGATCAAATATTAAACAGATGAATGCCAGAATAACATATAAGAAATTAATTATTGCTAATATATTTTTGTTCGCATTAAGCGTGGCAATTCTGGAATATTCAAAACTGTTTAGAATGAGCTTAGATAAGCATTGGATTTACTCCTTCGGTCATAATTGGTGGTTTATGATTGGAATACCTGCAGCATTTTTGGGATCATTAATTTTAGGGATTTTAAGTTTAATTGATATTAAAGAATATAAATTTTTGTACTTTATTTTTAGTCTTATTCCACTTATTTTATTTATTATTCTAATTTCAGTATAAAATGCACCTACAAATCAACCAAGCCAACATAGGCTACGACAAAACCCTTATTTCAAATGCCAACGCATCTTTGAAACTTGGCGACGTTTGCCTTTTGATAGGAAATAACGGTGTAGGAAAAACCACCTTAATCAAATCAATTCTCCATCAAAATTCTTTGCTGGCTGGCGAAATTTTAATTAATGGCAAAAACATAAAAAATCTATCTGTAAAGGAAATTGCAGAAAATATAGCCATTGTTTTTTCTAAAGCGACTGTACCACAAAATTATACGGTGGAAGATTTGATTTCACTCGGAAAATATATTTATTATCCTTTCTATTTCGAATTGAAAAATGAAGACCGGGATGAAGTTTCTCAAATTATTGAAGAACTTGATTTGAACCAATACAAACATACTCCACTTAAAAACCTGTCGGATGGAAATCTTCAAAAAGCTTTTATAGGAAGAGCTTTAACGCAGAATTCCCCAATAATTATTCTCGATGAACCAACAACGCATTTAGACGAAAAAAATAAAATTATTATCCTACAAACGCTGAGAAAACTTGCCAAAGAACAGAATAAATTAATTCTTTTTTCTTCTCACGACTGGCGTTTAGCAAAAGAATTTGCTGATAAAATCTGGTATATTAAAAATCAACAACTTTTCTCTGGGATTGTTGAGGATGTACTACCGCAACATGCTGAATTAACCAATGCTTCACTTTTTCAGGTAAACGAAAATTTTGTGGCGCCCTCAATTGATTCGCCCGAAATTCAGAAAGAAATGTTGTATTCTTTACTTCAAAAAAACTTTAAAAAAGACCTTTCATCATTTCATTTTCAATTTAATGATTCAATTTGGGAGATTTCTTATAAGAATAAAACACATAAATGCGAATCCTTTGAAAATATCGTTAATTTAATCTCAAAGCTTCATTAATACACTCTTTTAATTATTTATTCTGCATACTATGCATGCATAGTATTATGCTAATCATACATTTTAATCATCTTAAAATCAGATTGTTAACAAATTTTAACAATCAATAATACTATGCATGCATAATATTTGCTACATTTGATAAAACCGATTACGAAAAATAATATGGAGAATAATAAAGACAAAACCGAAAACGTAGACCTCATTTTAAAACAGACCTGGTTGGCTGTTTCCAAAATGTATACGGAATTAGCACAGGAACATGATTCTACTGCAGTACAAGCTTTAACTTTATTAAAAATTGACCCTAAAGAAGGCACCAGAAGCACCAATTTAGGTCCCAAAATGGCAATTGAGCCTACTTCACTCACAAGAATCATCAAACTTTTGGAAGACAATGGATATATCTACAAAGAAAAAACCACTCAGGACAAACGTGAGGTAATTATCAAACTCACAGATAAAGGTTTGAATTCCAGAAACATGTCAAAAGAAGTTGTGGTAAACTTTAACAAAAAGGTTATGGAAAAAATTACTCCCGAAAAACTGGAAATTTTCAAAGAAGTGATGTCTGAAATTATGAAAATTTCTAATGATCTGAACAACAAAAAATAATCCATCGACAGGCTTAAGACAACAAAAAATAAAATAATAAAAATATGAACAGAAGAATCAAACATGTTACAGTTCTTGGTTCAGGAATTATGGGAAGCGGTATTGCGGCGCACTTTGCCAATATTGGTGTGCAGGTTTCACTTCTCGATATTGTTCCGTTTGAACTCAATGAAGCAGAACAGAAAAAAGGTTTGACCAAAGATGACAAAGCGGTAAGAAACAGAATCGCTTCTGAAAACTTTGAAAAACTGAAAAAAGCAAGTCCGGCTCTACTCTATTCTCCAAAATTCGCAGATAGAATCAAGGTTGGAAATTTTGATGATGATTTACCAAAAATAAAAAATACAGACTGGATTATTGAAGTTGTAGTTGAAAGACTTGACATCAAAAAATCAGTTTACGAAAAAATCGAACAGTTTAGAAAACCCGGGACTTTAGTTTCTTCAAACACTTCTGGAATTCCAATTAATATGTTGGTGGAAGGAAGAAGCAATGATTTTAAACATTATTTTGCAGGAACACACTTCTTTAATCCTGTAAGATATCTTCCTCTTTTAGAGATTATACCTACAACTGATACAGCTCCGGAAATCATTGATTTCTACATGAATTATGGAGCAAAATTCTTAGGTAAAACAACCGTTTTAGCAAAAGATACTCCAGCGTTTATTGCCAACAGAATTGGGGTTTTCTCAATGATGGATTTGCTTCACAATGTTCAGAAACTAGGTTTAACCGTTTCTGAAGTTGATAAATTAACAGGTCCAGTAATCGGTCGTCCAAAATCTGCAACGTTCAGAACTGCTGATGTTGTTGGTTTGGATACGTTGGTGATGGTTGCAAACGGCGTTCGTAACAGCGGTGCCGAAGCTAACAATTTCAATGACGTTTTTGCACTTCCAGGTTACATCCAGAAAATGGTTGATAATAAGTGGCTAGGTTCAAAAACTGAGCAAGGTTTCTACAAAAAAGTGAAGAATGCAGAAGGGAAATCTGAAATTCACGGATTAAATCTTGATACATTAGAATACGAACTTCAAGGAAAATCTTCTTTCCCGACTTTAGAATTAACTAAAAATATTGACAAACCAATTGACAGATTCAAAGTCTTAATTGGTGGAAAAGATAAAGCCGGAGAACTTTACAGAAAATCTTTAGGTGCATTATTCGCTTATGTTTCGCATAAAGTTCCTGAAATTTCTGATGAAGTTTACAAAATCGATGATGCGATGAGAGCTGGTTTTGGTTGGGAAAATGGTCCATTTGAAATCTGGGATGCCGTTGGTGTTCAAAAAGGTATTGAATTGGCTAAGGATGCAGGATACGAAGTTTCAGACTGGGTAAAAAATGTAGAGACTTTCTACAAAGTCAATGAGGAGGGTCAAAGTATTTATGTGGATAAAAATTCAGGAGAATACAACAAAATTCCGGGTCAGGATTCTTTCATTATTTTAGATAATATCAGAAAAAACAAAACGCTTTGGAGTAATTCGGGAGCTTCGATTGAAGATCTTGGAGATGGAATTATCAACTTTGAAATCCGTTCTAAAATGAACTCTCTTGGAGGCGAAGTTTTAGATGGATTAAACAGAGCCATCGATTTAGCTGAAAAAGAATATGATGGCTTAGTTATCGGAAATCAAGGCACAAACTTCTCTGTTGGAGCCAATTTAGCCATGATTTTAATGATGGCAATCGAACAGGATTGGGATGATTTGAATATGGCGATTGCTTATTTCCAAAAATCAATGATGAGAGTTCGTTACTCTTCTATTCCTGTGGTTGTCGCTCCTCACGGAATGACGCTTGGTGGTGGTTGCGAAATGACCATGCACGCCGACAGAGTTGTCGCAGCAGCAGAAACTTACATCGGATTAGTTGAAACCGGAGTTGGAGTAATTCCTGGTGGTGGTGGAACAAAAGAGTTGACATTGAGAACTTCTAGAGAGTTCCACAATGATGATGTTAAAAACAACAGACTTCGTGAAGCTTTCATGAATATCGCGATGGGTAAAGTAGCAACTTCTGCTTATGAAGCTTACGACATGGGAATACTTGAAAAAGGAAAAGATATCGTTGCTGTTGATAAAAGAACACAGATTAAAACAGCAAAAATGTTGGCAATAAGTTTAGCCGAACATGGTTATACTCAACCAATCGAACAAAAAGTAAAAGTTTTGGGTAAAGATGCATTGGGAATGTTTTATGTTGGAACTGACCAAATGTTGACAGGAAACTTCATCTCTGCACACGACAAGAAAATTGCAGATAAACTAGCCAACGTAATGGTCGGTGGAAATCTTTCCGAACCAACAATCGTAACTGAACAATATTTATTGAATCTTGAAAGAGAAACGTTCCTTCAGCTTTGTGGTGAAAGAAAAACATTGGAGAGAATTCAATATATGTTGCAAAACGGAAAGCCACTTAGAAATTAGACTTGAGACGGAGAGACTTGAGACTGTAAGACTTTTCAACTTTAGAATTAAAAACAGAATATAAACCTAATTAAATCTATTCATAATGCATAACATTAAAAAATTAAAAATCTGGAACGATTCAATTGATTTATGTGTTGATGTTTATCAAGCGTTAGCAAATATGCCAAACGATGAAAGATATGGACTTTCATCACAGATCAAAAGATCAGCCGTGTCAATTCCTTCCAACATTGCGGAAGGTGCAGGAAGAGATACAAATTCCCAATTTTCGCATTTTTTAAATATTGCATACGGGTCTTCTTATGAACTTCAAACACAATTAATTATTTCTGAAAGGTTACACTTTATTCCATCTGAAGTAAATGAATCTTTGTTGAATAAATTAAATGAAGTTCAAAAAATGGTTTATGTTTTTAAAGAAAATATTAATAAATAATTAGACGGCAAGAGTCTCAAATCTCTTGTCTAAAAATCTCTAATCTACAATGAAACAAGCATACATAGTAAAAGGATTTAGAACAGCGGTAGGAAAAGCGCCAAAAGGCTCCCTTCGTTTTACTCGTCCTGACGTAATGGCGGCTACAGTTATTGAAAAATTAATGGCTGAACTTCCGCAATTAGATAAAAACAGAATCGATGATCTTATCGTAGGAAACGCAATGCCGGAGGCTGAACAAGGCTTGAACGTTGCCCGTTTGATCTCTTTAATGGGATTAAATACTGACAAAGTTCCCGGAGTTACTGTAAACAGATATTGTGCATCAGGAAGTGAGGCGATTGCGATTGCTTCTGCAAAAATTCAGGCAGGAATGGCTGATTGTATTATCGCAGGAGGTACAGAATCAATGTCTTACATTCCAATGGGAGGTTACAAACCGGTTCCTGAAACGGAAATTGCAAAGACAAATCCTGATTATTATTGGGGAATGGGTTACACTGCCGAAGAGGTTGCAAAACAATATAATATTACAAGAGAAGAGCAAGATCAGTTCGCTTTTGAATCTCATATGAAAGCTTTAAAAGCCAATCAGGAAGGTAAATTTGCCAACCAGATTGTTTCAATTCCTGTTGAATATAATTTCCTTGATGAAAACCAGAAAATGCAGACTAAAAAGTTTGATTTTTCTGTAGATGAAGGTCCAAGAGCAGATACTTCACTGGCTGGTTTGACTAAACTAAGACCTGTATTTAAAAACGGAGGAAGTGTAACTGCCGGAAACTCTTCTCAAATGAGTGACGGAGCAGCTTTCGTAATCGTAATGAGCGAAGAAATGGTAAAAGAATTAGGCCTTGAACCAGAAGCAAGATTAGTTGCTTACGCAGCTGCAGGTCTTGAGCCAAGAATCATGGGAATGGGACCAATTTATGCAATTCCAAAAGCTTTGAAACAGGCAGGTTTAGAATTAAAAGATATTGATTTAATCGAATTAAATGAAGCGTTCGCATCACAATCTGTTGCTATCAAAAAAGAATTAGATTTAAATCCTGATATCTTAAATGTAAACGGAGGCGCCATCGCTTTGGGTCACCCACTGGGATGTACAGGAACAAAATTAACCGTTCAACTTCTTGACGAAATGAGAAAACGCGGAAACAAATATGGAATGGTTTCTATGTGCGTTGGAACGGGTCAAGGTGCAGCTTCAATCTTTGAATTATTATAATTAAAAAACAAAAACAATGAGTGATACACTTAATAAAACATTAAAAGGCGGTGAGTTTCTAATTAAAGAAATTACTACTAATGAAATATTTTCTTTGGAAGAACTTTCTGAAGAACAAAAAATGCTTCGCGATTCTGCGAAAGAATTTATAGATAGAGAAGTAATTCCGCACCACGATCGTTTTGAGAAAAAAGATTATGCATTAACGGAAGAAACAATGCGCAAATTAGGTGAAATGGGATTGTTGGGAATTACCGTTCCTGAAGAATACGGCGGTCTTGGAATGGGATTCGTGAGCACAATGTTAGCTTGCGACTATGTTTCAGGAGGAAACGGTTCATTAGCAACAGCTTATGGAGCACATACCGGAATTGGCACATTGCCTACTCTTCTTTACGGAAGCGAAGAATTGAAAAAGAAATATCTTCCGGATTTAGCGACTGGAACAAAATTCGGAGCTTATTGTTTGACTGAACCGGATGCTGGTTCTGATGCAAACTCAGGAAAGACAAGAGCAAAATTGTCTGAAGACGGAAAACATTACATCATCAACGGACAAAAAATGTGGATTTCCAATGCAGGTTTTGCAGATACTTTCACGTTGTTTGCTAAAATTGATGATGATAAAAACATCACAGGTTTCGTAATCAACCGTTCAGAGCTTGAAAATCCTGAAAGTTTGACTTTTGGTGAGGAAGAGCATAAACTAGGTATTCGTTCGTCTTCTACACGTCAGGTTTTCTTCAATGATATGAAGGTTCCTGTAGAAAATATGTTGGGTGAAAGAAACAATGGTTTCAAAATCGCTTTGAATGCATTAAATGTTGGTAGAATCAAGTTAGCAGCAGCAAACCTTGATGGACAAAGAAGAATCTTGAACCACTCTATTCAGTATTCAAACGAGAGAAAACAGTTTGGAGTTTCTATCTCAACTTTCGGAGCGATCAGAAAGAAAATTGCTGAAATGTCAACAGGAGTTTTCGTAAGTGAAGCTGGTTCTTACCGTTTAGCAAAAAATGTTGAAGATAAAATTGCAGAATTAGTTGCTGGAGGAATGGATCATCAACAAGCTGAATTAAAAGGTGTTGAAGAATTCGCTGTAGAAGCTTCTATTCTTAAAGTTTTCGTATCAGATCTTACTCAAAATACAGCTGATGAAGGAATCCAAATCTATGGTGGAATGGGATTCTCAGAAGATACGCCAATGGAAGCTGCATGGAGAGATGCAAGAATTGGAAGAATCTATGAAGGAACCAATGAAATTAACAGACTTCTTGCGGTTGGAATGTTGATTAAGAGAGCGATGAAAGGTGAATTAGATTTACTTTCTCCTGCCATGGCAATCAGCAAAGAATTAATGGGAATTCCATCATTCGAAGTTCCGGATTATTCTGAATTGATGAGTGAAGAAAAAGCAATTATTTCTAATCTTAAGAAAGTTTTCTTAATGGTTTCTGGAGCTGCTCTTCAAAAATATATGATGAATATTGAGAAACAGCAACATTTATTATTAAATGCTTCTGAAATTCTTAACCAGATCTACATGGCTGAATCTGCAGTTTTAAGAGCTGAAAAACACTTCTCTGCTGATTCTGTGGAAGCTGCAATGGCTCAGTTAAACCTTTACAAAGCGGTTGAAAAAATTATCACTTCTGCAAAAGAAGGCATTGTTTCTTTTGCGGAAGGTGATGAGCAACGAATGATGCTTTCTGGCTTGAGAAGATTTACAAAATATACAAATCATCCGAATGTAGTAGCTTTGACTGAGAAAGTTGCAGCACATTTTATTGAAAAAGGACATTATTAAAAACCGAACCTTGAAGGTTTCGTTCCTTTATAAACACAAAAAACGCTTCAGAATCCTGAAGCGTTTTTATTTGTAATCGGTGAAAAAATTAAATTCCTTTTTGTCCGATTTCGTTGATTTCGTTAAAGTTTTCTTTAGGATTTACACCGTATTCGTTTGTGCCAGGAGTTCCATCCGTTGCCATTAAGACAATCAGCCAAATACCTCCAATAATAGGAATTAAACCAATTAAAATGAACCATCCGCTCTTGCCAACATCATGTAATCTTCTTACTGCAACTGCTAATCCAGGAATTAAAACAGCCAAGGAATAAAGAAGATAAATAAAACCGTAAGGAAGCTGTTCATTAAATTTAAGTCCCAGCATACTATCCAAAATTGCAGCTACAGCTAAAAAAATCATATTGAACAAGAAATACATCCAGTATTCTGTTCTTCTTGCTCTACCGTTAAAATCAGCGTACTGTTTTAACACTTTTAAATACCATTTCATCGTTTATTATTTTAATGTTAGTTCCAAAAATATAAAAATTATACTAAACTTTTCAGAAAAATAAATTAATTTTCTCCTTGTAAAGAATTAAATTTAACTTTAACAGAAAACCGTGGTCTAACCTAACATATACTTCACTTTAAAAATTTTAAATTATGAAAATTGCTGTACTTTTTACACTTTTAGCTTCATCTTTATATTTTGCGCAGGAAAAAAGAGAAAGAATATTTATCCCAAAACAGGATTCTGTTCTACGGTTTAAAACTGAAGCCAACATTTTTCCACAAGACAGTTTGATTGCCAGAGACAGTATCAAGTATTCAGTTCTCGTAAAAAAACCTGAAGATTCTCTGTATCTAAGTTTAGTAAAGAAAATTCCAAGCGCAAACACTGTTAAAATTCTCAATTCCGGTAAAAGAGAAAATTTAATTGTAAAACTTGAAGAGCCAAAACTGGAAACTAAAAAATAAGTTTTAAAGTAAATTTAATATTTTTCATCTCTTCAAATTAGAAGAATAGCTTTTCATTTTTTATTTTTGCAGTCTACTTTATAAAAACCATGACTAAAGAAGAACTACTGCATAAAGCTATAAAAATAGCCGATAAGGCTCATAAAGGACAAAAAGATAAATACCACGCTCCCTACATTGCACACGTGATGCGTGTAATGGAGTACGGAAAAACAATGGATGAAAAAATCGTTGGTGTATTGCACGACGTTGTAGAAGATCATCCTGAAGAATTCAGTTTTGAATATCTGAGAGAGGAAGGTTTCCCTGAATATATTTTATTTGCAATTAATTGCCTTACAAAATATGATCCCGATGAAAATTATGATGATTTTGTAAAACGCACCGAAAGATCACCACTCGCTGTTGCCGTAAAACTGAACGATCTTCGTGATAATATGGATTTGAGACGTGTAAATAGGGAATTAACCCCAAAAGACATTCACCGTTTTAATAAATACTTGAAAGCGTATCGATATCTTTCAGAGAAATATTAAACATTGATTTATAATAAAACCAAAGGCTCATTTCTAAGAAATGAGCCTTAACTTTTATCTAATTTTAAAAAATTATTTTGCAGCTTTTACATCTACAGAAATTTCGATGTCTTTGCTGATCATCCATTCTGCAGGATCTGTTTCGTCTGTACCGAATTTGATTCCCCAGTCTGCTCTGTTTACAGTAAATTTAGCCTGAACAGCCGCTGTACCTTCAGCTACATCTACTTTTGCAGGGAAAGATACGTTTACTGTTTTACCCAATAAAGTAAGATTGCCGCTTACTGTTTTGTTAGCTCCAGCTACAGCATCAGCTGGGGCAGTTGCCAAGTCAGCCACGCTTGTAATCTTGAAATCTGCAGTTGGGAATTTTGCAACGTCGAAGAAATCAGGGTTTTTCAAGTGACCTTCAAGATCAGCAGGTTTTTTGTCTTTTTCAGTAACTGAAGCTGGATCTACTTTCAAGGAAGCCATATCAATTACGAAGTTACCGGCAGTTAACTGTCCACCTTCAGTGCTCAATTCACCAGACTGGATAGATAAACCTCCCCATCTAGGTGCAAAACCTCCTTTGTGGAAAGCTTTCCATTCAACTTTAGAAGTTGCAACATCAGCTTTCAAAACATCACCTTTGCTTTCTGCTACGCTTTGTTCAGTTCCGGTTGTTGTAGATTTTTCTTTGTTACAAGATGCTGAGATTAAACCTACAGCTACCAATGCGATTACGCTTAGTTTTTTCATATTAAGTAATTATTTAAATGTTTTAGAAGTGATAAATATAGTACATATTGATTTATTTACCAATCTTTGATTTATTAATGGGGCAAAGATAGTGGGTTGCAAAACAAAAAATCATTAACATACATCAAGAAAAGTTAAATAATAAATAAAACTTGAGCACATAACAAATTTGGTTAAAGAAAATTTATATTATCAATTGCCAACCCTTCTTAAAAAAATAAGCTTCCATTTCTGAAAGCTTATTTTTTTATTTTAATGTAATAATTATCAATTTTCTTTGATGAATTTTTTCTGTACATTCCCTTTCTCGTCAACTATATCAATGATATAAAGTCCGCTGATAAGTACACTTACATCAATCTTATTATTCATGATAAATCCGCTGCTTACGAGTCTTCCTGAAGAACTGTAAATTTTGTAAGTTGCTTTTGCGCTGATGTTTTTCACATTCAATACAGTAGATACCGGATTTGGATAAATCATAATATCATTTTGATTGAGCGGATTAACGACAGGTTGTTTCACGATTCTTACCAAGTAATCCTCTACTTCTCCATCTGCAAAGTTGGTGCAGTTTACAGGTACTCCACCTTTCTGCATTGCTACTCTCATCACCACATATTTGTAATCGGTCATACTTACAAACGCATCATCAGGAATGGTAAACGCACCACTTATACTTGCCGTATTATTTGGTCCGTTTGAAAGGATTTTCTCATTTACATCAAAATATCCATTTCTGTTGAAATCTATCCAAACTGCGACTCCCGTAACGCCTGTTGAGGTTTTATCGATTTTGATGACATTACCCTGAGTCCCCTGCACAAGTACCAATTGTTTTCCATCTGAATTTGCCGTATAATAAGTATAAGGAGCACCTGTAGATTCATTTTCGAATGCTTCTCCCTGATATGGTGTAACGGTCACTTTATTTATATATTCTGTGGCAGCACTTCCTGATGACATATCGCAATACACAACTGTAGGTGTGGTAAAATAGTAAAGAGGCGTCAAGTTTCCTGGAGTTCCTGCACAAATATTTGCTACCTGCATTTCATACTTGGTTAATTCTAAAAGTCCTGTAATAGTGTAAGTATTTGTATTAACAGTAACATTCGTCCAGCTAGGAATACCTACTTTTCTATATCTTAAAAGATATGTTCCTGTAGCTCCCGTTCCTGTAAATGCATCCCAAACAACCTCTGCACTTGTTGGTGTCAATTGCGCAATAGTTAATCCTGGAGGTGGAACTTCACATAATCTATCAGTGGTAAACACTTGTGGATTAGACCATGGGTTGGTTGTTGTCTCCCCATTACAGATATTCGCAACCTGTACTTCATAAGTTACGTATGAACTTAAACCTGAAATCGTATAAGAATTGGCAGGAGGTTGTGGTAAATTTGCGACCGTAATTTCATTCCATATAGCAGTACCTTCTTCTCTCCATCTTAAAACATAAGAAGCACTTGGTACTAAAGGATTCCAGGTAACGAGAGCTGAATTTGCAGTAACGTTACTTATAACAACATTTGGAGGTGTAGGATCACATCTTGTGGTAAATGTTGTGATTGGGGTATAATTTCCCGGTCCACTTCCGCACACAGCAGCAATTCTCACTTCATAAGTCGTTGCCGGAGTCAATCCATTAATTTGATAAGGAGGATTTCCTGCAAGAGTCGAAAGATTCACAGTAGTCCAGGCTGACACAGGGTTTGTAACAGGTCTGTATTCTAAAATGAAAGAGTTATTATTTGCTGCTGGCACCCAATTTACAATTGCCGAATTATGTGTAATGGTATTAAAAGTTTGCGTTCCCGGTGTATTGTTGCTGCAAGGTCTTAATCTTACTGCGTAATCTTCCACTTCACCATTGATAGGATCAGTACACATTACCGGAGCACTTGTACGTCTCAAGGCAACTCTCATCGTCGTTGTGTAAGGTCCTGTGTAGACTCCTGTTGAAGGAACGTCGAAAGTAGCCGTAACTGGTGTTGTCGTACTTGCTCCTGAAATCATGATTCTTTCAGCGTTGGTAAATGTTCCGTCTCTATCCCAGTCAATCCATGCTGTTACTGCTTCAGAGTAAGTAGTTCCACCCCAATCTTTTGCAACCGAAAGTTGATTACCTGTAGATCCTATTTCAAGATTAATTAATGTAGCTGGTGTAGTGTAGCTTATATAATTATCTTGTAAAGAAGTATTGGTCATTACAGGGAAATTAATAGGGCTAACTGTTACATTTGAGATGTAGTCATTCGTTCCTGTACCAACCATATTGCAATAGGTTAATGACGGAGTAGTGAAATTAACCGAAGCTCCGAATGCTCCCCAAGTAGTTCCGCATTTTGCCTGAATTTGTACTTGGTATCCTGTCTGTTCTAAAAGGTTATTAATTGTGTAATAGCTTTGTCCAGCTGCTAATTCAACATAGCCAAGAGGCTGTAGCTGCCACGCTCCTGTTGTTCCCTGTCTCCATCTTATTCTGTATGAAGCATTTGCTGTAGGAGTCCATGAAACATAGGCTGTAGACGATGTCATATTAGAAACCGTCGGTACCGGTGCTACTGTACTACAAGGTTGCAGATCAATAAATCTCACGGCATAATCTTCAACTTCCCCATAGGTATTTCCTGAACATGCTCCTGCTGCGGAAGCATAAGACACCACCACTCTCATTCTGGTTGTATTAGAACCGTTGTAAGTAACTGCAGGAACATTGAAAGTTCCATTTACAGGTGATGTTGCATTGGATCCGCTGGTATAAATTAATTCATTGGTATCAAAACTACCGTTTCTGTCAAAATCAATCCAAACATTGGTATAATTTGCATATTGAGTTCCCGACCAGGTCTTCCCTACTGAAATAATATTATTTTGAGTATTTCTTGCAAGCGTAAGTTCTAAAGCAGGATTCCCAGAATAATCAGTGTACTGAGATTGCAGAGATGTATTGTTTAAAACAGTTCCAGCAACAGGATTTACAGTTACATTAGAAATCCATCCGTATAAAGCACTTGTATACTGTGCTCCATGAGGACACCAAGATACAGCAGGCGTTGTAAATTGTACTGGAGCAGCAAAATTCCCCTGAGTACCACCGCAAATATAAGCTACCCTAAATTCATACTGAATCTGCTCATTTAAACCAGTAAGCGTGTATGTACTTACCGTAGAATTTGGCGTAATTGTAATCCAAGGGATTGTTCCTACTTCTCTCCACTGAACAATGTAAGTTGCGCCCTGAGCAGGCATCCATGATAAAACAGCGCTTATAGGCGTAAGGTTTGTAGCTGTAAGATTTGTGGGAGCTATAGCAGTACAAGGTACAGGATCTATAAATCTGACTGCATAATCTTCAACTTCTCCGTATGTATTTCCAGAACATGCACCAGCCGCCGCTGCATAAGATACGACAACTCGCATTCTAGTGGCATTTGCACCATTGTAAGTGACCTGCGGAACATTAAAAGTTCCGGA
Organism: Chryseobacterium sp. HNCC26DJ240; assembly: GCF_057180485.1. Taxonomy (NCBI): domain Bacteria; kingdom Pseudomonadati; phylum Bacteroidota; class Flavobacteriia; order Flavobacteriales; family Weeksellaceae; genus Chryseobacterium; species Chryseobacterium sp. HNCC26DJ240. The sequence continues at coordinate 86,998 of NZ_JBXUGK010000006.1, forward strand.
GACAGGAGATGCATTACTGGATCCACTACTGTATATCAATTCACTTGTATCAAAAACTCCGTCTCTGTCGAAATCAATCCAAACATTAGTATAATTTGCATACTGAGTTCCAGACCAAGTTTTTGCAACTGAAATTAAATTATTCTGAGTTCCTCGTACTAAAGTAAGTTCCAAAGCAGGATTTGTAGCAAAATTGGTATACTGAGATTGCGTAGACGTATTATTGAGAAATGTAGACCCTACCGGACTTACAGTAACATTAGATATCCATCCATACAAAGCACTCGTATATTGTGCAGCATGAGGACACCATGAAACTCCAGTGGTTGTAAATGAAACCGGTGTAGAAAATGCTCCTGCAGGATTACTGTTACAAACTGTTGCTATCTCGACTTCATATTGTGTCACTTCTAAAAGCCCATCAATTAAGTAAGTATTTGTAAGTAGTGTTGTAAGGTTTACCGTCGTCCAAGTACCTCCGGGAAGAGATCTGTATCTTAACACATAAGTAGCTCCAAGAGTTGGCGTCCAGGAAACATTTGCTGAGGTTGCCGTAACATTACTCACCGATATATTTGTCGGTGGCGTAGCAACACATGGCGTTAAAGCCGTTCCCACCATCTGAATGATTGGAATTACACCATATCTGCTGGTTGCAGTAGGAGGAATTAAAGGATTCGGATTAGTAGTTGAGTTATAGTAAAGCATTCCCCTGTTTGTTCCTGCAGTATAACTTCCCCAATTAGCAGTACAGGAAGTTCCTGTAGAATTTTCATCCACAGCAAGTACAATATTGCTCGTTCCATCCCAAAGGAAAGGTGTACTTAGAGGGATATCAACCCATGTTCCTGCTGCCATAGCCGGTAAAGTTCCAGAGTAAACTTGGTTCATTGCATTTGTAGAAATCCAGCTTGTTGTGGTAGCAAAATCTGTTTGACTTGTATTTCCCATGTAAACAACCCATTGGTTATAGTTTGCCTGAGTTGCAGCAGTCGTAGAAACATAGAACTTTATGGACGTAATATAATTATTGGTTCCAACAGCTCCTGCAACCTCAGTTGCTGTATAAATCTGTTGGGAATAATTAAATCCTGAACAAGAATATACAGGCAAGAATGCGTGTGTTGCTGTTCCGCCTCCTATTTGCCCAGGGGTAAAAGGATCTCCGGCAACCCATAAAGATTTATCTGATGCTGAACAAACTGATCTCACCCACCAGTAATAAGCAGTTCCCGGAACCAAAGGGTTTATATTCGCAGAAGTTCCTGGCACAATTGTACCAACCGTTGCTGCAGTCGGCGGTGTATTTGTCGTACTGTAATAATATTCATAACCTCCGGCCGGTGCTGGCGCAGGTACTAAAGGTGCAGACCAGTTGATTATTCCTGAATTCGGAGTTATGTTTGAAGCTGGTAAAACTATAGGTTCAAAACATGTTGGTGCTTGTATTACCTGAACTTCATCCAAAAGAATATCATCATAAAAATATCCATCATCCAAAACATCTTTATCAACTGTAAATCTCAACTGTACTGTTGCTCCTACATAAGTTGAAGCAAGAGCGATTCCCACAGTTCTCCATTCGTCATCATTACTGTCGTCTGACCAAATCTGAACCCATCCATTTCCGTCATTTACTTCGACTTTCATTTTATTGTGTTCATAATTAGGCACAGTTCCAGTAAGTGAAGTCAGGTGATTTTTAAACCATTCAAATTTCACATAAGGGTTTGTAAGCCCTGTAAGATTAATCTGTGGAGTGATTAATTCTACATTATTTTCATCTTCGTATGGCGAGCTCGCATCTACCCAGGCAAATGTTCCTGCAGGTTTCCCCCCCGTTTCCGGTAGCGCCGTATCCTGCGGATCCTGCAAATTTCCATTTAACCATAGCACTGGTAGAAGTTGTTGTAGGATTTTGACTCGTCCAGCACGTCGGAAGTGCTCCCGTACTAAATGACTGTAAAAACGGAACGGGAACCGCATTACATGTTTGCGCCGAGACATTTCCCTGAAAACACAGGAGAAATCCCAGAATTAATAAAAGTCTGTTCATAAAGTTTTGGTTTGATGTTTTAGTAGAATGTCTTTGAAATTTCCAAAGGAAAGAAATATCTGTTCTAATAGTTTTGAAATAGATAGAATAAGTAGAGATCTTCTCCATAGGCGCTAAAAATTTTGTGATGGTTGACAAATATAGTTTTTTTATTTAAAACACAATATGATTATGATAATAAAAAACATATCTACTTTATATTAAAAAATCTATAATTAGTAATACTATTATTTATAATTGTTTTACTTTACATCAAATTTTAAAATTTGAAATAATCGTCTTTTCAAAGTTTAAACGTCTGAAAAAGTCAGTATTTTAGCCATTCATAAAAATCCTGTATGACTATCATCAATTTTATTCAGAAACAACTCAATATATCAGATAAAAGCATCAATGCTACTTTAAAATTATTATCAGAAGACTGCACTATTCCATTTATTTCCCGTTATAGAAAAGATGCTACAGGAAATTTAGATGAAATTCAGATTGAGCAGATTTCAAAATTGAATAAACAGTTTGATGACATTGTAAAACGAAAAGAAAGTATTTTAAAATCAATTGAAGAGCAAGATTCTCTATCACCTGAATTAAAACAGAGAATTGATGAAAGTTTTGATCTTCAGGAGCTTGAAGATTTGTACTTACCTTTCAAAAAACGAAGAAAAACCAAAGCTGATGCGGCAAAAGAAAAAGGACTTGAACCATTAGCCAAAATTATTATGAGCCAGAAAGCTCAGGATATTCATTTTTTGGCTTCAAAATATTTAAATGATCAGGTTTCTTCTGAAGATGAAGCTTTGCAAGGTGCAAGAGACATCATGGCAGAGTGGATCAATGAAAACATGTACGTCCGTAAAAATCTCCGCCGACTTTTTCAAAGAAAAGCGTTGATTACTTCAAAAGTGGTAAAAGCAAAAAAAGAGGAAGAAGGTGCTCAGAAATTTTCGCAGTATTTTGAGTGGGAAGAAAGTTTAAACAGAACGCCATCTCACAGACTTTTGGCTATGCTGCGGGCAGAAACAGAAGGTTTTGTAAAAACAAATATTGAAATAGATAAAGACGAAGCTTTAGATTTTATTGAAAATGCCATCATTAAATCTAAAAATGAAAGCTCAGAACAAATAGTTTTAGCTATAAAAGATTCTTACAAAAGACTTCTTGAACCTGCCATTTCAAACGAAACTTTGCAGGAAGCCAAGGAAAAAGCAGATAAAAAAGCAATTGAGATATTTTCTGAAAACCTAAGCCAACTTCTTCTCGCTCCACCTTTGGGTGAAAAACGAATTCTTGCAATTGATCCGGGTTACAAAAGCGGTTGTAAGGTTGTTTGCCTTGACGAAAAAGGTGATTTACTTCATAACGAAACTATTTATCCTCATGCACCACAAAATGAAAGCGGAATGGCGATGAAGAAAATCCGTTCTATGGTGAACGCCTACAACATTCAGGCAATTTCTATCGGAAACGGAACAGCAAGCCGTGAAACCGAATTTTTCATAAAAAAAATAGCATTTGATAAGCCTTTGCAGGTTTTTGTAGTTTCAGAAGCGGGAGCTTCGGTGTATTCTGCAAGTAAAATTGCAAGAGATGAATTTCCGAGTTTTGATGTGACAGTACGTGGGGCAGTTTCCATCGGTCGCCGACTTTCTGACCCTTTGGCTGAATTGGTGAAAATTGATGCAAAATCTATTGGTGTCGGACAATATCAACATGATGTAGACCAAACTCAGCTTAAAAACGAATTGGATTCTACTGTAATGAAATGCGTTAATTCTGTCGGAATTAATTTAAATACCGCAAGTAAATCTTTATTGAGCTACGTCTCCGGAATTGGTGAAAAAATGGCTGAAAATATTGTGAATTACCGTGCCGAAAACGGAGCTTTTGAAAACAGAAAGCAACTTAAGAAAGTTCCGAGACTTGGCGACAAAGCCTATCAGCAAGCCGCAGCTTTTATCAGAATTACCAACGGAGAAAATCCTTTAGATAATTCTGCGGTACATCCTGAAGCTTACGGAATTATCGAAAAAATGGCGAAAGATTTAGGTTTGAAAACAAATGATTTAATTGCCAATAGAGAAAAAATCTCTTTGATTCAGCCTGAAAAATATATTACCGAAGATATTGGAATTTTAGGAATAAAAGATATTATAAAAGAACTTGAAAAACCAGGCTTAGACCCAAGAAAAGCAGCAAAAGTTTTTGAATTTGATCCGAATGTCAAGAAAATCACAGATTTAAAAACAGGAATGATTCTTCCCGGAATCGTTAATAATATCACAGCTTTCGGATGTTTTGTGGATTTAGGAATTAAAGAAAGCGGGCTCGTTCATATCTCACAACTGAAAGACGGCTTTGTTTCTGATGTGAATGAGGTGGTGAAATTACATCAGCACGTTCAGGTGAAAATTACAGAAGTGGATGAAGCGAGAAAAAGAATTCAGCTGAGTATGATTTTATAGAAAATATATGAAAGTTTCAGAATTAAAAGAGAAAAAGCTGATTCACAGGCCAACTCAGAATTTTGACGTAGAAGGAAATCGTATTTACAGTGTTTTTGAATACGATTTGCCTTTTAAAACTGATTATGAAGGCAATGAAAAAGAAAGAATACTGGCAAAAATCATCGACGCAATTCCCGTTTTGCTGATTGCATTTTTTTTATTGAATCTTTCTCCTTTTTTGGCAATCCTACTTTCACTTCCGGCTGTTATTATTTTGGGAAGTATTTCTGAAGCCCTTTTTGGAACCACTTTAGGCAAGAAAATATTTAAAATAAAAGTGATTGATGACAATGGCAATTATCCTGGAATTTTAAGGTCTTTAGGAAGAAATATTCTGTGTCTTTCGGTTTTTTATATGATATTTTCAGATTTCATTCCTCCTTTAAATGAAATTTTGGGCATCAAGCATAAAGAAGCCAATTTCACAATGCACATGAATAACATTTTGTGTAAAACTTATATCATCAAAGTAAGCAAATTAAAAGAAATAAAATTGCTTCTGCAATAAAGCTTTGTCAGATTAAAATAATTTTCATACTAAAATTTAATAAATATTATATTTTTAATAACAAATTCTCTATGCTGAAAATAGCTTTTCAATAAAATTTAAGTTTTATTAATATATTGAAAAAAAACAGAGTTTTATAGTATAATTCATTTTTAATCGTTTACCTTTATCCTTAAAATTACGACTATATCAATATTTACTGATCTTTTTCGGAAGATTAGTATCAGAGATTTAAGCCAGAGCAAGTTTGTTTTTATCTATTTTTTTTATAAAACACAAGATAAAAATCTTATAAACTGCTCGTTATATATTAAGAATTAGAAATTTACATTTAGAAATGACCGGGAAAATTATCGGGGTGGGCAACTACATCCCTTCAGAGACAATTACCAATTTATTTTTTGACAAACATGTTTTTTTGAATGAGCATGGCATCACATTAAAAGAAGATAACGCATTAATTACCAGTAAACTAAAAAAAATCACAGGTATTGAGGAACGTAGATACGCCACAAGTGATCAGGTAACCTCAGATTTAGGTCTCATTGCTGCTCAGATGGCAATCGAAAACTCCGGAATAGATCCTGAAACTTTAGATTATATCATTTTTGCCCATAATTTTGGGGATGTACGTCACAATACCATTCAGTCGGATATGGTTCCCAGTCTGGCTTCAAGGGTAAAACATTTACTTCAGATAAAAAACAATTTCTGTGTTGCATACGATGTACTTTTCGGTTGCCCGGGTTGGATTGAGGGCGTGATTCAGGCCAATGCATTTGTAAAATCCGGCATGGCTAAAAGATGCCTTGTCATTGGCGCAGAAACACTTTCAAGAGTGGTTGACATCCACGACAGAGACAGCATGATCTATGCAGACGGTGCTGGTGCTGTAGTCATTGAAGCTAATGAAAGTGATGATTCCGGTATAAAATCTCATCTTTCCGCATCCTATACTTTAAACGAAAAAGATTATCTCTATTTTGGAAAATCTTACAATACCGAAAATTGTCAGGATACGAAATACATTAAAATGGACGGTAGAAAAATCTATGAATTTGCCCTGCTGAACGTTCCCGTTGCTATGAAAAAATGTGTAGATGACAGCGGTTTCTCTATTGATCAGCTCAATAAAATTATCATACATCAGGCTAACGAAAAAATGGATGAAGCAATTGTCAACCGTTTTTATGAACTCTATGGCGTTCCTACTCCACCCAACATTATGCCGATGGTCATCAGCAAGCTTGGAAACAGCAGTGTAGCCACTATCCCATCACTTCTTACGATGATTATGCAGGATGAGCTGGAATCTCACAAAATTGAAAAAGGCGATATCGTTCTTTTTGCATCTGTAGGTGCAGGAATGAACATCAATGCAATTGTTTATCAGTTTTAGCCTAATTTAAATTATAATCAACAAAAAAGTAGCTTGAAAATCAAGCTACTTTTCTATTTTATCTCAGATTATTTAAGATTCACAAACTCCTGCTCTTCCTCCGATAGTAAAACAGTGCTTTCAACGTCAGATTTTACTTCTACATTTTCCCAGATGTTTTTGCGGAAATCTACTTTGGGATTAAGACCTTTTTTATCGGCTTCAGAAAAACGGCTGAAAATCATTTCCCGAACCAATCTTTTGGTGTGCGATTTACTTTTTGAATACATTTTATAATTATCTGCCTCAAACCGTGCAAATGAAGGTAGATATTTCCCGTCTTTGTTGTAGAAATCAAATGTAAGCGTGGCATCGCCGTACTGCTGCATAAAAATCACCCTTTCTTTTGATATTTTTTGCTGCACTGGTATTTCCTCCATCAGATACGTTGCCTGATAATAAGTAATTACTTTCTGTAAAATGTTAAATCTGAATTTTCCTTCAATAGCGCCTCCATTCTTTAGCTTCACCTTGAATGAAATCAATTTTTCACCGTCTTCTTCGTACAGAATTTTACCAGAAAATTTAGACTTACCTCTTTTTAAATGGGTTAAAATTCTTTTCAATTCATAATTCAGAAAAATATCATCGGTATAAGGGTTGGTAAATTCATTGCTGTTTCCAAGAAAGATACTGTCTGAACTGTTTTTCTTAAGATACTTTACATTCTGAAGCTGCATCTGAATTTCATTATTAAAATTATACTGCATTCCTTCGTTGTATGCGTTGGTTCTGCTCCATAATTTAGCTTGAGAAACCACCATCAGATGAAGTTTATTATTATCAAAATTTTTCTGTTTAATAATGACATCGTAGAGCGAAGGCTTACTGTAATACCGTTTGCTGTAATTTTTTAAGACATCCTGGAAGATACTTTTAAAATCAACCGGAACAATTTTCACTTCCTTGATTTCATTGTAATGTCTTCTGAGTTTAATGACCGGCTTGAAGTTTTGAAATTTTTCTTTTTTAAAACCAAAGGCCGAAACTTCATAGTTTTTCTGATCCTGAGTTACAAGCGCAAAACCATCATCATTGGTATATAAAATCTGATTTTCTGCAATAATTCTTGCACCGGAAACCGCTTTGCCGTTTTCAGCATCCACTATTTTTATTTTTTGGCAGAAAACTAATGCTGACAGGCAGAAAAGTAAAGGGTACAAAAATTTCATAAAAGTAATTTTGTCAAATTATCCAAGCAAAAGTTACGACAAGCTGAAATAAATTCTGCAAATTTTAAACCTTTGAATATTAAAGTTCATTCACAAACGCCTGCTCTTCTTTAGAAAGCAAAATCGTAGATTGTTTGTCTTCTTTTGTAGGAATATTTTCCCAAAGACTTTTGCTGAAATCCACTTTGTTTTCAAGACCTTTTTTATCAGATTCTTTGAATGTATTGTAAACAGTTTCTGTAACAAATCTTCGCTCATCCTTCTTATCATCGTAGATTATGAAAAATTTGCTTCCATCAGTACGTTTCATCGCAGGAAGATAAGTTCCTTTTTTCTTATAAAAATCATATGTTGTTACTACATCGCCCAATTGATACTGAAATTCTTTACCCTCAGTATTTGTTCGGTTGTAAGGCGGAAAGCCGGCTTGCTGATAATTCATGCTGTAATAGGTGATTGCTTTATCTGCCTTGTTATATTTAAATTCTCCGTCAATAATAATCCCGTTTGCCGATTTTACTTTTACTTTAATTAACTGCTCATCACCTTCCTCAGCAATTAATTTACCCGAACTTTTAGAACCCTCCAGTTTCATATTGGCAAGAATCCTGTAGATTTCGTATGAGAAAAAGTAATTTCCCATATCAGAATGCTTGAATTCATCAGTAGAGATATTAAAAACTGTATCAGATTTAATTTCCTTTTTGAATTTCACATCATTAAGCTGCAATTGAAGAATGTCATCGTATCTTTTCTTCTCTCCGTCTTTGAAATTGTATGAATTGCTTCTACTCCACAATTTTGCTTCGGCAATGATCATAAAAAAGAGTTTATCATTGTTGAATCCTTTCGATTTATAGGTAATATCATAAACCGATGGTTTGCTGTAGTATCTTTTATGATAATTTCTTTCTAAATCATGAAATAATGCTTTCAGATCCACACTTACAATCTTTATTTCATCCAATACTTTAACAGTTGGCTTTAGCTTAACTGTATTTTTAAACGATGCCACTTTTTCTTTATTAAAACCCGCTGCGGAGACTTCAAAATTGGCAGAACTGCTTTCTACCGGCGCAAAACCGTCATCGTTGGTGTAAAGGATCTGATCATTGATAATAATTCGGGCATTAGAAATTGGTTTTCCGGTTTCAGCATCTGTAACTTGGAGCTTTTGAGCCTGAAAAAACACCGAAAGGAAAATTAAAAAAGAAAAATATTTCATACTAAAACTTTTGTAACTGTTTATATCAATAGACAAATATAAAATCAAAAAGGTTACAACTCAATATGAAATGATTTATTTTTTAATATTTATAATTCTTTAACGCTCCTGAAATAAAATACAGCATTTTACGATAATTTTAATGTTTAAAAATTTAAATTTAAAACATAAAAAAGCCGGACAATTGCCCGACTGTAATGAATTATTTAAGCTGTTAAAGGAATTATTGTGTGTTCATTACTTTCCGAATGTTTGACTTCAAAACTTCCTGATCAGGATTAAAACTTTCAAAAACATCAGCTCCTGTGTTAGAAAGATAGGAATCTAAATTCAGAAGACAACCTTTCACCATATTCGGGCTTACCTGAAACTGGATTGCCAGATCTTCAACTGTATTTTGCCCAGATTTTTCGGAGGAAAGCTGATTCATTATCGTTTGACTCAGCCAGTCTGTCGGCTTTTCGACAGGTTCAGAAAAGCTCATTTCTAAACCAATTTCGCTTCCTACTGCTCGTGATAATTTCTTTTTCTCAACCGGTTTGTATGAACTCCACACCATATCGCCGTGAAGACTTGTAATGATCTCGTTGAGTTCGATGATCTGTACTTTATCGGGATTCCTTGCCGCCTGTTCCAGAAACGTTTTAAAACCAACTTTCAGCATACAGGGTTCATCCAAAATTAAATTGGGAATATCGAGCTCAAAACGAACAGCTGCCAAAAGTTCAATCGCTTTGATATCCGGACATTCAGAAGCATTTGCAATTCTAAGTTTCAGATCTTCAAGGATTTTTTTAATTAAATGATTATGTTCAACCTCCGAACTCAAAAGATAAACATAACAAACCACTATCGCCAGCATAGGATTTTGCCAGTCGCCAGATGCTGTGCTCTCCAAAAGCGGTTGTGGAACGTGGTGAATGGCATTCTGCATATTTCTGAGCAGCTTGTCGGTTTCCATATTGTCTTTTTCAAAAATCTCAAAAGGCGAATTGGGTTTTCTGAATAAAATTCTCGCTGTAGGAAAAATCGGTGTCCGTTTAAAAGTTAAAAAGAACTGCGTTTGCCAGTTTTCAAATACAAAAAGAGGAATTTCCCTTTTTACAGGGCCATTGTAAACCAAATAATAAATTCCCGACTTGAGCGGTGCGTGAAAAGCCATCCAGCCAAAATCTTTGTCTTCTTTAATATGATTTTCATTTAATCTGAAAAGTAAATTTCTCTCTTTATCTAAAAGTGAAAATCGCCATCCCATCGATTCTGCCACATTTCTCTGCTTATCCCGAATTTCTCTGTCCGGATATCTGAAAAATATAAAAACCGACGAGCCATCATCATATTTTTTTTCATCCAATGTGAAATGATCGCTCCAGTATTTTGAAGTTTCAGTGTAATATTCGTGTGAACTTTCAAGAAAATATCCTGAAATGGATGAGTAGGAACCCGTATTCATAAAATTTCCGCTAAAGTTTTTGTCTAAGCGGATGGTCTGCGTTTCCAGCTTTTCGTTGGAATAAATATTCAGTTGGTACAAACCTCTCGCAAGTTGCTCAGAAATACTCTTATAATTTCCTGCAACCAGTTTTCCGTCGCCGTCGAAGAGTTCGAGAAAAACAAACTCGCTCAGCGGACCTTCTGCTTTGAAGTCAAATTGATAAATTGCTGTTTCTTTAGAATTCATAATGCACTTCGTTTTGAGTTCCGTCTATTCTTATCGATCTGGCAAGGTCAGCTTCGCCCTTGTTGTAAATGGCATACGAACTTTTCTTCACAGAAACTGTCCAGTTACCGTTTTCTGTATTGTCTTCTTTAATAATATTTAAATCTGAATCTTCCAGAATCACCGTTCTTTTGTCTCCTTTAAATGAGATGATCAGTGAAATTTCTTTTGGTTTAAAACCATCAATAATCGTCACATCATTTCCTCCACTCTCTGAATGAAACCTTGGAATCTGAATTTTCTGCACCGATTTTGCAAGTTCCGGCAAATGAAGTTTCAGGTAATTGGTGAGTGATGTTGTGGTCACCTTCCCGTTTTCTGCGGCGGCACCTTTTAATCCGTTCATAAGAGAAGTTGTAAATAGTCCCTGAGTTCTGTTGTTATCCAGCAAACTTCCGTTTCCGGGCTGAATAATGGCTTCGAACGCTTTGTTGTCAAATTCAGTAGCAGAAAAAACGTAGGAGACACATTCGGCAGTTCCAGCAGCAGGTTTTATATTGGCGAAAAGGGGTTGAGCGCCGTTCACGCCTACCATTCTGTTTCTGCAACAGTCTAAAAAGAAAAATACTTCTTTAAAATAACCACATTGAATCAGTGTTTTTAAATATCCAGACGATGAAAGTGCGTAATTACGGAGAATGTCTGTCCATGGCGGTAAAACCAATGCCGTTTCGTTCCAGTCGATTCCCAAACCGTGACCGGAAAAGTAGAAGTAGAGCCTTCTGCCCTCTTTACCACCCGATCTGAAACCTTCAAGAATATGGGCAAAGGCAGTATCAATTCCATCCTGAACCGGCGTTAAAGGATCTTCTTTGGATAAAATTAAATGGCAGTTTTCTGCGGGAAGACTGCCTTCAGTTTCACCGGTCAGCCAGTCGTAAAATTTCTGCGCATCATCATCGGGACCCTGAAGTTTTGTAAGCCCTTTGTAATGACTTACACCGATTACAACCGCAAAATCGTTAATATTTTTTGGCATAAATTACTGATTGATAATATGTACCATGCTGTCTAAAGTTGTCTCTTCATCATCATCAAAGCCACCGTGGGAAAGTGAACCTGTTTTGAAACCATTCAAAGCCGTATCGTCAGATTTTGAGTAAACAATCTTTCCCTCGTCAGCTAAAAATGTTTTAATTCTCGTAAACATATCGCCGATATAGGGTTTGTTTCCTGTGATGTGTCTCTGCAAACCTAAAATATGGGCATCTCTCTCCTCTTCCAAAATTCCGGAAATAAGATACAGCAAAGATCTCGGATAAAAATGTTTTACCAAATGGTCCTGTTTTTCGAGCTCATCTTTCATTGTGAAAATCCTGAATGAAGAAAATCTCTCAGGCGAACTCAGAATAGCTTCATCAAAGAGATCACATCTGCAGGCCGGAGCAAAAAACATGATGTTTCTGAATTTAAGATCGTTCTTTTCAGATTTTAATTTTTTAAAGAGTTCACAGATAACAATCGATCCTGCAGAATGCCCGACAAGGTCTATCGTTAAAGGCTTTCCTATTTCTTTCTGATAGTCTTCCAACTTTTTGATAACATAAGAACCTACATGCCAGTTTTGGTAATCTCCTGTAAAATCGGATGGCTTCCACATGGCGGCAGCTTTTTTCTTCATGCTTCCCCAAAGCCAGTTTCCGATGTTGGAGACATATATTTCACGCAGAATCTCTTCGATAACCGTTGGATAAAAATCGTGATCGGTTTTCTGGATATGTCTTTTGATGACATTGTAGGTGATTTTTACAGAAGCTGTAATCAGTTTTGCTGCACTGATAATTCCTTTTCCTTCGGCAACTTCAGCTCCAACATATTCGGGATTAATAAGTTTAGATTCTTCCTCAGATTTCTCCTCTGCCGCAACTCTTTTGAATTCTTCATCGCTTTCGATTTCCTCTTCCAGCTCAGCTTCTATTTCAGGAAGAATTCTTGCTTTCAGTTCAGCATCAGTATTGACGGTTTCGGCATCAACAACAGAGGCAGATTTTGAGGAAACATTAACCTGATAGTTTCCAAAAGGTTCTTCTTTATTGAGTTCAGAATTAATCTCAGATTCCTTCATGGTTTCCACACCTTTCGAGTTTCCGATATTGTCTACGGCTTCGATGCCGAGTTTTTTTCCGGCGACTTTAATGACTTTCACCATCAGTTTTTTGAAGAATTCAGACTTTCCGGCGATATCAAGATTGTGAGCAACGGTTTTCGAAAGACCCGTTTCCCAAATAAAACAAACAGGATGCGCGTCGGTGTTTTTTTCTACATACTTTACGATGCGCTTCGCAGTATCCATCCCGTCTTTTGCGGGAACGAGACCGCCATGAAAATACAGAACAATTTTTGTCTGATTTTTATCTTTAAGTTCTTTGAAAAGCTGGTCAATCTCCTCAGGAGTACTGTTGAACATCGGGTCATTTCCTTTCAGAAAAGTTCCCTCCTTGCCTACATTTACGTAGTTGTTGCGGCTTAACGCAGTGTCTTGAATTCCCATGATTTAGTTTGTTTTTATAATATCTAAGATAAAAATTTTTAGGCTTAGATTTTAAACAAATTAAAAAATCACTGAAAATAATGATTGGATTTGGGATTTGAACACAGAGTGCACCGAGTTTTCTATATGCTAACTGTTTTTCAGTTTCACAAAGCCGTAAACTTATAGAAGTTTTTAAGTTCCTATCAAAATGCAGTCAAGAAAAAACATTTCACTGAAAAATAGTAATTTTTTTCGCTTTCATTTCCTAAGTTATCAGAAATGTATTGATACTTTTTTGTTTTGGAAAAGGCACAAAAAAACCGGTTAAAAAAACCGGTTAAAAAATTCTGATTATTTTTTAGATTCTTCTACAGAAACTTTTCTGAAGTCTTTGAAAAGTTTGCTTAATTCTAAAGCTGCTTTACGAGCTCTTGTTCCAGCTGCCTTGTTACCTTTTTCAGCCTGTTGGTTTGCTTCTGTTGTGAACGCTTCAAATTCTGCGTTGATTTTTTCAATAAGTTCTTTCATGTCTAATAAATTTAGGTTGCAAATATATGGTTTCAGACGATATAAGCATAATATCATTACAAAAATTTAACACAAAAATGTACATTTTATGGGCTTTGAGGTTGGTTTTTGCTGATTTTCAGATTCCGAAACCAGAATTTGTAATCTAAAAAACGTTACTTACACAAAATTTAATTTTATTTATTGTAGTCTGAAACAAGTCAAAATCTAAATTTTTATGAGTTAAATCTGGTTAAAAAATTTTTGTTTTACACCTTATCTTAAATGAAATTTAAATACTTTCCCTGCATATTAATTATATTTGAAGCATACAGAAATTAATGATATAATTTACTATTCGATGAAAAAAGACCAAATAAAGATTGAAAACCGAAAAGTTATTGTAACTGCATTTTCGTTAGGTTTCATTATGTTGTTTATTGCTGCACAGTGCTGGCATTCTAAAATTCCGAATAAAGAAAATGTGACCTCCATCACAGGAATTCTGGATCGAGATATTGAAATCCATAGGGGCAAAAGCAGAACTTTCCTCATCAAACTAAAAAATTACCCTGATATCGATTTTCAGATTGGAAGTGTCTCATTAAGGCAGACGTATAGCGATGATTTGATAAATGAGAACAAAGCTGGCGATACCATCACAATTTTGGTGCAAAATTCAGAATACCAAAGTAAAATACTGAAGAAAGAAGCAATTCCCTTTCCTGGCAATTATCTTCATTATGATAAAGTGAGTATTGTTGAAATCAGAAATAAAACAGAAATTTTTCTTTCACTGCAAGATTACATTAAAGAGCATAAACAAAATGACTATATTGGAATTGCATTTTTTGGAATATTTGGATTAATTTTAGTCGTCGCAGGAACAGTCATTTTAGTGAATACAAAAAAATCGAAATAGTTTTTCAGTTGCAATAAATTAGTTGAAATTCAAAAACAAAATCTAATATGAAACAAAACATGTCACTACTTCTCACAATTTTGCTTTTAACTTCCTGCAATTCAAAAACTGAAGAAAGAGAAAGCGTGCTTCCAAATCAAAAAGAAAACGTCGCAGACACGGTAAAATCGGTATCGAAATCTCCGGCAACTCAACTGAAAAAAAACATTTCAGATTTTGTTCCCAAAGGTTTTGTTATTTATAAGGAAGAAGGAATGGAAGACATTAAAGGCGATCTCAATGGGGACGGTTTGCAGGATGTTGTTTTTCTGATTAAAGGAACTGATAAAACGAAGTTCGTAAACCATGAATACCGTGGCAAATTAGACAGAAACCGACGTGGAATTATTATTTTGTTCAACAGAGGTGATGGGTACGAATTGGCAACAAAAAACTACGACTGTTTTTCATCTGAAAATGAAGAAGGCGGTGTTTATTACGCTCCGGAACTTTGGCTTGCTGTCGAAAAGGGAAATCTAAAAATCAATTATGCCCAAGGAAGATATGGATATTGGAATTATACTTTCAGATACAGAAATTCAGATTTTTATTTGATTGGATATGATTCCAGCGACAATCACGGTCCAATTGTCAATACTATTACGAGCATTAATTACCTTACAGGCAAAAAACTGATTAAAGATAATATAAATAAACATGATCCTGATACGGACGAAGTTTTTGAAGAAACCTGGAGCAAAATTGAATCTAAAAAACTTAAAAAACTCTCAGACATTAAAGATTTTGATAATCTCTAACTTAAATTCCATCTCTAATTATTTGAAAGACTGTAGTTGCTCGTCGTAATAAGATATAGCATCATCAATCACCGAAGTTATTCTTGGGAAATTATTGTAACGCTCACCAAAAACTTCAAGTCCTGTGAACTCTGTAGAAATATTGCTTGAAAAGGTGCTCGTAACGCTAATCGTTCTCAAAACCTGACTTACCTGAATTAAAGTATTGATTTTATTGTCAACAGATAACTGCGGCGAAAGCTGTTTTCTTAAACCTTTCAGTTCATCCAGCTGCTCTTTTGTTACCTTTTTTTTCTTCTTTCCCATGTTGTAAAAGTACATCTTTCGTGTGGTAGATTTTTATACTTTATGTTAAGAAATTGTTACGTGAAGAACCAATATTTTATAGGTTAGGTTTATTTGCTTCATTTAGAATCATTTAGAATTAAATATTGATAGCATAAAATTTGAAGTTTAGAGATACAATATCATTAATATTTGTGTTTTGAAAATTTCAGGTAATTAATAAACCGCACCAATCTTAAAATAAAAATAAATGCTAAAAAAAGGAGACCACGTAAAATGGAAATTTCAATATGGCGAAACCCATGGAATCATAACAAAAATTCACACCAAAGACTTTGTCTTTATGAACCGCCAGCGAAGAGCCTCGGAAGATGAACCACAGTATGAAGTAATGAGCGAAAAGACAGCAAAATCTGCTGTGCATAAGGCTTCGGCTTTGAAGAAGATTTAGAATAAATACTCAGCCAACAATTAATATCAGGTGTATTTTCGGGTAAACGCATAAAAAAAACCTCTGATGATCAGAGGTTTTTGTGACTTCGGAGGGGTTCGAACCCCCAACCCTCGGAGCCGAAATCCGATATTCTATCCAGTTGAACTACGAAGCCATTTTATTATAAATGATAATTGACGAATTATAATTGATGTAAAATCATTCATCAATTATCATTTATCAATAATTTTTAGAAAGAAATCTTCACGCCTCCCAAAACCTGTGCTCCTAAGACTTTGTAAGCCTGGAAAGTCTGATATTTAGCGCCCAGAAGATTATTTCCGACTGCGAAAATACTAAAATTTTTGTGAAATTTGTACTCTGCGGATAAATTTAAATCTGCATACCCTCCCACTTTTTCGTCAGTGTTTTCCTGCATTGAAAAAGCCGGGAACGTTGTGAGAACAGAATAAGAGTTTGTAGTTCTGTCACTTGCAAAAATTCCTTTGAAACCTAGAAGGAGTTTTTTCTCAAACATTGTATATTTTGCTCCCAAAGAAGCTGTCAGTAAAGGTACGTTGTAAATGTTGTCATAATTTTTCAAATCATACTTTTGAAACCTCACTTCCCCATCGATAATCAGATTTTCAAGTGGAAAATACTGTAAACTTCCTTTGATATCACTTAAATTTCCATCATCATAAACTGCAGAAAATGTATTGGCAAAATTGTATGCAGAACGGTTTAAAGTAGGCGCATTATCAAAAAATGAATTGGCTCTGAAGAACATGATATTATTGATTTTACCGAAACCTGCAGAAACATCATATTTAAAAGTTTCGTCGATATCACCTCGCAAACCTGCGTAGAAATGGTATTTGGTTTCAGTTGGTCGTAAATACTGATCAGAAACCAGGAAAGGATTTTGCTGAAGCAATTCTCCGTAAGTATTTAACTTTAAACCACCATCTACTCCACCATAAAATTTAAATCCGTTGTCTGCTGCGATTTGAAATTCGGCTTGCGGGAACCAATAGCTTTTGTTTGATTGTAGCTGTTCGGCCAAAATCAGATTATCGTTTTTAGCATTTAAAAAAGAAAAAGAAGAACCTAAACTCAAATAAGAATCTCCTTTTCTAAAGCTGATTTTCGGAGCTAAATTGGCATTCACAAAATTAGAAGAATTGGCATCTCTGATGGTAAATTCTGTTTTCACCGCATCCAAACCTAAACCTAAATCTGCATTCAGCGTAAACCCTGAATCCCCCAATTCTACAGCGTGTTTTGATAGATTAGCCAATAATGAAACCTGATTTTCCTTTGCATCAAAATAATCGGTCAGAAATGAAGATTTTACTCTTACATCATTCAGAATTTCATTGGAATAAAAATCGTAATATCCATTTACTTTAAACTGATTTACTTTTTGAGCCAAATCAACACCTGCATCTGGTTGTACAGCATAAATTCCGTAATATTTGAAGTGGTCTAAACCATATTCAGCATTCAGATTAAATTTTCCTTTTTCACCATAAGAATTCATAAAAGCACCAAAAGTTGCAGCACTTTGCTTAGAATCCCAAGCGTACTCTTTCTTTAAGCCCTGTGTTGAAAGCCAGTGTGCATCTGCCCCAACTTCCAGTTTATTTTGTAGAACTTTTGAAACGTGGGCATCACCTAAGATTTTACCATAATTTCCCATCCCGAACTGGATGTAATTATCCTGCGCAGTTTCGTCAAATTTCGGAGCCACATCTTCACCCTGAATGGTTGAAGTTTTAAAATCACTTACCACAGGAACATCGGTAATGGTGTATTTTACCGGATTAGCCGATTTTTCTTCAGGTGGATAATTTTTTACTGTCTCCACAGAAGTTTTCTTTTTCTCGATTTTTTTTACTTCCGGTTCTCTTTTTTTATTAAGAATCAGTTTTTCTTCCTTGATCTGCGAGAAGGCAACTGAAGAAATTCCCAGAAATAATATGGATAGTATTTGAATTTGCTTGTTCATTTTTTCTTGCTTTTAACTTTTACCCTGGATCTTTTTACTTCTTAATTGTTTTTTTAACTTCTTTCGCTTCCGCTACAATTTCAGGGAAATCTGCGTAGTTTGATATGATCTGATCGCAGGTATAGCTCGCCTGATAGTTGTCTTTTAAGCCAACATAATTTTTCGCCATTAGAACCAAAGCTTTGGCACCCCAGTATTCTTCTGATGCATAATTGTTGGCTAATTTAAAAATGGTTTCATTTGAAGTTTTGAAAGACTTGGCTTTATTCTGATAAAATGCTTTTGCATACAGCGATTCTGCGGCAACTTCTGTATTCGAAGATTTTTCCAGAGCGACAAATGCAGATTGTGCATCTTTGTCTTTACCAGCGTTCATCAGACTTCTCGCCTTGATCACTTTTGCAGTTTCAATTACAGCAGCTGAGTTTTTATTATTTGAAATCACAGCGTCCGCCAGTTTTTCAGCCTGTGAGAAATTCTTTTCTTCAGCATAAATCTTCATCATTTCTACATTTGCGTAGTTTCTGATGTTGATGTCTGAAGAATTCACAAGACTTTCAAGATATTTTTTCGCCTCGGAAGAGTTTCCCTGTGCTATATAGATTTGTGCTAATCTCGTTTGGGCATCATCCTGATAATCGTTTGCTACATTTCCAACTTCCTGAAGAACCAATAAAGCTTTAGTAGAATTTTTGGTTTGATAATAACTTTCACCCAACTCATATTTTGCCTGATAAAGACCTTCTCCGGTTGGATTTTGAGTTAAATATTTCTCGTAGTAAGAGATTGCATTTTTGTAATCTTTTTTAGCAAAGAACTGCTTGCCGGTAGAAAGATTGATCTCATCGATTTCGGAAGCATCAACATTTACTCCAAGATTTCTGGCAAAAGTTTCATAGCCTGAAACATCTCCGTTTTTCGTAAAGATCGGTTTGGCAGCCTGCACAATTTTATCTGCGTACTGCGTATTTTTATACTGCTGCCCCAATGAGGTGAATTCAGCCAATGCTTTTTCATTCTGATTCTGATCAATCAAATTCTGAGCTTTGTAAATCGAAGCGTTTGCTACCAAATCACGGTCAGACGAAGATTTAATTACTTTCGAAAAGAAATCTGAAGAGTTGGCAAAATCATCCTGACTTGCGTAGGCAACACCGATTTCGTATTGAGCATCATCTGTATATTCTGAATCCGGATATTTTGAAATTAAAGATTTTAAGTTGGTAATTTTAGAATTATTATCACCTTTAAACCCTAGAGCCATCGCCTTTTGAAACAAAGTATAGTCTGTCGCATCCTGATTTTGGTCGTATACGGCAATTGCAGCATCCAAATCGTTATTTGCATAATCGATGTCGGCTAAACGCAGCTGTGCATCGCTTTTATATTCCGTTTTAGGATTAGCTAAATATTGTTTAAAATATTTCTGAGCCTGATCAAACTTTTTGGATTTAAAATAAGCATATCCCAAATCATAAGGCAACTGCTGTTTTTCAGGGAAAGTTTCGGTTAAAAGTTTTTCGTAACGTACAATTGCTGAAGGATAATTTCCTTTTTGATAATACGTTTGTCCGAGCCAATACAGCGCGCGGCTGTTGAATTCTTTATTGATATTAAATTCCAGACTTCTCAAGAGAAAACGTTCAGCTTCATCGAAATTACCTTTGTTAAATTCTTCCGTTCCCAAAAGATAAGAAACCTCCTGATCAATTTTATCGATTTCCGGTGTGGAATTCTGAAGTCTGTCGATTGCATTCAAAGTTTCACGGTAATTTCCCGAATAAAGGTATGATTTCACCAAAAGAGATTTCATTTCGGTGTTGTCTGCTTCCGCTTTGTTTTCAGTCATGTAATTCTGAATCACCTGAGAAGCGTTTTCAAAAGGATTTCCGATGTCGTAGCTTAATTTTGCATATTGCTCCTGCGCCAGTTTTTTTACTCCTTTATCATAATTCATCTGATAAGAAGATCTGAATGCCGAAAGTGCTTCCTGCTTCTTCCCAACTTCTAAATAAGCATTTCCAAGCTGATAGTAAGCGTTTTGAGCCAATGCCGAATTGGAATTGACTAATTGATTATAGTAAGAAACCGCTTCATCATGCTTCTTCAGCTTGGCAGCAACAAATCCCATTTCATATAAATCATTTTCTGAAGGATTGAGCTGAACGGCAAGATAATCTTTCAGGTGAGGATATGCAGAATTGTAGTCATTTTTCATAAAATAACTTTCCCCGATTATCTTGTGAACTTCTGCTTTGTAAGATTCAGAAATATCTTCGTTTAAAAGTGCATTTCCTTCTGTGATTGCCTTATCGTAGTCTTTTTCATTAAAGTACATCTGCACATAATAAGGTCTCACGAGCTTAGAATATTTTGCTTCATCTTTTATTGAATCAAAATACTGAAAAGCTTTATCATTATTTCTGCCGGCATAATTTAGATGTCCTAGCATGTAAGCGATGTCGCCTTTTTGAGTTCCGTCCGAAGTTTTGTACGCTTCTTCAAGTGCATCGATAGCACCTTTGGCATCTCCAAGCATGAATTTGGCATAACCCAGTTTCATAATGTACTGCGTATTCTCCTCTTTTGTCAGCTGATATTGATTTACCTTTTTTAAAGTCTGTAAAGCTTTTTTGAAATCTTTTTTGGCTAAATAATAATCCGCCAAAGGAAGATTTGCCTGTGCAAAATATGCAGATTTTGGATATTCTTTAATGAAAGCCGTCAAACCGTCCTCAGCATGATTTTTCTGAAGAATTACGCCAATCACATTGTCGAAAAACTGTGCAGCTTCCTTTTTTGATCTTGAAAGATTCTGATTGTAGAAGTACTGTCTTGCGTATTCGTATTGTGAAGCGTTGTATATTTTGGTTTGATACAGATTTTCGGCCAGACCGAATCTGTAGTTTTCTTTTTGGCTGAAATATTGGGACTGCTGTGCGTCGGTAACCCCGAAATAGATGACAGCAGCGGCTAAAAGTATTTTTTTTGATCTCATTAATTGCAAAATTTTTGAATGATCCGTATTGAATATTAAGCGTTTAGGTTTTCCAAATCAGGGATAAGTTTTATCCACAATTTACCAACGAAAATATCAAAAAGATATTGTTCCGCCAAGGGTTTTAACATATTGTTAGTTTGTGGATTATTTTTTAAAATTAATTAACTTTCTCTTAAGAAATGTTAAGAAAAACGTAATATTTTGAAAGATTTAATTACATTTGTTTTTTTCAATTCAAATAAACTATTAATGAGTCAACTTTTCAGGAGAAAGATCTATTCAGAAACCGATACTTCAACTTCGTTGCTCCGTGTTTTAGGGGTTTGGGATATTGTTTTTTTCGGAATTGCCGCCATCATCGGCGCCGGAAGCTTCAGCAGTTTGGGTGAAGCCATTTTCCGCGGAGGACCTGGAGTAATCTTGCTGTATCTCATCTGTGGCTTTGCCTGCGGTTTTACGGCACTCTGTTACGCTGAATTTGCAAGCCGAATTCCAACTGCCGGATCTGCTTACACCTACGCTTACGCAAGTTTTGGTGAATTGATTGCCTGGATTATCGGTTGGGCATTAATTATGGAATATTCTTTCGGAAATATTTACGTAGCGTTCTCCTGGTCAGATTATTTCACCAGTTTTTTGGGAAGATTAGACGTTCACATTCCAGAATATCTTAGTTGTAGCTACACCGAAGCAAAAAAAGCATTTTTCAGCACGCCACAGTCGACGAATAAAGAACTTTTAAACGCGTGGATAAATGCTCCGGAAATTGGAGGTTTAAAAATGATTCTTGATATTCCAGCATTGGTGATCAATGGTTTAATTACATGGCTTTGCTTTGTGGGAGTGAAAGAAAGTAAGAATTTCAACAATGTTTTGGTAATTTTAAAACTTGCCGTGATCGTCCTTGTAATTCTGGTAGGATATAAATTCATCAACACCGGAAACTGGACGCCCCTGAATCCTGAAACACAGGTAAGTTCATTTATGCCCAACGGTTTTGCCGGAGTGATGAGCGCAGTTTCTGGAGTATTTTTCGCCTACATCGGGTTTGATGCTTTAAGTGTGCTTTCCGAAGAAACAAAAGACCCTCAGAAAACTTTACCTAAAGGAATGATTATTTCCCTTGCGCTCTGTACAGTAATTTACATCGCACTGACTTTAGTTTTAACCGGAATGGTGGATTACAGAAGATTTGACGGTGTGGGAGATCCGCTTTCGTTTATTTTTGAAAAAACCAATGCCAATGTTGCGTGGATGGAACTTACCGTTTCTTTTATTGCGATTATTGCGATTACAACTGTGCTTTTGGTATTTCAAATGGGGCAGCCGAGAATTTGGTACGCCATGAGCCGTGACGGACTGATGCCTAAAAAATTTCAGGATGTTCACCCAAAATACAAAACACCTTCTTTCGCAACTATCGTTACCGGTATCGTTGTGGGAATTCCTATTCTTTTTACAGACAAAAGCTTCATCTTAGACTTTACCAGCATCGGAACTATTTTCGCTTTTGTATTGGTTTGCGCCGGAGTTTTGATGTTGCCTGCGAAAGAAAAAATCAAAGGCAGATTTCATCTTCCTTACATCAATGGAAAGATTATTTTTCCTGTTATTTTCATCGGAACTTTAATTGTATTTCACTACTTCCAGCCTGAGTTTTTTAACCATTTAATGGACTGGAATGATCCTAACGAAGGAGAATTCAGAGCTTCAATTTTCTTTTTCATAATCGTTAATTTGATATTATGTGTTTTTACTTTCATTAAAAATTTCTCTCTAATTCCATTAATTGGATTAAGCTCCTGTCTTTATCTTTTAACGGGAATGAGTCATGATAACTGGTTCTGGTTCGGACTTTGGTTTGCCATCGGTCTTGTGATTTATTTCTTTTACGGCTATAAAAACAGCAAACTTAGAAAAGCTTAATTTCCGGTGAAGAAAATACTTTTTTTGTTCGTCCTGATGATTTTGGGATGCAGTGAAAAGAACGAAAATATTCGTGCATCCACAACGGAAAACAGTATAGAAAAAGTTTCTTATAAAGATTTTTTAGCTCAGATAAAATCAAAAACTGAGACTCAAAAACGCAGTTATTTTTTCAGATATATCAATTATGACATTCCGGAATACTGGCAGGGAACCCGATGGTCTTTTGGAGGGACAACCCGAACTCCACAATCCGGCACAATTGCCTGCGGATACTTTGTAACAAACGTTCTGAGCGATTTTGGTATTAAAATTGAACGGATTTATCTGGCACAGGAGGCTTCCTCCGTGATGATAAAAAAGCTCTGTGGTGAAATCAAATACTTCACAAAAAGAGAAGATCTGGAAAAATATATTTTTTCCAAACCGAAAAACACAGTTTACATCGTCGGGCTCGATTTCCATACAGGATTCATCACAAGGGAGAACAGAGACACGTATTTTATCCACTCAAGTTACATTCAGAATAAAGGTGTGGTAAAAGAAAAAACAGAAAGCTCAAAAGCTTTGAACGCTTCAAAAACTTATATGATCGGAACTTTAAAATACTAAAGTTATGTCTGAGAGAATAAAAACATTCAGTGAATTCTATCAGTTTTATCTCACTGAACACAGCAAAACAGGAACCCGCATTTTACATTTCATCGGCACACTGCTGGTATTTTTTGTCGTTGCTTACGTCATTTACTCCGGTAAAGAAAGGTTTCTCTGGTACGTTCCGCTTTTTGGATACGGTTTCGCGTGGTTCAGCCATGCTGTGATTGAAAGAAACAGTCCTGCGACCTTTAAATATCCTTTATGGTCTCTGGCATCGGATTTTAAACTGTTTTTTGAACTTTTATCAGGAAAACAGAAATTTTCGCAACCGAAAGAAGATGAACCCGAACAACAAAATTCAAAATAATATTCATCATGAAAACATTATCGATTATAAAACGGTCTTGCCTTACAATTTTTTCACTGATTCTTTTAAACTGTACAGCAAATCCATCAACTGAAAATTCTTCTGAAAAAACCCTATTTGTAGGCTCAGAAACCAAAGACTGCACCGGTGTCGCGCCTATGAAATGCCTTCAGGTTAGAGAAAAAGCCACTGACAGCTGGGGAAATTTCTATTCCGACATCGAAGGTTTTACTTATGAGCCTGGTTTTGAATATGAATTAAAAGTGAGAACGGAGAAAATCGCTAATCCACCAATGGATGTGTCTTCGATAAAATACGTTTTGGTAAAAGAAGTTTCCAAAGTTAAGAAGTAAAAAACCGCTTTCAAAAAGAAAGCGGTTTTCAGATTTATTTAAAATTCCAATTAAAATATCGCAGGATATTTCTCAGGATTTGTTTCATTAAACATGGCGTAAATTCTTTCAACCATATCGTCTGCAGATGGCTTGGAGAAGTAATCTCCATCACTTGCATAAGCTGGTCTGTGATCGTTTGCAGCAATCGTTAACGGATCAGAATCTAAATATCTAAATGCTTTTTGTTTTTCTAAAATCTGCTGTAGGATAAAGGCTGAAGTTCCACCCTGCACATCTTCGTCGATTACGACCAATCTGTTGGTTTTCTTAACAGATTCAGCAATTTCGTGCGTTAAATCGAAAGGAATTAACGATTGTACATCAATAACTTCTGCTGAAATTCCCAATTTCTCCAATTCACTGGCTGCTTCAGTGACAATTCTCCAAGTCGAACCGTACGTTACCAAAGTCACATCTTTTCCTTCTTTTGTCACTTCAATTTTTCCGACAGGAACTGTGAATTCACCGATATTGTCCGGTTGTTTTTCTTTTAATCTGTATCCATTTAAACATTCCACAATTACAGCAGGCTCGTCGCTCTGAAGCATCGTATTGTAGAATCCTGCAGCTTTCGTTAAGTTTCTTGGAACTAAAACCAAAATACCTTTGGAAAGATTTAAAATCCCCGCCATTGGTGAACCGGAATGCCAGACACCTTCCAGTCTGTGACCTCTCGTTCTGATGATGACAGGCGCTTTTTGTCCGCCTTTGGTTCTGTACTGAACAGTTGCCAAATCATCGCTCATTCCCTGTAAACAATACAAGATATAATCTAAATACTGAATTTCAGCGATTGGTCTTAATCCTCTCATCGCCATTCCAATACCTTGTCCGAGAATGGTAGCTTCACGGATTCCCGTATCAGCAACACGAAGTTCGCCATACTTTTCCTGCATTCCTTCAAGACCTTGGTTTACATCACCGATATTTCCGGCATCTTCACCAAATACTAAAGTTTCAGGATATTTATCAAAAATTTTATCGAAATTATTTCTGATTACTACTCTGCCATCAACATCTTCAGAATTTTCAGAGTAAATTGGTTTTATTTCCTTTACATTTTCAGCTTTCCATTCAGACTGAGAGTATAAATGAGAAGAATAATTGTCTTTTTCAACTTCAAAAATCTCGTTGTATTTCTGCATCAACTGATTTCTTTCAGAAGAATTTGTTCCTCTTGTTGCCAATAAAGACTTTCTTACTAAGTGGAAAACATCTTTTTTAGCTTTAGAAACCAATTTATTGAATACGCTGATATGGTTTTCAATTTCAGAATTTTGTCCTTTTAAATTTTCAACCAAAGGCAAAACTGAATTAATTAAATCTGAAATTGTTTTCTGATAGCTTTCCCAAGCAGTTTTCTGACCAGATTTTACATGTTTCTTAGCTTCTTCATCTATAGCATCAAGCTCTTCGGCAGTTGCCAAGACCTTTTCTTCACCTTCAATTTCTATTGAATAATTTAAAATCCATTCTTTGAATTTCACTAATCCGTCGAAATCTGCTTCCCAGGTAAGACGCTCTTCATTTTTATATCTTTCGTGAGAACCTGAAGTTGAGTGCCCCTGAGGCTGAGTAACTTCAATTACATGTACTACAACAGGTACAGATTCTGTTCTTGCGAAATGCTCTGCTCTTGCATAGGCATCCAATAACGACGCATAATCCCAAGCTTTCACCTGAATGATTTCACAACCCTGATTTTCACCTTCTTTTCTTTGGAAACCACTCAACATTTCAGAAATATCGGCTTTTGCTCTCTGATTTTTTGTAGGAACAGAGATTCCATAACCATCATCCCAAATTGAAACAATCATTGGAACCTGAAGTGCGCAGGCAGCATTCAAAGTTTCCCAAAAATGACCTTCAGCCGTAGAAGCATCACCAATGGTTCCGAAAGCGATTTCGTTACCTTCTTTTGAGAATTTTTCTGATCCTTCAAATTTAACTGATTTATATATTTTAGAAGCCTGAGCTAAACCTAATAATCTTGGCATTTGTCCTGCAGTGGGAGAAATATCTGAAGAGATATTCTTTTGTGATGTCAAATCTTTCCAGCTGCCATCCTCATTTAAACTTCTTGTAGCGTAATGACCGTTCATTTGTCTTCCCGCAGAAGCAGGCTCACGCTCAACGCTTGTATCTGCGTACAACTGAGCGAAGAAACTCTCAACAGTAAGTGCATCTGCAGCCAAAGCAAAAGTCTGATCTCTATAATAGCCAGAACGGAAATCACCATTTTTAAAAACTTTAGCCATTGCAAGCTGTGGAAGTTCTTTACCATCCCCGAAAATACCGAATTTTGCCTTACCTGTAAGAACCTCTCTCCTTCCGAGATAAGACATTTCGCGGGAAATTCTCCCTAATTTGTAATCGCTAAGTATCTGATTTTTAAAATCCTGAAAAGAAATCTGTTGCGTTTCTATATATGTTGTCTGCATTACACTATGATTTTTACAAATATAAATAATTTTTGCTGTACTGAATAAAACAATTTTATAGAATTCATATTTTTTTTAAATTATTTTAAAAATTTGATAATTACTAAGCACTGTTGATTATTGTTTAATAATGAATCTTTTAACATATAAAACAAAAAAAAGTTCCTTACGTGAAACACGCAAGGAATCTAAAAACACAAATGATGAAAAAAAAAAAAAAAAATTGTTAAATATGTGAATGTGGTTTGGTTTGGTCTTTTTTATTTCTTAGGAGGTGCAATTGGATCTCCTTCTAATGTCACCCCATTCCCAATGGAGTCCTGAATTTTTTGAGAAGCTTTATTAATAATCTCCAAATTCTGATAATCTTCTGTAGTAAAATTGTCATCATCCTGACGACAAGAAATTACTGTAGTTAACAATGCTGCTGAAAAAAATAATACTAACTTTTTCATATTAGTTTAATTTATAAAGGTTAATTTTTAGTTCGCTTAATTTTCTGTTGCAAACATACAGCGGAAAACGAATCTAAGTCAAATTTACTGACGGGAAATTCATAAAAAATGTCCGGCAATTTTTAAATTTTTGATTTTTTATTCAGATTAATTATGTTAATATTGTAGACTTTTAAATTTATAAAAAGCCAAAAGTGTTACCTAAACTCCATTACCATTTCTGTAACCATCTAATTACAAGGTATTTAACATATACATTTATGATTTTCCTATTCACGGTTAATTTAAATGCACAGGTAAATTCTAAAAAAAAGATGAATTACCAAGAAATCGAAATGAAAATAGACAGTTTTCATAATGATCAAAAAAAAGCATGGAATTTAATACAACACTATATAAAAACGGCAAAAAATGAAGATAATAAAGAAGCTCTTGTTTATGCATATCGCTATGCTAGTAATTTTTCTGTTTATCCTCAAAATCTACAGTATGCCAATCAGGCATTAGAAACAGCCAATCATTCTAAGGACGAAAGACTGCTTGCCACAGCTTATTTCAACAGGGGAGCAATCTATAGTCAGGAAGCATTTTATCAAAAATCATTGGATGACGTATTGCTTTCTAATAAATATGCTACTTCTGTAAACGACCAATATATCATTTATAAAAGTATATACCTTATTGCTCAAAACAAAATATATCTTGGTCTTTACGAAGATGCAGCAAAAGAACTTCTTATCTGTATTGATTTTTTTAAAAAACACAGTACAGATTCTAAATTAGGGCAAGATTATCAGACCTATTATATTTATTCGATGTTAAGTTATATCGATAACAACACAAAAATGGGTAAATCTGAAGAAAACAAGAAACTCATTTCTGAAAGCATAAAATACCTGGAAGACAACGACTTAAAACAATACATCCCATACTTTATTTCTTCTCAAGGTACTGATGCCTATTATCAAAAAGACTACAAAACTTCTATTTCTAAACTCACGAAAGCTTTAGAAATGTATAATGACCAGTATCCACATATCACTGAAATTTATTATTTAGGTTTGAATAACTGGAAAATCGGCAAAAGAACGATTGCAGTAAAATTTATGGAGGTAATTGATAATCAATATAATAAATCAAATAAACTAGACCCTCAATTTAGATCAGCATACGAAATCCTTATCAAGTATAATGATTCAATTAAAAATAGAGATAAACAGCTCGAATACATTGATAAGCTGATGATTCTGGATAAATCTTATGAGAAAAATTTCAAATATTTATATCCAAAAATCAACAAAGAATATGATACGAAAAAATTAATTTCAGAGAAGAATAAGGTTGAAAATCTTTTAATTTTAAGAAGTAATATCTTTATTCTAATCCTTGTAATCAGTTTAGGGGTCATACTTTTCTTCAGTATCCGTTACTATAGAATAAAGAAACTCTACAAACAAAGATTTGAAAATATTATCATCAAATCTGAGGTTGAGCATAAAAAGCATCACACTCCGAAGGAGATTCATGAAAACCTTCAAACGGAAACATTAAAACCGGCCTCGATTTCAGACAAAGATGTCAAAGAACTCAATTTGGAAAGTCCTGAAAATCAAGATGAATATTATTCAAAAATTCCTAGCCTTAATCCTTTAGTCGTTAAAAGTATTTTAACTCAGCTGGATTCATTTGAGGATGAAGAAAGATATCTTGACAGCCAACTTACTCAAAAATCACTTGTTGAAGAATTGGGAACAAACTCCACTTATCTTTCAAAAATTATCAATACATACAAAGGGTCAAATTTTAATGTATATATAAATAATTTACGTTTAAATTATATTATTGATCTTTTAAGAACCGATGCAACATATCTGCAGTATGATGTAAAAGAATTGGCCAATATCTGTGGATTTTCCAATGCAGAAAGCTTTTCAGACAATTTCTACAGAAAATTTGAAATCAAACCATCTTACTTTATAAAGATGATGAAAGAGAAATCTAAAAACTCCTCTCAATTACATAATCCAACATTAGATTAAGCGATGTTTTAGGCTGAGAATCAGGAAACTCGCTCAAAATATCTTTGGCTTTTTGTTGAAAATCTTTCATTACCGTTACAGCGTATTCCAAACCTCCGGAGGACTTCACAAAGTTGATCAGTTCCTTTACTCTCTTCTGATCGTTGTTGTATCTTTTGATTGTATTAAAATAGTACTTTCTATCTGTCTCGCTAGCTATTTTCAGAGTGTGAATCAAAGGTAGAGTCATTTTTTGCTCTTTTATATCGATGCCTACAGGTTTTCCGATGACGTTTGAACTTAAGTAATCAAAAAGATCGTCCTTGATCTGGAAGGCCATTCCCGTGTAAGTTCCAAACTCCATCATTTTTTTTGCAAGACTTTCATCAGCGTCATTAGACAGCGCTCCGATTTCGCAACAAGCAGCAATTAAAGTAGCCGTTTTCTGACGAATGATTTCATAATAAACATCTTCGGTAATATCCAATTTTCTGGCTTTTTCCAATTGAAGAAGCTCACCTTCAGACATTTCACGGATTGTTCGTGAAATCACTGCCAATAAATCATAATCTTTATGATCTGTAGAAAGCAAGACAGCTTTAGACAACAAAAAATCACCAACAAGAACGGCAATTTTATTCTTCCATAAAGCATTGATTGAAAAGAAATTCCGACGTTTGAAACTTTCATCTACCACATCATCATGCACCAAAGTTGCCGTATGAATAAGCTCAATCATTGAAGCTCCACGGTATGTTTTTTCATTGACTTCACCAATCAGTTTAGCACAAAGAAATACAAACATCGGGCGCATCTGCTTCCCTTTTGTGGTAACAATAAAACGGGTGACTTTATCTAATAAAGATACTTTTGTCTGCATCGATTCATAAAACTTCTGTTCAAAAAGCTTCATTTCTTCGTTGATGGGTCGCTTGATTTCTTCTACGGTATTCGCCACTATCTTAGAATGATGTGTAGTTGATATTTAATTCTCACAAAGATAAATTTTTTAGACCAATTTTAACTGAAAATTAAATTTTATCTGAACACAAACTGCTTTAGAATATCAGTTTTTTTTGAGGTATAAAATAAAAATAAGGTTTTGTTTTGCTAACCGGAGAATAAAATTTCTCTCCAGAAATATAAATCCCACTTTCGTCAACTGCAATTCCTTCAATTTGCCCGATGGTTAAAGCACTTCCTAAATATAATTTTTTCGGTTGATCTTTAAAAAATATTCCAGGTTCTGTCTCACTGAAAACAGTCAAAAAAACTTCCGTTTTTTTGGTGTAACCAACGACATAAAGTTTTTTTTCAAAATAATAAGCATCAGAAATCATAAAACCTGTTTTGAAAGTTTCAATTTTCTGAGCAGGTTGTTTTTCAAAATTGTTCGGATCTAAAGTATAATGTGTTGTCGATTTTGAAGCCCATTCTTTGGTGAAAATATGAAGTTTTCCATTTAAATAAATCATAGATTCCAGCTCGAAATCTGTTGAGATATTTTTTGGTTTAAAATCTTTTTGATCTGGATAATAAAATGAAATGATTTTCAGAGAATCATCTTGAAGCCGATTATTTTTAAAAGGAATTTTGAAAATTTTTAAATCCTGACGTACTCCTGCATTATTTCCAAAATCACCGATAAAAAAGTTTTCGCCATCATTTGTTAAGGCCTCCCAGTCCTTATTTTCACTATTTATCTTTAAAACTTTGAGAATTTTTCCTGATTTCTTATTAATTTCATACAGTTCTGCAGGATTTCCGCTGTCGTTGAAAGTGTACAGTTTTTCATTAAAGAAATTCAGCCCCGAAGTCTCTTGAATTGAATCATTTAGAACAGAGACTCTGTAATTTTTTAGTTTAAAAATTTCGGATTGCTGTGCGGAATTTAGAATCGAAAAACTGATTGAAATTATTAGAAAAACCTTTCTCATAAAACAAAAATAAGGTTTTTGATGTGAATGGAAAGCTAAATTGAAAATTGTAGTGTTGATTTAATTCAACCACTTCGGGTTGTGTGAACGCATTTGCATTAAACCATGGGTTTCAACCACGGCTATGAATATTAAACCACTTCGTGGTTTATGATGTAAGCTGTAATTTGCTCAAAGGATTTGCAACCTTTGAGAAATTTCAAACACTTTGTGTTTTTTTAAAAATAAGCGGTTAAGTAAATTTAGAATCGTAAAAATTGAAATAAGTAGAAAATTATTCCGCAGTTTTATTTGCTAATTGTCCGCAGGCCGCGTCAATATCGCCACCACGGCTTTTTCTTACCATTACAGTTACGCCGGCTTTTTCGAGTTCACGAACGTATTTTTCTTCTGCAGCAATGCTTCGGTGATCGAATTTACCTTCACCAATCGGATTGTACTGAATCAAATTAACCTTTGAAGGAACCTGACGGCAATATTTAATTAAAGCTTTAATGTCCTCATCTTTATCGTTAATCCCTTTCCAAACGCAATATTCAAAAGTGATGACAGAGCCTGTTTTTTTGTACCAGTACTGCAAGGCTTCCATAATATCCGTCAATGGAAATTTATCCGAAAACGGCATAATTTCGTTACGGGTAGATTCTACTGCTGAATGTAAAGACAAAGCTAGTTTCACTCGCAGTTCGTCATCTGCAAGCATTTTAATCATCTTCGGAATTCCCGATGTAGAGACGGTAATTCTTCTAGGCGACATTCCCAAACCTTCCGGTTGTGTAATTTTTTTAATGGCTTCAACCACATTTTTATAGTTCATCATCGGCTCGCCCATCCCCATAAACACAATGTTCGTCAGTGGTCGGTTGTGGTATTCCCTACTTTGTCTGTCGATAAGCGCCACCTGATCTACAATTTCTGCAACTTCAAGATTTCTCATCCTTTTAAGCTTGGCAGTTGCACAAAATTCACAATTTAGTGAGCAGCCCACTTGAGAGGAAACACAAGCTGTTGTGCGGGTTTCTGTAGGAATCAAAACTGATTCCACCATCAATCCATCGTGCAGTTTAACACCGTTTTTTATGGTTCCGTCTGTAGATTTTTGAAACTGATCTACCGCCGCGGGATTCATAATAAAATCGCGGATCAGATTTTCTCTCAAATCCTTCGAAAGATTCGTCATTTCTTCAAATGAATGAAGATTTTTACTCCATATCCAGTCATAGACCTGCTTGGCACGAAACGGCTTTTCGCCAATGGTGCCGAAATAGTCTTTGAGTTGATCGAGAGATAAAGTACGGATGTCTTTCATTGAGTTGCTGGGTGTAGGATGATGGATGTCTAATGAAAATCTGGGCACTGAATTGTAAACTTCCAGCACCCAGCTTCCAGCTTCTTTCTTAAAGAATCAACATTGCGTCTCCGTAAG
Source organism: Chryseobacterium sp. HNCC26DJ240 (assembly GCF_057180485.1). Classification (NCBI taxonomy): domain Bacteria; kingdom Pseudomonadati; phylum Bacteroidota; class Flavobacteriia; order Flavobacteriales; family Weeksellaceae; genus Chryseobacterium; species Chryseobacterium sp. HNCC26DJ240. Next base: position 119,612 of record NZ_JBXUGK010000006.1, read on the forward strand.
AGTAGAATTTATATTTCTCTTTTACAGCTTCTTCGTAAGCGTGCATCACGAAATCTTTTCCTGCAAACGCAGCAATCATCATCATTAGAGTTGATTTTGGCGTGTGGAAGTTGGTAATCATGCAATTCGCAACTCCGAAATCGTGTGGAGGGAAAATAAATTTATTAGTCCAACCGTGGAATGCAGAGATTTTTTTGTTTGAAGAAACTGAAGTTTCCAAAGTTCTCATCGTTGTAGTTCCTACAGCACAAACTCTCCTGTTTTCTTCAACAGCTTTGTTGATGATTGCAGCATTTTTTTCGTCGATGAAAATCTCTTCAGATTCCATTTTATGTTTAGATAAATCTTCAACTTCGATTGGGTTGAAAGTTCCCAAACCTACATGAAGCGTAACTTCAGCAAAGTCGATCCCTTTGATTTCAAGTCTCTTCATCAAATGTCTTGAGAAGTGAAGACCTGCAGTAGGCGCAGCTACAGCTCCTTCTACTTTGGCATAGATGGTCTGGTATCTCTCAGCATCTTCAGGCTCAACGTCTCTTTTGATGTATTTTGGAAGTGGAGTTTCACCTAATTCTTTTAATTTAGCTCTGAATTCTTCGTAAGGACCGTCATACAAAAATCTAAGTGTTCTCCCTCTTGATGTTGTATTGTCGATAACTTCAGCTACCAAAGATTCGTCTTCAGTAAAGAATAATTTGTTTCCGATTCTGATTTTTCTTGCCGGATCTACCAAAACGTCCCAAACTCTCGTTTCCTTATCAAGCTCTCTCAATAGGAAAACTTCGATTTTTGCTCCGGTTTTTTCTTTATTTCCGTAAAGGCGTGCAGGGAAAACTTTAGTATTATTGAAGATGAAAAGATCTTTCTCGTCGAAATAATCTACAACATCTTTGAAAAGTTTATGCTCTATTGTCTGAGTTTTTCTGTCTAAAACCATTAATCTGGCTTCGTCTCTGTGCTCGGAAGGGTGTTCTGCTAAAAGTTCTTCGGGAAGATCAAAATTAAAATCTGATGTTTTCATTTTTTTAAATTACGGTTTAAAAATTATCAATTACAGTAAGTAATTTGCGAGGTGCAAATATACAACATTCGACACCCCTTTGTCAAGTGTTTTGAGGGAAATAAAAAAAGCAACATTATTTTGTGCTTTAAACACTATTAAAAATTATTACTGTTTTTCTTTTTGAATTGGAACTGGAATGGTAACATCGGATGTCTGAACTTCATTTATCAATGTATATTTTTTAGAACCAACATATTCGACAGTTACTTTTTTTATGTAGTACTTTGAATCTTTTGGCAACATTTCCAAAATTTGATTTTTAATATAATCTGATGGAAAAAAATCTGCATGAATTACAAAATACTCAAAATCTGCTTTTTCCAACGTAGCGATTGCTGAGACTTTTTTCTTTTTCTTAGTTTTTTTATTATTGGTGTAAACATATACATCAATCTTAAAATTTGCATCATCTATTTTTGTAATGTCAATAGAATAAGGATTCTCATTGGAAGAATTATTCGCTAAATATTTATTGCTGTGAGAATATTTAAATTTTGTATTATTTTTACCTTCTTCTACATTAAAAACGTGAGTCATATTTATCGGGACATCAAATAAATAATCTTTTACTCTCTATTGAATAATTGAAATGATAAGTTTGGCTGCACGCTAAGGCATAACAACATAAACAAAAAAATGCAGTAAAAAATCTCTTCATTATTTATATATTATATTCCCCAGTAACTATCATTTTTTAAAACCATCTTCTCCGGTATCATTAATTTAAAATCTACTTCCTTATAACTATTATTAATGGTGTAATAAACTCTTGTATTGTAATGCACTCTGATTTTTTTCACGACGTAGTTTGAATTGGAATCTATTAGTTTTTCCAATTTCTGCTTCATCTCCTCGGTTTTCCCATGATCCACACTAACATCTATATAATGAATTTTTGATTTTTCTAAAGTAACATCAGCAGAAAATCTTTTCTTTCTCCTCTTGTTATCGACAAATCCAACAATTTTGTATTCAAGGGAATCAATTTTTGATACTTCAATAATATCTTTTTCAATATGATTAAAATCTGTATCTATTTTGCTCGTATTCAAATATTCGAATGCAACAGCACCTTTTTCTTCAGTAACCTTAAACAAATGCCGGATACTCTTTTCTTTATCAAAAATAACAGCACGCAATTTACCGTCAAAACTCCGTATTCTTAAATGGATTTTATTTTTTGAATCATAAAAACTTGTATTAACATTTTCTCCATCAGAATATCCCCCTTTAGATGTGCTTTCAATTTGATAATTAAACTGATAGGTCTGACTAAAAATGATTAGCGAAATCAGACATAAAAATAATGTATAAACTTTTCTCATAAATGTATTTTAATAATCTTCCAATCCTCCAGTTTTCTTTCATAAGAAATCGTGTGAAGCGGACTGGTCGACGGCAATAAATATACAGGAATTTCTGAATTTTTATCTAAAATTTTCTTTAAGTTCTTAAACGACTTTCCACCGTTGCAAAATATTGTTTTGATATTGGAATAGGTTTTTAAAAGAGTTTCAATATCGTTCGCTTCTTCGTTTCTGATTTCAGCATCAAGGCTGCCTTTTCTTTCGCAGGTATCGATTACGTCCCATAAAGCAATTTTATTTTTCTTTAAAATTTCAATTTTCTCATTATAATTTTCGGTGAAATTTTCATCAAACAATTCAAAGATAATTTTCCAGAACTTGTTTTGTGGATGACCGTAATATTCCTGCTTTTCAAGAGATTTTACGCCCGGAACTGAACCTAAAATAAGAATTTTTGATTCCTCATTAATAACAGGTGGGAATGATGAGATTCTGTTTTGCATATTCAAATATAATACTTGAAAACCTAAAAAATGTTAAATAAAAAAGATTATTCACAATCAAATAGAAATATAATTAAATTTGTATTAAATAATTTTTAGTTTAAATGAAAAAACTTGCTATCCTTTCTTCTATTGTCCTCAGTGCTGTAGCTTTTGCACAGGGAATTAAATTCGAAGAAACACCATTCAAAAATCTTTTGGAAAAAGCGAAAAAAGAAAACAAACTTGTCTTTTTAGATGCTTACACAACTTGGTGCGGACCATGTAAACTGATGGCCAAAAACATTTTCCCTCAGCAGGAAGTTGGCACATATTTCAATGCCAATTTCGTGAATGCTAAAATTGATATGGAAAAAGGCGAAGGTCTTGAAATTGCCAAAAAATACGGCGTAAAATCGTATCCTACCTATCTTTTTATCAACGGTGACGGTGAAGAAGTTCACAGATCTTTAGGATATACACCGGAAGCAAAAGACTTTATTGTGATTGCAAAAGATGCGAATGATCCCAATAAAAGACTGAGCACTTTAAAGCAAAAATTTGAAAAAGGAGATACCAATCCTGAATTATTAAAGAATCTGGCAGGATTAACAATTTATAATGATCCTCAGTTTGCAACGAAAGTTTTGGAAAAATACTTTCCACAGGTGAAAACGCTTACTCAGGAAGATGTACAGATGCTTTTGATGGCTGCACAAAATCCTGACAGTCCGATGTACACGATGTTCAAAGAAAGAAAAGCTGACATTATCAAGGTTTTTCCTGAAGCCAATTACAATGCATTTGATAAAAATGTAAGAGTAAATGCAATCATGAAAAAATCTTATAATGCTGAGAAAAAATCATGGGATGACCAGTATTTTTTAACTGAAGCACAAAAGTTTTTACCTAAGGACGAAGCGGAGAAAATTTTACAAAGATCCAGAATGGGCAGAGCTGCAAGAGCAAAAGATTTTAAAACATACGAAAAAATTGCACTTGAGCTGTATGCTGATTACGAAAAAATGTCGTCAATGGAGCTCAACGAAATCGCATGGAACTTTTTTGAAAATGTAGATTCAAAATCTGGTCTTCAGACGGCTGTAAAATGGGCTCAGGAATCTGTAAAAAAAGAAGAAAGCTATGCCAATACAGATACTTTGGCTAATCTTTATAATAAGGTTGGTGATAAGAAAAATGCCAAAATCTGGGCACAAAAATCTGTTGATTTAGGTAAATCTGAAGGTGAAGATGTAGCTGAAACAGAAAAATTACTGAAAAGTTTATAAAGCCATTCTGGTTTTATTGGTTAATAGAAGTCCGGCTCAATTTGGCCGGACTTTGTTTGTTTTATGATTAAATATCTGCCTTAGAATTAAGCATTTTTTGTTCCCACTCAGGATCTTTCGGGTCAAAGAAAAGTCTTTTTCCTGTATCTAAACTTCTGACAATGTTCATCTCGTCTTCTGTAAGTTCAAAATTAAAGACATTAAAATTCTCATCAATTCTGGAAGGCGTTACCGATTTCGGAATCACGCAGAAACCTTCCTGAAGATGCCATCTCAGAATAACCTGAGCAACAGTTTTATCATATTTCTCAGCAATTATCTTCAAACTTTCATTTTCCAGAAGACCTGCATTTCCGTTTCCAAGCGGGCTCCACGGCTGAGTTACAATGTTGTTTTCTCTGTTGTACACCTGAAGTTCTTTTTGCTGAAATAAAGGATGCAACTCAATTTGATTAATGACTGGCAAAACCGTTGCATTGGATTTTAACTCTTCCAATTTTTCGATGGTGAAATTACAAACACCGATTGCTTTTATTTTACCTTCGCTGTAGAGTTCTTCGAAAGCCTTCCACGCTCCTAAAAAATCTCCGAAAGGCCAATGGATAAGATACATATCCAGATAATCGAGTTGCAATCTGTCTAAAGTTCTTTGGAATGCCAATTTCGTTTCTTCATAACCATGAGATTGAACCCAAAGTTTTGAAGTGATAAAAAGTTCATCTCTGCTCACACCGCATTTTTGGATTGCCGTTCCCACAGCTGTTTCGTTCTGATAAATTGAGGCTGTATCAATCATTCTGTATCCAACTTCGATGGCTTTTATCACAGCATCTTCACACTGCTGAAGATTTTCCATTTGCCAAACGCCGAAGCCTAAAGCCGGAATTGCCACGCCGTTATTTAAAGTAATTACAGGCTGACCTGCGTAATTTTTGTGCATATTTTTTTGTTTTGATCGAAACAAAGGTCGGGGAAATTATTTAGTATTGAAATAAAAATTCATCAACGTATTTTTATTTCTAAATGTTTTTGAAAAGTGAGCAGATTACTTCATGAATTCTGACATTGGAACTTCCGCAATATTGCTAAACTCAACTGAATCACTGATTTTGTTATATTTAAGATACATGGTTCGCCAGTTTTTCTTTATAACTTTATTTTTATCAGAGAATTTCTCTATTACAGTAAAATGCTCTTTTGAATGTTCAAAATCCTCATAATCCAATTTGAAAATACTCTGCATCTTTTCAACTACTAAAAACTCGTAATTTCTATACCGAAAGTAACCAAACTTTTCGTTCCGCAATTTATCAAGAGCAGCTGAATCTTCTTTTATGATCACTGGTTTTTTATTTGTAAAAAGTACTTCTGCTACATTTTTATCAGAACTATCAATTCCGGAAACAATAAAAAATTTCTCTACATTTTTTTTATCAGAGTCCGCAATCAGTTTGTCAATTTCTTTAATAATCTTTTCTTTATTTATTATGTCATTTATCTCAGGATTTCTGTTGCATGCGGTAAGAATTACTAAAATACAAGCTATTAAAATATTTTTCATTGTAAAAATTAAGATCCAAAAATAATAAAAATCCTACGAAAGTGATAGAATTATCAAATAGGAAGTTTCACAAAGTATGTTTGTTCAACTACTGTAAAATTCTAAAAATTAAATGAAATTATTTCAGTAGTTTATCTGTATGAAAAAAACCAGCCTTAAAAAGCTGGTTTTAAAAATATTTTTGTCAAGATTATTCCCACTCGATTGTTGCAGGTGGTTTGCTTGAAATGTCGTAAGCTACTCTGTTGATTCCTCTTACTTCGTTGATAATTCTGCTCGAAACAGTATCTAAAAACTCGTAAGGAAGTCTGCTCCACGTAGCCGTCATAAAATCAATGGTGTTGGCAGAACGTACGACTGCTGTGTATTCATAGGTTCTTTCGTCACCCATTACTCCTACAGATTTCACCGGAAGAAGAACTACGAATGCCTGAGAAACTTTCTCGTACAAATCGTTTTTATATAACTCTTCGATGAAAATATCATCCGCTTCCTGAAGGATTTTCACTTTTTCAGCATCTACAGCACCTAAAATTCTGATACCCAAACCTGGGCCTGGGAAAGGATGTCTGTGTACCAAATGATGAGGAATTCCCAATTCTTCGCCCACTTTTCTTACTTCGTCTTTGAAAAGTTCTCTCAAAGGCTCGAGCAATTCAAATTCCATATCTTCAGGAAGTCCACCTACGTTGTGGTGCGATTTAATTACTGCTGAAGGTCCGTTTACAGACTGACTTTCGATTACGTCAGGATAAATAGTTCCCTGAGCTAAGAATTTTGCACCTTCAATTTTGTGGGATTCTTCATCGAAAACGTGAATAAACTCGTTTCCTATGATTTTTCTTTTGGTTTCAGGGTCGTCAACTCCGGCTAATTTTGAAAGGAATCTTTCCTTGGCATCAACCAGTTTAATATTCATGTGAAAATGCTCTCCGTAATTCTGCATTACTTTTACATCTTCATCTTTTCTTAAAAGTCCGGTATCCACAAAGATACAAGTCAGCTGATCACCGATTGCTTTGTGAATTAAAACTGCCGCTACAGAAGAATCTACACCGCCGGAAAGACCTAAAATCACTTTCTGGTCTCCTACTTTTTCTTTGATTTCAGCAACTGTTTTGTCGATGTAGTTGGTCAGTTTCCAGTTTTTTTCTGAGTTACAGATCGAAAACACAAAGTTTTCAAGCATTTTTCCACCTTCTTCTGTGTGAGAAACTTCCGGGTGAAACTGTACACAGAAAATTTTCTTTTCTTCATTTGAAATTGAAGCTATTACGCCAGATTTTGCATTCAATTCAAAACCTGCAGGCAATTCTCCTACTTCGTCGAAATGGCTCATCCAAACAACAGAATTGTCTGTAACGCCTTTTAGCAAAGAAGATTCTTTTACAATTTCTAAATGTGCTTTTCCGTATTCGCCTTTTACACCTTTGTGAACTTTTCCGCCTAAAAGATGTGCTGTAAGCTGCATTCCGTAGCAAATTCCTAAAACGGGAATTCCCTGTTCGTACAATTCTTTTTCAACCAAATGGGCGTTTTCTGCGTTGACAGAACTTGGTCCACCAGAAAGGATGATACCTTTTGGCTGTTTTTCCAGAATTGTTTCTAATGGTGTGTTGAATGGTAAAATTTCGGAATACACACCCATCTCACGGATTCTTCTTCCGATAAGCTGGTTGTACTGAGATCCGAAATCTAATATGATGATACCGTTGGTCATTGTTTATAATGTTGGATGTTGGGTGAGGGATGTTGGATGTTTAATGCCATTCAACCTTATCACATAACTTTTATCTTGATTCTTTTTACTTTTTACTTGGTTCCTCTTAGCCCTGATGGGAGCGGCATCCTTTTTTGTTATTGCGATGGCGAAAATAGTTCAACAGATTGCTTCACTTTGTTCGCAATGACAAAAAAGATACAGCGGACAGCAGGTTCCCGGCTCCTGATAAAAAAAGCCCCGAAAAATCAGGGCATTATATTAAAATTTACCGATGTCTTCTCTGTAGAAGCTGTAATCGAAATGTACGTGGCTTGCGTCTTCGTACACTTTTTTGCGTGCTTCGTCATAGGTAGCTCCTGTTGCTACAATGTTGAGAACTCTACCACCGTGGGAAACTACTTTATCGCCTTTCTTCACGGCACCAGCATATAATAACTGGCTGTGTTTCACTTTGTCTTCACCTACGATTTCGAATCCTGTTTCGATGTTTCTAGGGTAACCTCCTGAGCACATTACAAGGCAAACTGCTTTTTCATCTTTGAACTTCAGCTGAATGTCTTTTCCGTCGATACAATCATTGATTACATCAAGAAGATTGTTTTCCATTAAAGCCATCAAAACCTGAGTTTCAGGATCTCCGAATCTCATGTTGTATTCTAAAAGGTAAGTTCCGTTTTTGGTAATCATCAATCCAAAGAAGATAATTCCTTTGAAACCAAAACCTTCACCTTTAAGACCTTTTACAGTTGGCTCAAGGATGTTTTTTTCGAAATCTGCAAAATGCTCAGCAGTGAATTCAGGGCTTGGAGCCACAGCACCCATACCTCCTGTGTTTGGACCTGTGTCGCCGTTACCGGCTTTTTTATAATCTTTTGCAGCCACGCAAGGGAACAATTTTTCCCCGTTTGAGAATGCAATAATTGAAGCTTCAAAACCTTCAAGATATTCTTCGATCACCACACGGATTCCCGCATCACCGAAGATTCTTCTGATCATAAAGTCGTGAATGGTAGCTTCTGCTTCTTCCAGATTTTCGCAGATTACAACGCCTTTTCCACCCGCCAATCCGCTGGCTTTGATTACCAATGGAAATTGCTGAGTCTGAAGATATTGTTTTGCATCATTGTAAGCATCAAAAACTTCTGCCTTTGCAGTTTTGATATCATAGGTTTTCATAAATTTCTTGGAGAAAGCTTTACTTCCTTCAAGACTTGCCACCTTTTGAGTCGGGCCGAAAACTTTAAGATCGTGCTTTTTAAATTCATCCTTAAGTCCAGCTACCAATGGTGCTTCCGGGCCTACGATGGTAAGATCTACTTTTTCCTTGATTGCAAAATCCCTAAGTTCTTTGATTTCTGATAAATGGATATTTTTTCCTATTCTGTCGGTAGTTGCGTTTCCGTTGGAAAAAAACATCTGACTCACTCTTGAATCTTTCTGAAGTTTTGTTGCCAGAGCAGATTCTCTTCCTCCTTCACCTATGATTAATATTCTCATACTTTATTTATTATCTAGTCTATTTTACAAATATATAATTTTGAATGCTATAAATACAATCTCAAATTATTATTTTAATTCAATTTTAATGAAAAAAGTGTCTTACACCGGTGAACATCATCGGGATTTTGTGTTCGTTAGCAGCATCTATACTTTCCCCATCTTTTACACTTCCTCCTGGCTGAATAATCGCTGTAATGCCTTCCTGAGCGCAGAAATCTACCACATCACGGAAAGGGAAAAACGCATCAGAAGCTAAAACCAAATCTCCTGTGAATTTTTCTTTTGCTCTTTCAATTGCCTGTTGTGTTGCCCAGATTCTGTTTACCTGTCCGCCTCCGATTCCGAAAGCCTGAATTCCGTTTGAAACTACAATTGCGTTTGATTTCACATACTTTACCACCCTTTGAGAAAAAAGTAATGCCTTCTTCTGCTCTTCTGTCGGTTGAGTTTCCGTAACCACTTTAATATCATCTGAAAAAATATTATCATTATCCTGAACCAAGATTCCACCGTCAACTTTTACCCAGGTTTGTTTGTCTGAAACCGGATTGACAATTTTTATAATTCTTAAATTCTTCTTTTTTCTTAAAATTTCCAAAGCATCCTCATCAAATTCCGGAGCCATCACGATTTCAAGGAATGTTTTGTTTAATTCTTCTGCCGTTGCAGCGTCAATTTTGAAGTTAGCAGCTACAATTCCGCCGAAAATAGAAACCGGATCGCACTCGAAAGTCTTTTGGTAAGTTTCTAAAGCTGATGTTCCGATAGCAACTCCACATGGTGTAGAATGTTTAACAGCACAACAAGCCATTTCGTCTTTAAATTCAGTCACCACTTTCCAGCAAAGATCCATATCACGAAGATTGTTGAATGATAATTCTTTACCTCCCAACTGTTCGAAATCTTTCATCGCACCATTCTCAAACGTTGATGCGTAGTACGCTGCAGTCTGGTGTGGGTTTTCTCCGTATCTTAAGTCTGCAACTTTTTTGTAAGAAGCACTTAAATATGTTGGATATTCTTCATCCAAAAGCATTCTTGAGATGGCCGCATCGTAAGCTGAAGTTAAGTTAAATACTTTTCCGGCTAATCTTTTACGGGTTTCGATGATGGTGTCACCGTTTTGTTCCATTTCAGATTTTACTTTTTCGTAATCTTCAACGTCTGTGATTACCGTTACAGAATCGAAATTTTTTGCAGCAGAACGAAGCATTGAAGGTCCTCCGATGTCGATAAATTCTACTTTTTCGTGTAATGAAATGTCTTTGTTTACATTTTCAAAAAACGGATACAAATTCACAATCACCATATCGATCAAACCAATGTTGTGCTCCTGAACGGTTTTCATGTGCTCGTCGTTTGAACGAACCGCCAATAAACCACCGTGAACTTTCGGGTGTAAAGTTTTCACTCTTCCGTCTAACATTTCAGGAAATTCGGTTACTTCGTCGATTTGAATCGGATTTAAACCAGCGTCTTTCAAATGTTTGAATGTACCTCCTGTGGAGATCAATTCATAATTCTGAGATTCTAAAAACTGTGCGAATTCTGTTAATCCGCTTTTGTCAGAAACACTGATCAAAACTCTCTTGCTCATAGATTTTTCATTTTTTTGAAATGAAAATCGCAGGATTGCGATTTTCATTCATTTTTACTTCTTTTTGCTTCGTAAAAGACAGGATTTCATCCTATCCTTTGCTAGGCTGTCCCGTTGGGACTTTTCAATTTTTACTTTTTACAGTTATTTCAAACTGTAGACCGGTTCTTTCACCTCCGATCTTACTTTTACTTAGATTTTACTGAATTTGAAATAATTTTAATTGATCTAAGTGTGTCTTTTTTATTTAATATAACAATGTATCAGTTTACCAATGTAGCAATGCTTTTGATTGGTAAATTGTTACATTATTAGATTGTTACATTGAGTAACTTATTAATTGCTGTTGGGAAAATTTCATATTCAATTTTATGAACTTTTTCTGCTAACGTTTCTGGAGTGTCGTTTTCTGTGACTTCGAATGATTTCTGGAGGATTGCTTCTCCTTCATCGATCCCTGCGGTTACGAAATGAACGGTTGCTCCACTTTCTTTTTCATTAGCTTCAATGACTGCGTTGTGAACATGATGTCCCCACATTCCTTTTCCTCCAAATTTGGGAAGTAAGGCCGGATGAATGTTGATAATTTTTCCTGCCCAGTTTTCCACGAACTCAGGTTTGAGAATGGATAAAAATCCTGCCAATACGATTAAATCTGTATTTTCAGGGATTATTTTACCTAATTCACTGCTGAAATTTTTTCCTCTCGGAATCAACACGGTTTCTATGTTGTGTTTTTTTGCTCTTTCGAGGCCGTAACATTCTCTGTCGGCAACAACTAACGATACTTTTGCATTTTGGATTTCTCCGTTGGCAATGGTATCGATGATTCTCTGAAGGTTTGTTCCTGAACCTGAAACGAGTATAACTAAGTTTTTCATATATTAATGTAACAATGTATCAGTCTAGCAATGTAACAATATTATAAAATTGGTAAACTGTTACATTGTTAAATTGGTACATTAAAATGAAAGATTGATCTTTTCAGCTCCTTCTGTAATTTCTCCGATTTCATAAGCATCGTCTAATAGGTGAAGTACTTTTTCAGCGTGCTCAGGATCAACTACGACAATCATTCCAACACCCATATTGAATGTTCCGAACATTTCTTCACGGGCGATATTTCCTCTTTTTTCCAGTTCCAACATTACGTTAGGAATCTGAATTTTTGAAGCATCAATGGAAGCACAAAGTCCGTCACCAATGATTCTCGGGATATTTTCATATAAACCGCCGCCTGTAATGTGAGCAATTCCTGAAACTTCAACTTCTTCGATAACTCTGTGAATATCTTTATAATATAATCTTGTAGGAACTAAAAGCGTTTCGTACAAAGGTTTTCCTTCAAATTCTTCTTCAAAATTCGGGAATATCTTTCTTACCAAAGAAAATCCATTTGAATGGAATCCTGAACTTGGCAAAGCGATGATTTTATCTCCTGTTTTGATTTTTGAACCGTCAATGATCTGGTCTTTTTCTACAATTCCTACGCAGAATCCTGCAACGTCGTAATCACCAGGCTGATACATTCCCGGCATTTCGGCAGTTTCACCACCGATTAATGCGCAGTTGTTGTCTTTACAAGCTTTTACCATTCCTAAAACGATTTCTGCAGCGATCTCAGAATCCAGTTTTCCACAAGCTAAATAATCGAGGAAAAACAAAGGCTTTGCACCGTGGCAAAGGATGTCGTTGGCACACATTGCGAAACAGTCTACGCCGATAGAATCGTATCTTTTTGAGTCTAAAGCGACTTTCAGTTTCGTTCCTACACCATCAGTTCCTGAAACCAAAACAGGGTTTTTGTAACCTCCGATTTCGTAAAAAGCACCGAAGCTTCCCAAATGATTCAATACATTGGAATTGTGCGTTTCGCCCACCGCTTTTTTGATTTTATCAACGGTTTTGTAACCTTCTTCTTTGTCTACTCCTGCAGATTTGTATGTGTTGCTCATATTTTTAATGTAACAGTGTATCAGTTTAACAATCTAACAAATGAATCGTTTGTGCTAAAATGGGACGTATTATTTCTATTTTATTAAGTACAATTTTGAAAACAAAAAAGCCGACAATCTTGGTAGATTATCGGCCGTTATATTATCTCAGAATTTCAGAGTCCACAACATTCCCTTTTTTGGAGAAACATTCTTTAAAAGTGGTCTGAATTTTCATTACTATTTCTTTTTGCAAAGATATTAATTTTATGTTAATATTCAAATGCTATTTTTCTAAGATTATTTCAACAGCAGAAATCTTTGCTATTTTTTCTTTTAACTCACTGTCTTTCTCTTCGTTAGATATTTTCTGATTTTCTTTATCAAAGTTATCATTGAAGTGTGGCAATGTGAATGTATCCACAATATTTCCTGCATGTAAAGGAAATCTTTTTGAAGCCGCTTCCAATACGCCTAAACCTCCTCTTGGTCCGGTTGCAGTTGCCATTAACAGCATCGGGATATCGTTCCACACTTTTCTGCCTTTGATTCTTGACGTCCAGTCGAATACGTTTTTAAATGCCGTTGAGTATGTACCGTTGTGCTCCGATAAAGAAACTAAAAGTAAATCTGATGCATCTATTTTTGAAGCGAAATCAACTGCTGCCTGAGGAACTCCGCTTTCTGTTTCGAGCTGATGTTTGTAAATAGGCATTTCGAAGTCGTTCATGTCTACGATTTCAATTTCTGCGTTGTCGAATAAAGTTGTAGCGTAAGTTACGAGTTGTCTGTTGATTGATACATCGGAATTGCTTCCGGCGATGGCTAAGATTTTCATTTATAGTTAATTGCTTTATTTAATTTATTTTGTTGAACCACTTCGTTGTTCGTTTTTATTGGCTGTCTTTTTCCATGGGTTTGGCATCGCCGAATCTCGTTCCTCGATTTCACCCACGGCTATTCATATTTAACCACTTTGTGGTTTGGTTTTTATGAATATTGTTGCAAGATTAATATTTTCTTGTAGCGTGTTAAACCACCCCGTCAAAAAATCAAAGATTTTTCGCCACCCCTCCAATGGAGGGGAATTTTTGTGCGAAATTATTGTATTTATTTTAAATATTCCGGTAAATCCATTGGAACTTCCATTAAAAGGATTTCGGTGTCCTCTGTTGCTTCAATATTGAAGCTTTGGATGTCCCAAATTCCTAAGCCATCTCTTTCATTTAAAACTCTGTCCCCAACTTTAGCACTTCCTTTTAAAACAAACGCGTACACCCCGTTTCCTTTTTTGTTGATGGTGTAGTTTTTACCGTTTCCCTGGGTGAAATTGGCCAAATTGAACCACGCATCCTGATGAATCCAAACGCCGTCGTCATTTTTGTCAGGCGATAAAATCTGTTGGAATCCGTTGATTTTTTCTCCGTCTTTTATGCTTTTCTGATCGTATCTCGGTTCTACATTTTCTTCTCTCGGGAAAACCCAAATTTGTAAAAATTTTACGGCTTCATCTTTATTTTGGTTGTATTCGCTGTGCATTACGCCCGTTCCGGCGCTCATCACCTGAATTTCTCCTTTTTTGATTACCGCAGTCGTTCCCATAGAATCTTTGTGCTCTAAGTTTCCTTCTAAAGGAATTGAAATGATTTCCATGTTCTTGTGAGGATGTGTGCCGAAACCCATTCCCTGAGAAACGGTATCGTCATTTAAAACTCTCAACACACCGAAATTTTGTCTGTCTCTGTTTTGATAACCTGCAAAACTGAATGTGTGGAAAGAATTTAACCAACCGTGATTGGCGTGCCCTCTTGAATCTGCTTTGTGATATGTTGTTTTCATAATTGATAATTTATTTATTGATGATCGATGTTTGATGATTGATGAACGATGAACGATGTTTAAATTTATTAAAGCAAAATTCGTTAATATTTGGTGGCGGAATGTTGATGTAAGGTAAGAAGTGATTGATGTGAATTTTGAGTGGTCAGTTTTTTTGAAGTAAAATCTTTGAGTCTGGAATATTTTTGTGAATAGTAGATTTTGGCTAAAACCGTTTTGAAATAAGAAAGCGGACTAAAGTCCGCCCCTATTGATGTTTTTATCTCTTGTTTATATTTTACGGAAATTCTTAATTGTAATTTTTCCAATCTTAAATCTTAAATCTTAAACCTCGAATTTTAAATTTCAAATCTCAAATCCCAAATTTCAAATCTAAAAACGCGCCTGCTGAATTTCTTCTTCAATTTCCTGAGGATTTGAATCATCTGTTTTAATGAAAATCATTGTAAGAACTGCTGCCAGAATCATACAGATTCCACCAACCATGACGTAGCCCATTGCGTAGTTTCCGAATGCGCCTTTTACAATTGGGCCGCCAAATATACCGTTGATGATTTGTGGAATTACAATGAAGAAATTAAAAATTCCCATAAAAACACCCATTTTTCTTTGTGGAATTGCGTCAATCAGCATCGCATAAGGCATTGCCAAAATACTTGCCCACGCAAAACCGAGTCCGATCATCGAAATCCAAAGCAGTGAAGTGTCTTTGATGAAATACATTGAAATCAAACCCAATCCACCGCAGAGAAGAGCCAAAGCATGCGTTTGTTTTTTACCAATCCATTTGGCAATTGGTGTTAACAGAAATGCGAACGGAATTGCCCAAAGATTATACATTCCGAATAATCTATTTTGTAAATCACCAGCATTATTAAACTCTACTGAGTGGGTGTCTTCGGGAGACAGTCCGAAATGATGAGTGGCTAAAGCACTTGTCGTGAAAACCCACATCGTAAACAAAGCAAACCAAGAGAAAAACTGAACAATCCCTAGTTTTTTCATCAAGGTCGGAATTTTAGCAAAATCACTGATAATATCTGATAATTTTGACGGTTGCTCAACATCTTTTGATCCTTCAAACTCAGCAAATTCTTTTGGTGAATACTCTTTAGTAGTAACAATAGTGTAAAGAATGGTCAGCAAAAGAATCCCCGCACCACAATAAAACGCATAGATCACGTTATCGGCAACAAAACCTTCTTTCGCCACATTTGACACTCCTAATTTTGTTAACCAATCAGGTAAATAAGATCCAATCACTGCACCAATTCCAATGATAATAGTCTGTACAGAAAACCCTAAAGTTCCCTGATGTTTCGGAAGCATATCTCCTACCAAAGCACGAAACGGTTCCATCGCAACGTTGATGGAAGCGTCCATCATCGCCAAAAAAATTACCGCTAAAAGCAAGACATTAGCCGCCATCATCTGTGTTGCCGAAGCCGCATTGGGAAGTAAAACCAAACCAATGGCACACAAAATTGCACCTATTAAAAAATAAGGTTTCCTTCTACCGAGAATTCCCCAAGTGTTATCACCCATGTGACCGATAATGGGCTGCACAATCAGACCTGTAACCGGTGCCACCAGCCAGAACCATGAGAGCTGATGAACGTCTGCTCCAAAGTTCCCGAGAATACGGCTCGCATTACCATTCTGAAGCCCAAAAGCCATCTGAATTCCCAAAAATCCCATACTCATGTTGATGATTTGGTTGAGCGAGAGATTAGGTTTTATTTTTTTTGTCATTTATTTATAAGTGATCAGTGATGAATGATAAAAGATTTACACTCTAATTTTTTAATTTTTGTATCATCTCATCCTCAATTGGAGTTTTGATATCAACAATCTTATCTACAACCTCATTCGGAACTGTGACTGATAAAACATATTGTTTTACTTTCCACTGTCCATTGATTTTTTCTACAACACCGGATCCACGGCAGATTTTCATTTGGGTGTCTAATAATTCGTCAAACCAAGCCATCTTGCCGTCTTTTGTGAAATGGATGTTTCTTTTCAAAGATTTGAAATTCCAAGTTGATTTTTTGTCGAAATAAGGTTTTGCCCAAACCATGAACTGTTTTTTATCCCAGACTTCGGTAGCATCAGTTCCTATAAAAGTAGATTCGTCGGCAAAATAGTTGAAGTATGTTGTAAAGTCGGCTTTAGCTGCAGCAACGTTAAAACCGTCGAGCATTACGCTGATTTCCGTTTTTTCTTTTTCAAATTTTGCCTGAGCTGAGATTGTTGTAAAACTCAGGACAAATAAGAAGATTGAAAATAGTAGGTTTATTTTTTTCATTTTTAATTTTTTTTGACACAAATAATACTGATTTTTGTTTGTATTCAATGGTTATACTGATTTACGTTTGTAATTAATGATTTAATTTATGATCTTTCTTTTTACTTGGCAAAATATTCACTTCTCCAAGTTCACCTTTTAATTCTAAGATTAATGATGATTTTGCAGGAATTTTTAATTCTTTATCCAAAACAATTTCATTTTCAGAAATAAC
Source organism: Chryseobacterium sp. HNCC26DJ240 (assembly GCF_057180485.1). Classification (NCBI taxonomy): domain Bacteria; kingdom Pseudomonadati; phylum Bacteroidota; class Flavobacteriia; order Flavobacteriales; family Weeksellaceae; genus Chryseobacterium; species Chryseobacterium sp. HNCC26DJ240. The sequence goes on from NZ_JBXUGK010000006.1 coordinate 136,429, forward strand.
ATCAATTCCAGCATAAAAACCTTTCAGCGATTCCTGAAAATGTTTCAGGTCTAAAGTTTCCTCTTTTTCGCTGTTATTCAGCACTATCATTACGGTTTCATTTTCGTTATATCTAAAATACACAAAAACATTATTCTGAGGAACGAAATTTTTAGTTTTTCCGGTGTGGATGACATTTTTACCTTTTCTCCAGGTCAGTAATTTTTGACTAAAATCATAAAACTCCTTTTGTTCGGATGTCTGAGTTAATGAATTAAAAGCATTTTGAGTGTCATTTTTCCAGCCGCCAGGAAAATCTCTTCTGATATCAGCATCACCGCCTTTGTTTTTATCGCCACGCATTCCGATTTCGGTTCCGTAATAAATCTGCGGAATTCCACGAACGGTAGAAATTAAAGTTAAAGCTAATTTGTAAGCTTTTGGATCTGCATCAAAAATTTCATTCCATCTTTCAGTGTCATGATTTTCGAAAAATACAAGAAGATTATTCAGATCTTTATATAAAAAATCGTTGGTAAAGCTGTTGTAAACTTTATTCCAACCGCTGTCCCAGCCTTCTTTTTCTTTGATTGCTTTCGGAAGCTGATCATACAAAGGAAAATCCATCACAGAAGGCAGATTTGAGTTGTAATTTGCTGCTTCACCCGTTTTTGAATCCTTTTGCCACGCAGAAATATGTCCTGCATTGCTTAACCATGTTTCTCCCACAATATTGAATTTTGGGTATTCGTCAGTAATGGCTTTCGCCCATTTTGCCATCGCTTCTTTGTCATTGTAAGGATAGGTATCGACACGGAAACCGCCCAATTCGGCATATTCAATCCACCAGATTGCATTTTGTGTTAAATATTTTAAAACTAAAGGATTGCTTTGATTAATATCCGGCATAGAAGTATCAAACCAACCATCTAAAGCCAGTTTTTTATCAATCTCTGCTGCATTGGGATCAAATTGGGAAGTAATTTTATAATTGGATCTTTTGAAACCTTTTTCACCATCCGAAAACCAGTGAATCCAGTCTTTTGTAGGCAAATCCTGAATAAGCCAGTGAGAAAGTCCCCAATGATTGATCACATAATCCATCACCAACATCATTTTTCGCTGATTGAGTTTTTGTGAAAGCTCACGATATTCTTCATTGGTTCCATATCTGCCGTCGATTTTATATAAATCTGTCTGGGCATAACCGTGATAAGAATATACTTTTTCGTTATTCTGATTGACGGGAGTAAGCCAGATGGCGGTTGCTCCAAGATTTTGAAGATAATCGAGATTATTGATAATTCCGCGTAAATCTCCTCCGTGACGACCGTTTGGTAAAGTTCGGTTGGCCTTTTCCGTAAGATCAGGTTGTGAGTCGTTTTTCTCGTCCCCATTCGCAAAACGGTCGGGCATAATCAGATACATTAGGTCTTTTGACGTAAAAGACTCTCTGTTTGCTGAATCAGGGTTTCTTTCTTTTAATTCGTAAGTGTAAGAACCAACTTTTTTCTTTCCGTTTTTGATGTTGATGTTAAACTTCGAAACATTGATTTCGTTGGTATTTAACGTCACAAAAAGATAATTTGGATTTTCAACTTTCTGTATCTCTTTAATTTGAATTCCGTTTGAAATCTCGATGTCATTTTTGGCAATATCCTTTCCGTAAATCAAAAGCTGAAGTTCAGGATTTTTCATTCCCTTCCACCAAAAAGCGGGCTCTACTTTATCTAAAGGTTTTTGCGAAAAGGCTAATGAGGCTGCAGAAAATGCTGCAATTGCATATATTTTTTTCATAATTGAATAATTATTTAAAATATCCGATACAAAATAAAGTTTCTCCTTTGTTTACAGGAGGCGTTCCGATTTTGTATAAAATAACGCCATCTGCCTCGGAAATAATATCTTTTTTTCTGTTTCCAAATTCGTCTGTAATATAGCCCAAAATTTGGTTTTTTCTGACCTCATCGCCACTTTTTAACATACTGTAAAAAATACCGTTTTCGGGAACACGAATATACTCCTGATTATTGAAGACTTTTTGCTTTTTCACGGTTTTAATCTTAGGAATTTCACCCAAATAATTCCCTGAAAATCTGAGCATTTTATAAACCGAAGCTTTGATTAAATCTACATTCTCTCTCTGAACAGTCCCCAATTTTCCGGCTTCAATACTTAAAGCTGTAATTCCCTGTTGAGTTGCTTCCTTAAAAGCATATTTTGAAGCATCTTTAGATTGTAAAGTGTAAGGATAAGAAACAATATTTTGAATCCCTGAAGCTTTTGATAATTCTAAAGCCATTTTTGTTTTTTCTGCACTGTCTTTTCGGTCATAATAACAGACAAACGGAATTAAATCTTCGCTCGCATCACCACCATGAATATCAAGAAAAATATCTGAATTGGAAATTATTTCATTAGTCATCAAATAGGCAATCTGATCTGTCGGAGTACCGTTTTCTGAGCCTGGAAAAGCAGTGTTGAGATTTTTTCCATCTAAAGGATTTACAAATGGTGAGCGTTTTTGAAATGATTCGATATTCGCAATAGGAATGATGATTAAAGTTCCTTTGATATTTTCGGGTTTTAATTCATTTAATAATTCCTGAACTGCAATTATTGGTGGATATTCGTAGCCGTGAATTCCTGCCACAATCGTAAAAACCGGGCCTTGTTGTTTTCCTTTAATAATCGATACAGGAAGATAGGTTTTCTGAGTATTGGTTTGAATATTTAAAATCGTGTCTTTTCTGAAGGCTTGATTTTCAGATATGATTTTTTTGATTTGAGCATGAGCTGTAATTCCATATAAAAGAAATGAAATTGCTAGTGTTTTGATAATAATTTTCATTTTACAGTATATTTGAACACAAAGTTCACAGAGGTTTTTTCTTTAAAATGTTTGGATTGTTTCACAGAGCCGTTTCACTTGTAAAAGAACGCAGAGGTATTAATTAAATCACAAGAAATAAAATCAGAATTATTGAGCAGCTAAAACTGTCTGTTTTTTAGCAATTCTATTAGCTAACCAACTTACGTAGAAGAGTTGAAAACTATGATAAATCATTACAGGAAGCAGAAACAAAACTTTCTGACTGTCGGGAATTCCTAAAACCAAAACGAAAAGACTTCCGTGAACGAGCGATTTTTTAGAACCACAAAAAGTAGCCGTGATGATGTCTTTTGAATTAAAATTCATTTTTTTAGCCAAAAATCCGGTAAAATAATAGACCGCAAAGAATAAAAATACAACACTGAAAGCCAAAACTAAAAATACCGACGAAGGAACTGCTGAAAATACGTTTTGTATAAATGCGGTTGAAAAACTCTCGTAAACAATCAGTAAAATAATGAGCCGATCGAACTCGTTAATGACAGATGAATATTTAGTCACAAACTTTTTTAACAAAGGATTAAATATAATTCCTAAAATAATCGGGGCTAAAACTTTAAGTAACAATTGCTGCAGAATTTCGCCATGAGCTGCTGATGAAGAATCTGAAGTCATAAAAAAGCTCATCAACAAAGGCGTCATTAGAATCCCAATAATTCCGGACACCGAAGCGTTGAAAATAGCAGAAGTTACATTTCCTTTGGCAATAGAAACCATCACCACCGAAGAAGAAACTGTAGAAGGCAAACTCGCCAAAAAGAAAACTGAAAGCCAAATGCTGAAATACGCAGAATCTTTCACAAATGGGTAAAATATAAAAACCAAAAGTGGAAAAATTAGAAAAGTCGCTGATTGAATGAGCAAGTGAAGTTTCCAGTTAGTGATATCTTTTACGACTTCTTTTAAATTTAATTTTAAACCATACAAAAGAAAAATTCCTGCAATTCCCCAATCGATAAATCCTGAAAGATTAAAATATTCGCTATAAGATTCTTTAAAAGGAATCAGTTTTCCGAGAATTACCATTACAATCAACAAAAGCAGAAAAACATTCTGTTTATTAAAGATTTTTGCCATCAACATTAATTTGAAATTTAAAATATTGAACACAAAGTTCACAAAAGTTATTTTAAAAAATTCTATAACCAAGTCTCACAAAGCCGTTTCACTTATATGAGCTCAGAAAGTCTATTCAAAATTTTATATTTAAAAAATAAGAAGTCCCTAAAGAAAAATTCTTTAAGGACTTTAAAGGTAAGGAATATTTATTTTACCGGCTTGATAGAAATGGCGTAACCACCGCTTCTTACCAAATGTACAGGCAATTTGGTTTTGCTTGTAATTGTCTTTTTATAAATGTGATAAGACTGAGGATTGTCTATGTAATCTGCGTCTTTTCCATCTTCATAAATAGTTGCTTCATACTTTTTTCCTTTGTCCAGGAAAGAGAAATCTACCGTATAATCCATCGCTTTTTCATCGGTGATACCACCTACGAACCAGTTTTCTGTACCTTTTGCTTTTCTTGCTGTGTGTACATATTCTCCCGGTTCTGCAGATAAAATTTTGGTATCATCCCAATCTGCCGCAACATCTTTGATAAACTGGAAAGCATCCATGTGCTTCGCATAGTTTTCAGGTAAATCTGCTGCCATTTGCAAAGGCATATACATCGTTACATAAAGTCCCAGCTGTTTTGCCAAAGTCGTTTTCACAAAACGTTTATCTCCAGGGAAATAATAATCTAATTTTGTCTGGAAGATTCCCGGTGTGTAATCCATCGATCCGCCCATCCATCTTGTGAAAGGAAGAATCGTGTGGTGATCGGGATTGTTACCTCCAAAAGCATCGTACTCCGTTCCTCTTGCTGCTTCAGCAGATATATAGTTTGGATAGGTACGGCTCTCTCCTGTCGGACGTACAGATTCGTGAGAATTAATCATTACTTTATACTCATTCGCTTTTTCTGCAATTCTGTAGTAATGATTAATCATCCACTGAGAATAATGATGCTCTCCTCTCGGAATCACATCACCGACATAACCAGTTTTTACGGCATCATATCCATATTTATTCATCAACTGGAAAGCTTTATCAGCAAATCTTTCATAATTCGCTGCTGAACCGGAAGTTTCGTGGTGCATGATTAATTTTATTCCTTTTGAATGAGCGTATTCATTCAACATTTTAATGTCGAAATCCGGATATGGAGTCTGAAAATCGAAAACATATTCTTTTGAACGGCCGAACCAGTCTTCCCAACCGATGTTCCAGCCTTCGATAAGAAGACCTTCAAAACCGTTTGCTGCAGCAAAATCGATGTATTCTTTTACTTTCGTGTTGTTGGCTCCATGTTTTCCGTTTGGAGTAAGTTTAGTGAAATCAGTTGTATCCAGATGCACATTAGATTCCGGCTGACCGTATGCCCACTGAGATTTGCCGATGATCATCTCCCACCAAACGCCCATATATTTCGTTGGGTGAATGTAAGAAGTATCGGTATATTTTGTTGGCTCATTAAGGTTGAACAACATTTTAGAATCCATTACCACCTCAGCTTTTGGTGAAACGATAACCGTTCTCCATGGAGTTGTAGCAGAAGTCTGCATATATCCTTTTGCTCCCTGTCTGTCGGCTGTAAGGTGAGTTTTCAGCTTAAAATTAGCAGCATCCACTTCTAAATGTGAAGCCGGATAATCTAAAACAGCTGCTTCAGCTACGTTGATGTACAACGGAGTTTTACCCTCAACTTTTAACATTAATGGAGACTGTACCGCATTTTTAATTAAAGTCTGTGAAGCGTTGGCATCGGCAGCTTTTGGCCATCTTGCAGGGATTTCAGAAACTTTTGTTTCCTGATACTGGTATTCCTGAGAATCGTAGTCTGCAACCATCCACCACGCTTTCATGTCTGAAGGAAAATCAAATTCTGAATCTTCCTCACGAATCACGAAATAGTTCAGATTTTTCTGTTGTGGAAATTCATATCTGAAACCCAAACCGTCATTGAACAAACGGAATTTGATGATGATATTTCTGTCTGTTGCAGTCTGATTTAGCGTAACCGCAAACTCGTTGTAATGGTTGATATAATTTTTTTTCTCTCCTAAAACCGGTTGCCAGGTTTCATTTTTGGAGTCTCTTTTTTCTTCAGTTTTTGTAAAACCATTGTTAAGATCGTTTTTAGCATCTTCAGGTTTAGCAATTTCTGAGGCAAATTTGATTGATGTGTCTTTAAATAATCTCAATCCTAATTTTGAATCTTCAAGAACCGTTTTACCCTCAAATTTAAGATTGTAAAAAGGTACTCCATCTTTCAATTGGAAATTCATTTCAAATTTTCCATCGGGAGATTTTAAGGATTGTGCATTCATTCCTGCAAACATCATGGAGAGCAAAGCTACCCCAGTTGTAATTTTCTTCATAATGATTATTTATACGCTTTAAAAATAAAAAAACTGTTGCGGTGAAGCAACAGTTTGCTGTTAAATAAGATATATTTACAATTTTGTAACAGTCAGTTTGTAGTAACCTGAGTTATGTAAATCAAGTTCTATTTTATAATTTCCTGAAGTAGAAACTTTGTAAGCTGGATCTCCTTGAACAGTTCCTTCAGCACTAAAATATGTCTGAACCCCTGTACCGGAAGCTAAGGTTTGATCCGCAGATGCTGGCTGAATTTTCATTGCCCAATCATCATTAGCTCTAAATTTAAATACTCCGCCGGAAGTTAACGCGATTGAGTTTATCACATAAGTTTTTGTGGCTGGATTATAAACTAAGTCTATATCTGAACCCCACCCTGCAGGAGTTGCATCACCAATAATACCAAAGTTTGCCAAAACAGATGAGTATGTGTTGGCAGTCCAGTCAACTTTAATATATCTTGTTCCCACTGCAGTAGCTTTGATATCGGCACCTCCGTCTGATAATTTTCCGGTAAGCGTGCCATCATCGCCTTTGTTTCCTGGCCAATCCTGATTAATTGTAAATTTGTATTTACCATCATCCGTTCCAGCAATTGTAGATACATAAATAAATCCTCTGTATTTGTTGTCTTTTTCCGGAGAATATAAATTGGCAGTATTGGAAGGAGTCCAATTTGCATAGCCTGCTACTCCTGCATACGACCCTGGTACATTGATTTTAGGAAATGCATTATCAGGATTTGGAGTATATCCTGTAATTGAGATCTTAGTCACATTAGAATAAAAAGAAGTGACATTATTGGCATTTGATTTTAATCTCATCTCAATGTTTTTTGCAACATTGGGAGCAATCTGCAAGTCTGCCAAAACAGTATTAAGCTGTAGATGTGTTAATGTAAATGTGTTAGTCTCTTTCGAAACTGCTAATGTTTTGCTTGAAGAAAAATTATTTCCTTCCAATCCAATCTCAATTGAATTTGTAAAACCAATACCTGGATTGAAAACTGGATTTGTGTATGTAAACGTAAGAGCTGGCAAATCAGCTTTTGTTTCATCCAAAACTACAGAATTCTTATCTGCAGTGAGTGTAGCTGGTGTGACATTACTAAGAACAACTTTTTCATCTTCTCTTTCACACGAGATGATGAAGGTAGCAATTAATCCTATCAGCAAAATTTTAAATATATTTTTCATTAGATTAATTTTAATATTAATAACCTGTATTTTGAGTTAAATTTGGGTTCGCCTGTAAAGCAGATGCCGGAATAGGAAAGACATTATAATTTGAAGAAATAGCAGTGCCTGTCGCCACTCCCCCTTTCCAAGGCCACAAATAAGTACCACCGCTGAAAATATTATAACGAATAAGATCCTGACGTCTTACACCTTCCAGACCTAATTCTCTTCCTCTTTCATCCAGAATATTCTGCAATGTAAGAGATACAAAAGGTGTAGCATTAGCTCTTGTTCTGATCTGATTAACATATGTTAGCCCTTGAGCTGCGGTAGCTGTTGAAGCACCTCTTAATGCACATTCAGCATAGATCAGATAAGTGTCTGCCAACCTGAACAAAGGGAAATCTGTTGATGAAAAAGACGTTACATTTCCTGACCCATCAGTATTTCTGTTTGAAAATTTGATTGATGGATAGCCATCTGTCCATTCTTTGTAATCAGTCATCTCGAAATTATGACCTGTAAGCCAGAATAACTTAGCTCTAACATCAGTAGTAGAGTTTAAACCAGCTGCATTCGGTGCGAAAAGACCATACCAAGATTTTGTTGCACGGTGTCCTCCCCATCCTTCAGCAGCACCATACGTAGCAAGGTTCATGGTTGTAGAATTTAAGCTTCCGTTAACAATGTAAGTGGTATTACCATGACTTTGCGAAGAAACGGCATCAGCAATAAGCGGGAAAATTATTTCTTTCGAAGTATTATTATCTGCTCTGAAATTTTTAGAGAAATTAGTCTCCAACTGATAATTATTGCTAGCGATTACCTTGGAAGCATAAGAGGCAGCATCAGAATATTTTGCAGTTCCTGTATAAACTTCTGCATTCAGATACAGTTTTGCAAGAAGCATCTGCACAACAGCCTGATTTGCTCTGCCGTACGTATTGGAAGCAGCAATTTTTGATTCAATATCTTTCAATTCGCTTTCAACAAAATTAAAAAGCTCAACTCTAGAAGCCTGAGGAAGGGGTGACGCTGAACCATAAGTTTCATCATTTACCAAAGGTCCTTTACCAAAGAAATCTATCTGATAATAGTAAGAAAGAGCCCTTAAAAATCGCAATTCACTGATATACTGATCTTCATTTGGAACATCAACTTTATTTTTCAGAATCAGAATAAGATTTGTCGTCTGTGGAATTGTGTAATAAATTCTGTCATAAACATATTTAAAAAATTTATTATTCGAATTCCAGCCAGTCGCGGTTGTTAATTGATCCAATCCATTATCTCCCCAACGGTTTTTCATTCCATCTGCTGTGAAGTCGTTTAGATTAATTAAACCTCTGATAAAAGGTGATTCTCCTGCATTGGCACCAGAAATATCAGAGTCACCGGGTCCCGAAACACTGGATAAAGCAAAAGTTGAATACATTCTTGAAAGCAGACCCTCCATGGCTGCGGGATCTCTTTGTAATAATTCTTCTAAAGTGAGTTCATACTTCGGTTCTGTTTCCAGATCACTTGTACATGAGGCAAAAAACAACCCTGCTATTGCCAGTAAACTATATATTTTTGTTCTTTTCATTGTTTTCTGATTTAGAAATTAAAATTAAAACCTAAAGTATAAATTCTAGGTCTCGGATAAAAATTATTATCTACACCCCCAAAGTTTTCAGGATCCTGACCTTTGTATTTAGTGATAATAAATGCATTATTTACAGATCCATACACTCTTAAATCCAGTTTGTTGCCGAATATTTTTTCAATATTGTATCCTAAGGTAATATTGTCGAGTCTTAAGAATGAAGCATCGTGAAGGAAATAATCTGAGAAAAACATATTATCCGTAGGCTGGATAAGGTTTGATGAATATCTTCCGTTAGAAAAATCCAGAGAGTTATTAAGGTGTTCTGAGTTTGACGGCTTCACCTGATTCACAAATCCCTGAGCTACGTGTCTTCCGTCGTAAACTTTTCCTCCAATCTGTCCTCTGAAGTTTGCAGTAAGATCCCATTTTTTGTAGTTCAGTGAAGTTCCGAAACCGTATGTAAAGTTTGGAACCATCTGAGCATCATAACGGTCATCATTATTAATCACCCCATCACCGTTTCTATCTACGAAAGTATCGGCAATAGGATTTCCGCTTTCGTCATATACCTGCTGGAATAACCAGGCTGAGTAAGGCTGAAGACCTACAACATGGTAAGCAATCTTAACACCTGTACCAACCGGAAGATCACCCCCTGCTGAAATTCTGTCGTAGAATTTCAATTCCAGAATTTCACCCTTATTGTAAGAGAAGTTTCCGAAAACGTTCCAGTTTACATTTTCATTTTTTATTGGGTTAATATTTAAATTCATTTCTACACCACGGTTTCGCAGTGAACCAACATTCGCAAAAACCTCATTGGTAAGATTCTGTCCTGGCGGAACCGGAGCTTTTAGCAATAAGTCGGTTGATTTTCTATCATACAAGTCAATAGAACCAGAAATTAAATTACTCCTGAAAAAACTAAAATCAAAACCTACATTCCAGCTGGTTGTCGTTTCCCATTTGAGGCTGGAATTAAAGCCTAAAGCATTGTAGATATTGAATCCAGGAAGATACTGTGCATTTTCAGAGCCAAGAGAAAACAACGGTCTCGAAGGATAAAAACCTGCTGCGGAAGTTAAATCCTGTTGACCTGTCTGCCCCCAGCCGACTCTTAATTTTAATTCTTTTACAAAAGATGAATTTTTCAGAAATTCTTCTTCCTGCATTTTCCAGGCAAAAGCTGCTGAAGGGAAATAGCCCCACTGATTATCAAAACCATTGAAAAGCGAAGACGCATCCGCTCTGAATGATGCTGTTAACAGATATTTGTTTTTAATATCAATATTTGTTCTCGCAAAGAAAGACTGTAGATTCAAATGATTAAAATACCCAAAAGTAGGGTTAGCCCTGTTAGGTTGTGGAATTCGAATACCACTTCCCGTAGGATCGGCATAAAACTGTTCTTTATTACCATCATATCTGAAATCCTGATAAGTATATCCTCCCTGAATTAGGAAATTGGTAAAAAAATCATTTATTTTCCTGTTGTAAACCAAATAAGCTTCTAAGTTTTTGTTGTTGGTAAACTGATTCTCAGCGTAGCCTAACCCCGGGTTATAAATAACATCATTAAGAGAATTATAAACAAGGTTGATTACAGAGTTCCTTGCGCTCTGGTCATAGGTCTCACGAATTTTTGTTCTTGAAGATTCTATACCCATATTAACGACCGCCCTAAGGTCAGGAAGAAAATGAAATTTGTAGTCAAGCTCAATATTTCCTAGGAATCTCATTGTGTTTTCCGGCCTGTGTCTCTGTTCGAGCAATGCCAAAGGGTTAGAATCATAAGTGAGATTTGTTTTCCCGGTAGCATCTATATAATTATTCTGATAATATCCGCCAAAGTAGTTTGGTCCGTTTTCTCCATACACATCTCGGCTGTAAACAGGTAGAGTTGGATTTCTGGATAGCGCTGAGCCAATTGCACCACCAGCATCAACGGTATTCTTATCAACTTTAAATCCCTTTGCATTGATGTCAACTTTCAGATGTTTATCAAAGAAAGTAGGTGTTAAACGAAGATTCGCAGAGTATCTTTCTAAATCATCATTTTTCACTACACCCTCTGTCCTATTATATCCAAGAGACAATCTTACAGGCAAGGCATTAAACAAGTTTCCTGACGCACTGAAATTATTATCTGTGGAAACAGAATTTCTGTAAACAACATCCTGCCAGTCTGTATCATAAATCTTACCCATAACAGTTGGATTAGCAGGATTACCCCCAACTCCTAACTTCCAGACATCATTTGGAAAATAGTTTTTTACAAAATCAACAAACTGACTGGAATCCATCAGATCGATATGTTTTGTAACTTCTCCAATCGATACGTTAGTATTAAAACTCATTTTCAGTTTACCTCCACCAGATTTCGTTTTAATTAGAATAACACCATTAGAAGCACGAGCCCCATAAATAGCCGTAGCCGAAGCATCTTTCAGAATTGAAAAAGATTCAATGTCATTTGGATTTACAAGAGCAAGCGGGTTTTGAATGCCCGCAGGATTCGTTGAGTCTAAAGGTATCCCGTCAATAACAATTAGAGGATTGTTGGATGCATTTAAAGAAGCTCCTCCTCTAATCCTGATGTTGGGTGCAGAATCCGGCGAGCCTCCACTGTTTGTAATTCTCACACCGGGTGCTTTTCCCTGAATCAACTGATCAGCCGACACAATCGCACCTTTGTTGAAGTCTTTCTCTGTAACAGAAGTCACAGATCCGGTAAGATCTGATTTCTTTTTAGCTCCAAATCCTATCAGTACCACTTCCTCAATCTTCTTTTCCTTCGCAGTAGAATCCTGCTCTTGCCCGAACATTACTGAGCTTGCCAGTAAAAACATCGGCGCAATCTTTAATACCGTTGTAAAGTTTTTCACAATATTATTTTTATATAGTTTCCTTTGTTGATGCTGTTTGCCAGCCTTGCAATTTAAACAAAAAATCAAATAATGTTAAAAAATATTAATATTTCATTAAATTTTCGTTAACTTATACCACGAAATTAATACTAAATACTAATAATCAGTACTTTAACTAAAATTATTCAATACATAACATCTCTACGGTAGTGATTAAAAATTAAACAATTGTTTAACTATTATTGATTCAATTTGAGATAATACTGTCAATTTTACCCATGAAGTAATTATCAAGGGATTCCCAAATTATCTTTATCTTTGCACATCTAAATTTTAGTATAATAATGTCAAATAAAAAATTGATTACGGCGGCTTTGCCTTATGCAAACGGGCCGGTTCATATAGGGCATTTGGCGGGTGTTTATATTCCTGCTGATGTCTATGCAAGATTTCAGAGAAGATCAGGAAAAGATGTTGCTTTTATCTGCGGAAGTGATGAGCACGGAATTCCTATCACCATCAGAGCTAAAAAAGAAGGTGTTACGCCACAGGATATTGTTGATAAATACCACGAAATAATCAAAAAATCATTTTCTGATTTAGGAATTTCTTTTGATGAATACTCAAGAACGACATCGACTAATCACCGGGAAACAAGTCAGGATTTCTTTAAAGTGCTTTACGAAAAAGGAAAGTTCACAGAAGAAATGTCTGAGCAATATTTTGACGAACAGGCTAATGAATTTTTGGCTGACCGATATATTGTTGGAACTTGTCCAAACTGTGGAAACGACAATGCTTATGGCGATCAGTGTGAGAAGTGTGGCACTACCCTTTCTCCATCAGAATTGATTAATCCAAAATCAATGTTGAGCGGTAACGTTCCCATTTTAAAAGAGACAAAAAACTGGTATTTACCTTTAAATGAATATGAAGATTTCTTAAACGAATGGATTATTGAAGGTCATAAAGACGACTGGAAAACCAACGTTTACGGACAGGTAAAATCTTGGTTAAACGACGGCTTAAAACCTCGTGCAATGACCAGAGATCTGAATTGGGGTGTTCCGGTTCCTTTGCCAAATGCAGAAGGTAAAGTACTTTACGTTTGGTTTGATGCTCCGATTGGTTATATTTCTTTCACCAAAGAATGGGCTGAGAAAAACGGAAAAGACTGGAAAGATTATTGGCAGAGCGAAGAATCAGATTTGGTTCATTTTATCGGAAAGGATAATATTGTGTTCCACTGTATTATTTTCCCTGCGATGATGAAGGCTCACGGCGATTTTATCATGCCGAAAAATGTTCCTGCTTTTGAGTTTTTGAATCTTGAAAACGATAAAATTTCAACCTCAAGAAACTGGGCGGTTTGGGCACACGAATATGTGGAAGAATTCCCTGGGCAACAGGATGTTTTGCGTTATGCATTGCTTTCTTCAGCTCCTGAAACGAAAGATAACAACTTTACCTGGAAGGATTTCCAGACGAAAAACAATTCAGAATTGGTTGGAATTTTTGGAAACTTCATCAACAGAGTTGCCGTTTTAATTCATAAATATTATGATGGAATTGTTCCTCAAGGTGATGTAAATGCACCGGAATTACAGGAAATAAATAAATCAGCAAAAGAAATTTCAGGTTTCTTAGAAAACTATGAATTTAGAAATTCTCTGACGGCTTTAATGAATTTGGCTCGTTTTGGAAACCAATATCTTCAGGCTGAAGAACCTTGGAAAACCATTAAAGATAATCCTGAAAAAGCGGCACATTCATTATTTGTCGGAGCTCAGATTGCGGTTGCATTGGCGCAATTATGCGAACCGTTTATGCCTTTCAGTTCTGAAAAATTATTGAATATGTTCAATGTTCAGAAGTCTGATTGGAACGATGTTGAAACAAAATCTGTTTTAATTGAAACCGGGCACAAAATCAACGAAGCTTCTCTTCTTTTCTCAAAAATTGAAGACGATGTGATCGATTTTCAAATACAGAAATTAGAAAATACCAAACAAAGCAATAAAAAAACAAACCCTAACGCAAACCCAATGAAAGACGAAATCACTTTTGATGATTTTTCTAAAATCGACCTTAGAACTGCTACTATTTTAACGGCAGAAAAAGTAGAAAAAGCAGACAAATTATTAAAATTCACAGTCGATACAGGCGTAGATGTAAGAACCGTAGTTTCGGGTGTTGCAGAAAGTTTTTCACCAGAAGAACTGGTTGGAAAGCAGGTGATGATTTTATTAAACCTGGCTCCGAGAAAAATCAGAGGAATTGAATCTCAGGGAATGTTTTTGCTAACGACAAAACCAGACGGAAAATTATCTTTCGTTACTCCTGACGATAGCAATGTCGAGAATGGGATTGAAATTGGATAATCTTATTTAACAAATATAATCATGGGCATTTTCGGATGCCCATTTTTTTTATGGTAAACAAAAATGTTTTAAGAAAACTTTCAGACCGGGAACTGGAAAATTACCTAAAACCCTCAACCCGTTTTGTTCCCGAAGCGATTCAGATGGCATTTGAAATTCTTGAGGAAAGAGGTCGAATTTTCAGCCAGGCAGAAAAAGATTCGGTTCAGGCAATTATTCAAAATAAAAAACAGACGGAAGAAGATCAACTCAACGAAGAAAAGGAATTGTGGAAAGATCACATCACAACTGACCAGAATGCCGTACAGCTTTTCCCGAGAGAAATTATTTTAATCATCAGCGTATTTTTAGGAACGATTCCGGGAAGTATATTATTAGGATTGAATTTTATTAAACTTAAAAAATTCGGCGCTGCAATTCTCACATTCGTTTTTGGGTTTGCGTTTATACCGTTTCAGAATTTTCTTGTTCCTTTAATCTATGAAGCCAGTTCTACTAGCTTTTACAGACTTAAAAAAAATCCTGAATTTTTCCTTTCCTGTTTTGGAGCATTGATTTTATTGGTGCTTTGGGTATCTTGTATACCGAAAAAGTTACCCTATAAAGCAGGATCATATCTAATTCCTGTTGGAATTTCTGTAGTGATGATTGTAGTAATTTTAATCAATCCTAATGAGTGGTTCTCAAATTACTTCCTCAACAGTTTTATGAGAAATTAAAATGCTCTTTTTACAAAAACAATATAAGTAAAACAGAAAACACATCAAATTGATGTGTTTTTTGTTTTGAAATTTATCTTATACAGATTGATCAGAAACCAAAATTATTATTTATAAAATTTACTCAATTTCGTCACCAGATGAATCGAACACCTGGAAGAATTGTCATCGTCTTCCTGAGTGAGATACTGATAAGGAGACGAAGATTTTCTCCATAAAAAGAAACCATAATTCACGTTTTCAAATTTATGTCGCATCAGATTGGTCTGCACATCTACTATCTCTGGGATAATTGATGTTATTATTACTGTTATCTGCTTCAGTTTTTTTGATTTATTGTAAGTAATACGCATCAATTTATTTTCCGGCCCTGTAAAATAATAGTTGACGTCTTCATCATCTGCACTCTCTGAAACCTTGTCATAGTTTGCTTTTTTCATAAACTCAATTACATCTTTTTGTTTTGAGTTCTCGGCGATATCTTCAAGGAAAGCGAGTGTAGTGTTTTCAAATTTTTCCTGGGCATTCAATGCTGTTACAGCAAACAAAAATACCAAGACTGATAATAAAAGATTTTTTTTCATGGTGTGAAGTTTCAGATTATTAATATCACAAATCTAACCTATCATTTCATCAAAAAAAATAGCCCAAAAGGAGTATTTTTTTGAATAAAATAAAGACTTTTAGATTAATTATTAGATTCTGTCTGATCAATTATACAGACAATATTATTTTACAAAACTTGAGCTATCCTTGGTAAAAAGCATAATCATGCTTACCTGGTCATTATCTCCTCTCGTATTCGTGGCCAATTGGTAAGGATAATTTTTCTTTTTATACATTACTTCCTCACCAGATTTTGAAATTACTTCAAAGTTTTTTTCTTCCAATTCCATATCAGAAAAAACCCGAACAGCTGTAGGTATTAAAATGGTAACAGCTTCTAATTTTTTAGAACTGTTAAATCCAATATAAACTCTACGCATATAAGGACCCTTAAATACAAAGGCATCCGTTCCGTCATCATCAAACTCTTCTACAAATTCATAATCATTTTCTTTCATAAAGGTTTTAATTGTAGAATAATTGGCTTTGAACGCTACTTTTTCTAAAATCGCCAAGTCATCTTTTTTAAAATTTTCCTGAGAATAAAAGAGAGTTGCAAGAAAAAGTGAGAAAACGAAAATTAATTTTGTTTTTAAATTTTTCATGGTTATTAGTTTTACTATATGCAAAACTAAGTCATCTTTAAATGAAAAAAAATACCCCAAAAAGAGTATTTTTTTGATAATTAAATAAGTTTAAAATTACCTTTTTGTCAATCTCGCCAGATAAGAATCTTCATCCTGCAAAACCATTTCTATTTTAAAATCATTATTTTCTGCCGCATTCTGTAAAGTATTGAAGTCAAGATACAGCCATTTGATGGGATCTTCAGACTCGCCCTTGTAATGCACTATGTAATCAAGCTCGCCATAATATCCTTCCGCAGGAATAAAATAGCCACCGTCTTCATCTTCGTCATACATATAAAGAATATCAGTACTGTCAATGAGAATCTGACCGCTTTTACCAATCAGATCATACAGTTTTTTAAGGTAAATATCAATTACATTCAGGCTTTGAAAAATCCCTGTTCCATTCATCAGCAGCAGAATGGTATCGTAATTTTCACCCGAAAAAGTGAGCATATTTTCTGCAACTGCATTTTTAATTCCTCTCAGTTGACAAATCTCAATGGCTTTTAGAGAAATATCCAAAGCTGTAACGTCGAGATTTTTCTCATTCTGAAGATAAAGAGAATGCGAACCTGCTCCTGCTCCAATATCCAAAACTTTTCCTTTTGCTAATTTCAAGGCTTTCTGTTCGATTTTATTCATCTCTTCAAAATCTCTGAAAAGGTATTCCACCGGAAGTTCATCGAGCTCAGAAATTGAAGTTTCGGTTTGCAGATCTTCAGGATTTTCATTGTGGTAAAAATCCCAGATTGCACGTCCCATTAAGTCTTTCATAGGGTTTGATTGTGAGTGCAAAGATAATTTTTTTAATTCTTTTCTTTTTAAATCTAATCTTATCAATGATCATTTTTTATGAGAAAGTTTGTCTCTACCCTGCAAGGCAATTTCTCATCACCGGGAAAGGTTCTTACTAGGGTGCAACAGACTTTCAGTGCTTCCCGCAAGGTGTTACTAGGGTGCGACAAGCTTGTAAGGTCTCCCGCAAACCTGTTGCAGGGGTGCAGGGACCTTTCTGGCAGGGCTTTTTTCAATTTTAACCTAAAATATGGTGATTGTTACAAAGAACGAGATTGAACAGTACAAAATTCTGACAATTTAAATTTAAGATTAAAATTACAGCAAGTCAATTTCAGATATAATCAGATGCTTTGAATGTTGAAATGATATTTTAATCTTTTAAAAAATTCAGATTAATTAAGATTGAACTCCTACGGAGTTCTGTTCATAATGGGTTTATTCTTTCTACACAGATACTGCTCCGCTGGAGCAGTTACCCAAACAGTATATTCAAAGATTAGATAATACAAATCCCAGAATCCCAAACCCCGTATCTCGTATCAAACACTCAACACACGAATCCCGCACCCCGCACCCCGCACCCCGCAAAAAACAAAGCCCCATTTTCCTAAGAAAAACAGAGCTTTGTACGAAAACAAGGTAATTTATACCGCAGAACCTACGCCGTCTTTCAGGCTTTCTGCGAGTTTTTTTCTTTCTCTTAAACGTCTTCGGGCAACGACAGATTTGCCTCCAAAAATCCTTACCAGTTTATCTAAAGTGAATCTTGGATATCCGAAATGGTGCGTCATCACAAAAAGCAAAACTCCAAAACCGGCAAGAATAACGTAGCCAAAGAGTTTTTTGTTGGCAATAATTATTGCATTCAGCTGAATCGTTTTTAAACTTAAATTAGGTTGTGCATTCAAAGTCATTCCATCCATATAAACCGCTAAGTCACCCAAGCTTTCGATTTGAAACTGATACTGCGTCCAGGAAAATAAAGCGGAGAAAAAACCGGTCGTTACGAAAGTTCGCCACAACAGAAACAGACCGATAGCGGGAAGCATCTGGCTGATATCGATTTTATCTAAAGCATAATACCAAACGGATATGTAAAGTGCCACCATCCCAAATCCTTTCAAAATCATCGGGAAATACCAGCTTTCATAATTGAATTCGAGCACCATCGAAAAGTACATGATGATACAGTAGGCTACCATCGCCGAGAAACCAAAGAAGATGAAAAGCTTAAGTTTTTTTTCTTTTTTAAACCAATAGACCGCCAATGCTCCGGCGGCTATCATGCCGGGAATCATCATCAAATTGACTTTTGCATTCGTCAATTGATCATAACCCAAAACCCCAACCGAAAATATATTCTGAAGAGATGTTGTTGCCATAAACATTCCTAAACACAACAAAAGAAAAAGCCCGACCTGAACGTTGTTTCGGGAGAATATTTCAAATGACAGATAAGGTCTTTTTAAGGTAAACTGACGAATAACCATCAAAGCGAAACTCACAAAAGCGGCAATACTGGCGTTGAGAATATTTTTAGAATGAAACCAATCCTGCTGTTTTCCAAATGAAAAAACATAAGCTGAAAACATAAAAGTCGAAATAAACAGAACAATACTTAGCCAGTCGATATAATGCAAAGGAACTTTGAGAGCAAAATACTTATCGTGCATCACCACCCAGCAAATCATCGCTACTACGAAACACAGAATCGCCACGAAAATGAGAAACTGCCGCCAGTTGTATTCAATAGAAAAGTCGGTAGCATAATAATTGGTAACCTGTGTAATCACGAGAATAAACGTATAAAAAACACCATAGAAAATACCTCTACCACCCATCATTGCCATCAACGGAAGAAATACTTCAATGGTAATAAATGTCTTGCAGAATCCCAAAACCAGCGACACAAAAACGATGACCATCGGCTCTGAAGTCGTTGCATTGATATAACTGAAAACTCCCAGGAGCAGAAGTAAAATCACCACTTTATCCCTTACTTTAAAACGCATTTTAGCCCGCAAAACAATAGGCATTGCGGCTCCCATTCCTACAGTTGTGGCGTAGTTTGCCCACATAAAATATTCGCTCATCACTCCGGTATCGCCCACCATATAGCTTAAACTTCCCGTGTAAACTCCACTCACCGGCATTGCGATAAGCGTCAGCAGGAAAATCACAAAAAGCTGTAACGGCTTCGGAACCCAATGACTGAAAAGACCTTGATTGTACATAATTTTTATTTTTTGGCTGGAAGTTGGAAGATGGGTGCTGGAAGTTTTTGAATGATGTACTTCCATCATCCCGCTTCCCTCTCTTTAACCTGACTCTTTTTACTTTTTACTTGGTTCTTTAATAACTACATTCATATTCATCCCCGCACTCAGTTTCGCCACATCTTCTTTTTTATTGGAATCTGTAAACTCGATTCTTACCGGAATTCTCTGTTGCACTTTGATGAAATTACCTGTAGAGTTATCTGTCGGAACGCTTGAGTATCTTGAACCGGTTGCTGCAGAAACTGCGGTAACGATTCCTTCAAAAGATTTTCCGCCTAAAGCATCGGCAGTCATGGTCATCTTCTCTCCTATTTTCACATTCGGCATTTGGCTTTCAAGGAAATTTGCTGTTACCCATTTTTGATTGTTGAGAACGATGGTTCCAACTTGCTGTCCGGGTTGAATTAACTGTCCTTCAGCAATCATTCTTCTTCCCATCACACCGTCGTACGGAGCAGTAATTACCGTGTAAGAAAGATTAATTTTTGCCATATCCAAAGCTGCCTTTGTTCTTTTGATTTCCGCATCGTTGATTCCTAATTTAGATTTCACTTCGGTAGTTGAAAGATTGGCAGACTGCTTTTGGTTGACCAATGTTTCGTAAGCTGCTTTTTGAGCATCATACTCGGTTTTCATTTGATCAAACTGCTGTCTGGTAACAGCTTCTGAAGCTAAAAGATTTTTGTATCGGTTTAAATTCTGCTCGGCATTCCAAAGTCGGGCTTTTGCTCCTGCAATGTTGGATTCCATCACGCTGACGTTGTTTGAAACAGTATTTACAGAAGTACTGGTTGCCGATCTTTGAGCCAAAGCATTCTGATACGCTGCTTCCGCCTGTCCGAGCTGGGTTAGGATTTCTCTTTCATCTAAAATCACCAGAGTATCACCTTTTTTCACCTGTTGATGTTCGATGAATTTAATTTCTTTAATGTAAGCCGAAACTCTTGTGTTGATAGGATTAATAAACTCCTCCACCTGAGCTGCTTCAGTGTAAGTCTTATCTCCAATATGGAAATACTGACGTACGAGCCACCACAAACCAAAACCAATCACCGCAAAAACAATGATGTTTGAAATGATTGCTCTGATTTTATTCTTCCTGGCTTCTTTTTTCTTAATGACCGCGCTTGGTTTTTCGGCAGCCGGTTGTGTGTTTTCTGTATTTTGTTCCTTGTTTTCCATTGTTTTGATTTTCAGTTTTGATAAATTGAAAGTTTTTTAACGCAAAGTGCGCAAAGTTTTTTTGAATACTAACTGTTTTTAAGTTTACAAAGGCGTAAAGTCAGCTAAGCCCGCTGAACATATATTATAATGTTCCCGTAGATTTCAAAAGATTGTAATATTGATACAATACGTTGATTTCTGCATTGGCAAAATCCAGTTCCGATTGTAGTTTCTGGTTTTGGGCATCCAGCATTTCTGCCTGTACAGCCAATTGATTGAGGTATTTTGCTTCTGTGATGTTGTAGTTTTCGTCAGCCAGATTTTTAGCATCATTTAAAATCTGCGCCTGCTGAATAGCTTCCTGGTATTTCACATACGCTGCATTTACCGTCATATCAATATTTTGCTGCACCAAAGTGAGGGATTCATTAGCCTGATTTTTTTGCAGTTCGCCAAGCTTCACTCTTTCTTTGGTTTTATACAGATTATCGATGTTATAGCTTAAAGAAATTCCACCTTGCCATCCGTTTCCGTACATATCCAAAACCGGAGTTCTGGTAGTAATTGGTCTTTGCACATTGTAACTTCCATAGCCTGAAATGGTTGGCATTTTATCTGTATTGATAATTTCGATATTCTTTTCAGCCACCGAAATATTTGTTTTTGCAGATTTCATTTGCGGATTAGAATCATGGGCAAGATTTAGATAATATTCCATGCCAATACCTATTTCTTTATTGTCTAAATCTTCGGTAGGAACAATTTCTGTATCTAAAGGAAACCCGAGAGCTGTACTGAGATTGTAATTAAGGATTTTCTTATTGTTGGTTAAGGTTAAAATTCCCTGATCCAGATTTTTGATATTCAATTCACCACGGATGACCTCGTTTCGTGTAATCATGCCCTGCTTGTAAAAATCTTTGATGTTTTGTAGTCTTTTCTGAGCCAGTTTTTTGTTATTCTGAAAAACCTGTTCCTGATTGATAATTTTATAAATATCGAGATAATTAGAAATTACCAAAAACTTCACATCCTGTTGGTTTTTCTCTAAGTCTAATTTTGAAAGTTGCTCACGAAGTCCCGCCATTTCGATAGACTTATTCACCAATCCACCCTTAAAAATAAGCTGAGTAGCCTGCACCGCATATGTACTTCCATAATGCGGCATTTCAATTTTAATGGAATTTGAAAAATTTTTATCGATTGCAATAGAATTCCCCAAATAAAACTGGCTTGTAGAAGCTGTAATGGTAGGGAGTTTCTGCAATTTGGCAATATCAATATTTTGTTTAGCAATATCAATATTCTGGGCAGAAACTTTAAGTTGCTGTTGATTTTGAAGCGCTAATTGGGCGACTTCACTGGCGGTCATTTGTTTTATGTTCTGAGAAAAAAACAGCACAGGGAATACTGCCGCCAAAATTGACAGTGCTGTTTTTATTTGCTTAATCATTGTACCTTGTTTTACAGTTGCAAAGTTAGGACAAGCATAAGCTCAAACAAATGTTTGATTTTTGGAAAAAGATGTTCAAATGTAAGATTCAGCCTTCAAACTGATTTCTGTAATGACTTGGGCTTTCGCCTAAATGCTTCTTAAAAAAATGAGAAAAGGAATACTGATCACTGAATCCCAAGCCTGCAGAAATCTCTGAAACAGGCTTCTTAGACGAGTTTAAAAGTACTTTTGCTTCATTGATTATAATTAAAGCAATAATCTGACTTGCAGAGCGGCCGGTAATACTCTTCACTACAGCAGAAAGATGTCTGGTTGTAATGGACTGGCGTTGCGCGTAAAACTCAACTGTGTGTTCGTGAAGATGAAATTTAGCTACATCATTTAAAAAAAGAAAAACAATTTCTTCCTGTCTCGACATCTGATTCATAGACTTATTGTCTTCATTGGCAATAATCCCCGCCATTTGGTAGCAGAAAACCGAGAAAAGATGCTCCACTATCTCTTTTTTGTAGGTCATTTCGGTCTCAGAATCGAGAATATATTTCAGGAAATTGACGCTTTTCCACACTACATCCATATCATCCTGATGAAAGGGAACGCCCACATTCATCTGCTGACGGAAATAACGATACGTTATTAACCTATTGAATTTCAAAGATAGAGTTGAAATAAAATCTCTTTTATAAGAAACCATTCTCGACTGAAAATCATCACTTACAGAAATCAGTTCGTATACCGTTTGCGGGTCGGTAACCATAAACATATTGGCAGAAAGCTCGAGATCGCTGAAATGTTGCCGCAACTTAATAGAACCGCTTCTAATAAAGATAAAAGCAGGATTATCGGGACGGAAAGGTTTGTCGGCAGAGATTCTTTCAAAGATGTTGTGCTGCGTAAAAATCTCGACCCCGAATTTTTCTAATGCAGACATATAGCAAATGTAAACAATCTGTCTTCCGATTGCAAAAATTTATTATTTTAGTACACCCAAATTCAAAACCATGAGAAAGATTGATTTGCTTTTTGCTGAATACGCCGAAAGCCACAGAAACTCCACCAACAAGCTGATTCACTGGATCTGTGTTCCCTTGATTTTCTGGACGATTTTAGGATTTATTTCATACATTCCTACACCCAATATTTACCTTAAATACTTCGGATTTCTAAGTATCGCAAGCTTTATTGCTCTGTCTCTTGTCACAGTATTTTATTTCAGATTATCATGGAGAATTGCACTCATCATGCTTTTCGTCATGCTTTTAATGGAACATTTCGTATCTCTGGTAAATGTAAGTTTTGGAAGAAAATCGTGGTTAATTTATCTTGCCGTTTTCGTTGCGACATGGATTTCGCAGTTCGTTGGGCACAAAATTGAAGGCAAAAAACCGTCATTTCTTAAAGATTTACAGTTTCTTTTGATCGGACCTATTTGGTTGTTGAGTTTTCTTTTGAAGAAATTAGGAATTCGATATTGATTTTAATTTATACTTAAACGCAAGGTTAGACGAAGATTTCTTTAAATATTGCGAATATTTTTAAGATAAACAATGGCGTTTCACTTAGTAACTAAACACCAAGATTTTGTTAGATAATTACTATCAACTTTTACCACAAGGTGCACAAAGGTTTTTCACGAAGATCACTATATCCTATGTACTTTGTGAAATTTCTTAGTGTTCTTTCTGGTAAAAACACTTGATCAATTTGCCGTGAACAAACACTTGATTTAAAATAAATATATTTATCAAATTTAACTGCAGAAATCAGTCCTCCAAAGCATACACTGCAAAGCTTGCCAGCCAATGATCTCCGCCGTAATTTCCCTGAAATAATAATGGAAGTCCGTTGTTTAAAAAGATGGTTGCTGTTTTTTGGAATTCTTTTTTTAATGGATGATTGTCGGGAAGCGATTTCGCAATTCCTTTCATGCACCATGCTTTCGTGAAAGATAAACCAACGAGATGAACAGTTTGATAATCGCTCAAATCACTTACTACAGGAATTTTTTCGATGTTTTCCAAACTTCTTTTTTCATAAAAGTTATCAAGCCACTTTACAAATTCTTTTTGAGGAAAAATTCTGCGCATTAAATCGGCAATTTCAAGACTTGGCGAGAAAAAATCTGAACCGTCAGGTTCGAGATACGCTGGTGTTTTTGTATTGTTTAAATAAAAATATTTTGCTTTTTCAATCAGTTCATTTTCAAAAGCTTTGTCACCAGTTACTCTCGCCCAATCGAGCGCAAAAACCATTGCGAATGCGGTGTTTGGATGAACTCCGGTTCGGTTTGGATAGGTTTGTTTCGGCAGATAGGTCTTCCACGAATTGAGAATTTTATCCGTTAGAGGTTTCAAATTCTCATGCCATATTTTAGCTTTTGGATGATTCCATGTCATCAGTTCTTCATCGAGTTTCAACAGCCATGCCCAGCCGTAAGTTCGCTCGAAAGTGGTTGTCAGTTGATATTTTGTAAAATAATCTGCTTCCACCTGAAGGTTTTCTTTCTTAAATGAGTTGTCTAAAATCGTTTCAATATCTTTAGCAACAGACAAATTGGGTTTTGTTTTTAACAGTCTAACCAACATCCAATGCCCATGAACAGATGAATGCCAATCGAAGCAACCATAAAAACTGGGATGCAAATCTTTAGGACTTAAAGAAACTTCAGCCTCGTTATTAATGATATGCGCCGTCTTGTTTGGATACTCCTGATTGATGCAATGAAGTGGTTTTTCTGAAAGTTTCACCGCCATTTCATCGGTAAGTTTCGGGACATCCTGAGCGAATATTGAAAATGGTAAAAATAGTATTGCTAAAAAACTCTTTTTCATTGCATAAAAATATTAATTATTAACTTAATGAAAGTCACAAAATCGGTAATAATTTTAAGAAGCGAAACTGAAAATAGCATAAAAAAACATCCGAGTACTAGAAGTATTCGGATGTTTCCTTTGCAATAACAATTTAATTAAGCATTAAAATGTGTCTTTACCGTCTCTAAAACCTGCTCATCAGACATTTGCTGTGAAGTTTCAAGAGTAATCTTTAAATCTTTAAACTGTGCCGTATCGTGAAGATGTTTTTTCAGTTCTTCCTGAATCGTTCCCGGACCTGTGATCAAAACTTCTTCTGAATTGGTAAGCAAATGCTCAACTTCTTTGAAGAATTTAACCTTATTGGTTTGCTCTGCATTATTTCCTGCATTTTCACTTGAGTTTCCATGTTGGATAATCGCTTTTACCGGACTGCAGAGAAAGAATTTAAATGCATTCTGAGCATCATGATTTTTTACCACTACCGCCTTTTGCGTATCAATCCAAAGACCAGCTAATTTTTTGTCAGACATATTTTATTTTTTTGATGTTATATCTGTACAATGACAATAATGGTGCTAAAGGGTTGTTAAGGGCTGTTAAATTATAAATGAGAATGAATAACTGCTATAATGTTCTCAAAACAACATTACAAATCTGCTGAATTGGTCTCATCCGTCAGAATCAGATTACTTTCCCAGAACAAACACTGCCGGAATTTTATGCAGTTCAGGCTTCTGTTTCTGCCAGTCTTTGATGGTTTTGGTTTTGATAAATTCAGTTTCCGGATCGTTAATATTGGCAGCGATGCAAAGTTTTGTATTTGCTGGAAGAAATTTTAAAAGATCTTCAATGAGTTGGTTATTCCTGTAAGGTGTTTCCATAAAAATCTGTGAATAACCCGTTTTCTGAACCAGATTTTCCAAATGAAGAATCTGTTTTTTCTTTTCTGCTTTATCGATTGGAAGATATCCGTTGAAAGTAAATTCCTGTCCATTAAATCCACTTGAAATCAAAGCTAAAATAATCGAAGATGGTCCTGAAATTGGTACCACCTTAATATTTTTCTCATGACACCACTTCACCATCAGATTCCCTGGATCAGCGATACAAGGCAATCCCGCTTCTGATAACAAACCAAAATCCTGACCTTTCAGCATCAGGGTCTGAGCTTCCTTGATATCAGCATTTTCTGTGTATTTATCAAGCAAAAACAGTTTTAAATCTGCCTGCTTTTTTTCGGGTGCAAAAAACTTCACGACTTTTCTGGCTGTCTTTTCGTTTTCAACAAAAAAATAATCAGTCTGCATGATATATTCTTTAATCACAGGTGAAAAGTGTGTAATCGAAGTGTTTTCTGAAAGATATGCCGGAAGTAGGAAAAGCATGTTTTAAGGTTAAGGTTAAGATTGAGGTTGAGGCTAAGTTTAAGGTCTAAAAATTAGAGTAAGATTTTGATTTACCTGGAGTTGGAGGTTTCTTTTTGAAGATTTTCTGCGATGATTTCACAGGCTTCATCAATTTGTCTGTACACCTGATCAAAACCTTCAGAACCACTCCAGTAAGGATCGGGAACTTCGTTGGGATGTTGTTTTAAATTCAAATCATTCATCAATAGTGAGACTTTTTGTCTCTGCTCATCACTTTTAGCTAAAGATAAAACATCTCTCAGATTATTTTTATCCATGCAGAAAATTCTGTCGTATTCATCTAAATCATGAGATTGGAAATGTCTTGAACGCTGTTTTGAAATATCCAAACCGTTTTTTAAAGCCACTTCAACCGATCTTTTATCGGGAGCATTTCCTTCGTGCATATTGATAGTTCCGGCAGAATCCACCTGAAAATCTGCGGGAAGTTTTGATTTTAATATTCCTTCAGCAAGGGGGCTTCGGCAGATATTTCCGAGACAAACCATTAATATTTTCATTTGAGATTTGAGATTTGAGATTTGAGATTACAAAAATAAAAAATGAAGAATAAATCTATCCTTCATTTTTAATATTAATTTAAAAAAATTCTTACTTAATGTTTGATTCTTTCAGTAAGATCTTTCACATATTTTTTTACTTCCTTATCAATTTTCGAAACATCTTTGATTGTTTCGCAGGCGTACATTACCGTTGAGTGATCCTTCCCTCCCATTTCTTCACCGATTTTGGTAAATGTAGAGTTGGTATATTCTTTCGCAAAGTACATTGCCAACTGTCTTGGAAGTGCAATTTCTCTTTTTCTTGTTTTAGATAAAAGCTGCTCTCTTTTAATTCCAAAATAATCACACACAACTTCCTGAATATAAGGAATATTGATGATTTTCTTTTGGTTTGCAGCAATTTTATTGATTGTTTCCTTTAAAAGTTCAAGACTTAAGTCTGATTTATAAATCGTAGAATAAGCTATAACCGAATTGATTACTCCGATAAGTTCTCTTACATTGGTTTTCGCTTCTGCAGCAAGGAAATCAAGCATATCATCTGTTAAAACAATACCGTCACGGCTTAATTTGTCAACGATGATTTTCTTACGGGTATCCAGATCCGGAGATTTGATTTCCGCAGAAAGTCCCCATTTGAAACGGGAAACAATTCTTTCCTGGATATCCATGATATCCACCGGAGCTTTATCTGAAGTCAGGATAATTTGCTTTCCGTTCTGATGTAAATAATCAAAAATATGGAAGAAGCTATCTTGCGTAGCAGATTTCCCGGAAAGGAACTGAATATCATCGATAATCAACACATCTACCATCTGGTAGAAATTGGCAAATTCTGTCTGCTTATGAGCTTTCGCAGCCGAAATAAACTGCTGGATAAATTTTTCTGATGATAAATATAAAACTACTTTATCCGGAAACTGGCTTTTCACTTCAAGACCAACTGCTTGGCCAAGGTGAGTTTTACCTACTCCATAACCTCCATATAAAAACAAAGGGTTGAATGCCGTTGCACCAGGTCTTTTAGCAATAGATTTAGCAACTGTAGATGCAAATTTGTTGCTTTCTCCCTCTACATAATTATCAAAAGAAAAATCAGCTTTCAGATTTGAATCTATATTGACCTTTTTGATGCCCGGAACTACAAATGGATTAACAATATTCCCCGAAAACCCTTGAGGCATAGTCTCCTGCACTTTTGGTGTAGCAACTGTTTTGCCTTTCATATTCATGGTAACAGGTTTTTCCTGACCTGCAGGCTTGTTTTCCATCACAGAATACCAAAGTTTAACGCCTTTGCCAATATTTTTCTTTAGGGCTGCAGAAAGTAGAGACAGGTAGTTATCTTCAATATATTCTTTGTAAAAATCACTCGGTACCATCAAGGTAAGATTGTTGTCAACCAGAGAAACCGGCTGCACTTTATCGAAAAGTAAGTCGAAGGATTTTTCAAGTTTCTTCAGATCAGAATTATCCTCAGCCGCATTGAGATTATCTCTCATAAACTGGAGGCAATTCTGCCATGTCATCATCAAATTTTCTTTCATTTTTATGCCCTGATATTGCGTAGTTAGTCGTTAAAAAAAGGTGGACAGCAAAGGTCACGTATTTTCTTTTTAAAAAAAAATGTTGCAGCTATTGATTATTAAAAAATATATTTGTATGTCTAAAAAAGACCTTATTATGATACATACAACACACTCATTAAGAGTACGTTACGGTGAAACCGACCCTATGAAATATGTCTATTACGGCAACTATGCAGAGTATCTGGAAGTTGCAAGAGTGGAACTCTTCCGAAGCATAGGAATTTCTTATAATGACATCGAAAAAAAAGGAATTTGGCTTCCGGTTTCAGAATATAGTATTAAATATTTAAAACCTGCTTTTTACGATGAAGAATTAACAATTCATACCTATGTTGAAAAACTTCCGGGAGTAAAGATAGAGTTTCGATATGAGATTTTCAATTCTGAAAACGTTAAAATTACAGATGCAAAGACAACTCTTTTCTTTTTGGATGCAGAATCAGGGAAAATCATCAAATGTCCGGATTTTCTAATGTCTTTTATTCAACAGGAATGGAAGCCGATAGATTCAGGGATTTAATAATTTTTAAACTCAGAAAAAGTCTGATTTATTTAAAGTAAAAACTCATTTCTTTAAATAATAAATTACATATAACTATCTGATTAAATACGCATTAATCATCTTTAAGAATATTTTTTGAAACATTAGGCATTAAAGCTGTATTTTTCTCGTCGTCACAAGAATATTAAGAAATATTTATATTTATTATTGATATTAATCAAAATTTATGTACATTTATCACGTAATTAACCGAAATAATTTTTGATTATGAAAAAAATTCTATATTCTTTACTTTTGTTCGCTTCAGTTAGCGTTTTTGCTCAAAAAAATCCTGCTACAAAATTTGCTATTGCGAATGGAAATGTAGGAACTGTTGCCATGTTTGATGCTAACAAACAATATGTACAAAGTATTAATATGTTTAAAAATGCTGCAGCATTGCCTCAGGATTTGAAAAAGTTCAGTTTTCTTGCTGAAAATGGATTGGCTTCTGTGAAATTTAAGAAAGATTACGGAACACTTGATTTTATCAGCATTGCAGAGCTTAATAAGCAAAATGGTTTAGCTCCGGAAACTCCTGCTGTAATTGATGGATACGAATTTACTGATACAAAAATCAATATTTTCGCCAATTTGATGGAGAATGCAGAGGTTAAAGATTATGATGGTAGAAAAACGCTCGTTATTACCAGCCCAAAGAAATAGTAAATTGCCATATTAGATATTTTTAGGAAGGACATTCATTTTGAATGTCCTTTTTCAATATTTATCATTCCATTTTTTCTTAAGTTCATCGTAGATTTTCTTTTCCGTGGCATTGTTTCCGGGCTCGTAGAATTTAACATCCTTAATTTCTTCCGGTAAAAAATCCTGATTTACAAAATTACCGTCAAACGAATGGGCATATTTATATTCTTTGCCGTAATCTAAATCTTTCATCAATTTCGTAGGAGCATTTCTAAGATGCAACGGCACAGGAAGATTTCCCGTTTTCTTCACAAAAGCCAACGCTTCGTTGATGGCCATATACGCAGAATTACTTTTTGGAGAAACCGCAAGATAAATTGCTGTTTCACTCAATAAAATTCTCGCCTCAGGATTTCCAATCACATTGATTGCCTGAAAACAGTTATTTGCAATGACCAAAGCATTAGGGTTTGCCAAACCAATATCTTCAGAAGCTAAAATCAGCATTCTTCTGGCAATGAATTTTATGTCCTCCCCTCCCGCAATCATTCTCGCCAGCCAATAAACAGCACCATTCGGATCACTTCCCCGCATAGATTTGATAAAAGCCGAAATAATATCATAATGTTGCTCACCATTTTTATCGTAAAGCGCCATCGTTTCCTGCAAAACAGACATTACGTCATCGTTGGAAATCTCTCTGTTTGTGGAATTTTTAAATTGATTTAAAACCAATTCCACAGAATTAATCAGCTTTCTTCCATCACCACCGGAATATTGTATGAATGCTTCTTTCTCTTTAATTATAAAGTCAGAATTTTCATCTTTATTGAATCTTGCTGTTGCAATATCAATCAACTCTTCCAGTTTATCATAGCTTAAAGCTTTCAATATATAAACCTGACTTCTGGACAACAATGCTGAAACCACCTCAAAACTTGGATTTTCAGTAGTTGCACCAATCAAAACTATCCAACCTTTCTCAACCGCATGAAGCAATGAGTCTTGTTGAGATTTATTAAATCGGTGTATTTCATCAATAAAAAGGATTGGCGACTTGCCGGAAAAAAGATTTTGCTTTTTGGCATCTTCAATTACATCCCGCACATCTTTCACCCCTGAAGAAACTGCAGAAAGTTTAAAAAATTTTCTGCCAGATTTTTCTGAAATGATTTCCGCCAAAGTCGTTTTCCCTGTCCCCGGTGGTCCCCACAGAATTAGTGAATTCAGCGTGTCGTTTTCCAGCATTTTTCTGATGGTGCCTTTCTCTCCGGTAAGGTGCTCCTGTCCCAAAACTTCATCTAAGGTTTTTGGTCTTAATCTTTCTGCTAAAGGAGTATTATGATTCAAGATTTCTGTATTTGAATTGAAAATATTTTGTGAAAGTAAACAGAATCGACAAACGTATAAATTTATCCGACGAATCACCTGTTTACTGCCCGAAACTTGAAACAAATTTAAACTAAATTTAAATTTTTTACCCTACTTTTGCAATGTTTTGAAACTTTCATTCAATAAAATTATAACATTCCCTTTGGTAATTCTCATCAGATTTTACCAATGGTTTATCTCGCCATTACTTCCCAAAAACTGCCGTTACGAGCCTACCTGTTCTCATTATATGGTAGAATCGCTTCAGGTTCATGGGATTTTTAAAGGATTTTGGCTAGGAGTAAAAAGAATTTCAAAATGTCATCCGTGGGGAGGCAGCGGTTATGATCCTGTTCCACCAAAATGCAATCACTAATGCTAAAAACATTTTTATAATGAATACTATATTCTTTAGAGTTTATCTTCTAATTTTCGCATTTTTCGTTCAGAATATTTTTGCTCAGAATTATCCCGGTGGAGTTTCTGATGCTAATTTAGTCGTGAACAGTCAGCCTGTTCCCGTAAAAGTTTTCACCACCACGGATGCTAAAACTTTTGCTGATTTTGCAGGGAAAAATGTGACAAACAGTTTAATAATTGTCAACAAAGCCAATCTCGAAGGAAAAAACGGCTGGGGAGAATTTTACGACAATTCTTTTATGATTCTTCAGAAAAATGGGTATCAGTTTTTAAATAAAGATTTTAAGCCAGCACAAAATAAAGCTGATTTCAAATACATTTTAAAGTCATCAAAACCTCTCACAGAAGCAGATCAGGTTTCTCTGGAAACAGAATATAAAATTTGGGATCCTTCAGTGGGAATCAAAATTGGCTCTTTTACACTCCATTACTACAGTTTAATGTTTGTTTTTGCTTTTGGTTTCGGATATATTTTAATGAAAAAAATATTCGACATCGATCATGTGAATATAAAATATCTTGATCCGCTTTTTACATGGACTTTACTTGGAACCATCCTGGGAGCGAGATTAGGACACGTTATTTTCTATGAGCCTGAACTTTTTAAAGAAGATTTTCTGAGCGTTTTTCTACCAATCAAAACAAAACCTGAACTTGAATTCACCGGTTTTTCAGGTTTGGCAAGTCATGGAGCGACAATCATGTTGATTTTTACAACACTTTACTATTCATTTAAAATCATTAAGAAAAATCCGTTTTGGGTGTATGACAGATTGGGAATTGTGGTTTCGTTAGGTGGTGCTTTTGTGAGAGTTGGAAATTTTTTCAATTCAGAAATCATCGGAAAGCAGGTTGATCCAAGCTCTCCTTTAGCGATTTTATTCCCACAAATGAGCGACGAATACGGTCTTACAGTGCCTAGATATCCTGGTCAACTGCTTGAAGCAACTGGTTATGTTTTGCTTTTTGTTCTGCTTTGGATTTTGTACAGAAAAACCAACAAAAAATATCAGCAAGGTTGGTTGTTTGGTCTATTTTTCATCATACTTTGGGCTATCAGATTCTTTGTAGAATTCCTGAAAGAACCGCAGGGAGACGAATATTTATCATTCGGTGGATTAAATACGGGTCAAATTTTGTCAATTCCGTTTATTATCGCCGGAGTTGTCATTATGATTTATTCTAAAAAAATGAAAATTACGGAGGCTGAAAATGCAAAACCAGATTAAGTATTAGCTGTTAGCTCTTAGGTTTTGCTTAAAAAATATCACAGAAAGTCACAATTTTATTGTGGCTTTTTTGTTTAATTCGATAAAGACATTTCCGATTTCATCGATCACATCAGTGGGTTGCATTGCTTCTTTTGAATACTTTTCTGCGGCAAAATCTGCAGCTTTCCCATGAAGCCAGACACCTAGAATTGATGCTTCCTTTGAAGAATATTTCTGAGCTAAAAGTGAAGTTAAAATTCCTGTGAGAATATCGCCGCTTCCTCCTTTTGCCAAACCGGAATTCCCTGTAATATTATAATAAACTTTTCCATCAGGAGATACAATCTGCGTGTGATGATCTTTTAAAACAATAAAAATTTCCAATTCTTTTGCTTTTCTTTTGGCTAAATTTAATCTCTCAAACGAATTTTCAGTTTTACCAAAAAGTCTTTCAAATTCTTTCGGATGTGGCGTGATGATTGAATTTTCAGGAATTGATTTTAAGTGCTTTTTATCTTTAGAAATAATATTTAAGGTGTCAGCATCTAAAACCAAAGGCTTTTGATGATTTATAAGAA
Source organism: Chryseobacterium sp. HNCC26DJ240 (assembly GCF_057180485.1). Taxonomy (NCBI): domain Bacteria; kingdom Pseudomonadati; phylum Bacteroidota; class Flavobacteriia; order Flavobacteriales; family Weeksellaceae; genus Chryseobacterium; species Chryseobacterium sp. HNCC26DJ240. Next base: position 169,502 of record NZ_JBXUGK010000006.1, read on the forward strand.
ATTCAATCAAAACTTTTTCGGTCTGAATTTCTGTTCCTAAACCAGGCCCAATTCCGTAAACAGCATTTTCTTGTTTTTCAATTTGATGAACATTTCTTTCTCCTCCATCGATAAACATGGCTTCAGGGCAATTGGTTTGAAGAATTTCATAACCACAATTCGGAGCCACAACAAATGTTAAACCCGAACCTGTTCTCAGCGCAGATCTTGTAGCCAGAACTGCAGCTCCAATCTTACCATAACTTCCGCCGACAATAATCGATTTGCCGTGAGTTCCTTTATGAGCAAAATCTTCTCTTGGTTTAAATATTTTTAAAATTAAATCATCATCAATCACAAAATCATCAGTTTCTGTTTGTTCAATAAATTCATCACTTAAATTTATATCTAAAACAATTACTTTTCCGGCAAATTTTCCAGTTTCGGGATGGAGAAAAGTCTTTTTCCTGAATTGAAAAGTCAAAGTGAAATCTGCTTTAAAAACAATGGCATTTTCATCATTTAATTTATCTGCAAATAATCCTGAAGGGATATCAATTGAGATTTTAGGATTGCTTTTAAAATTTAAATTTTCAACTACATTTTTATAAATTCCTTCCAGACTTCTTGACAAACCTGTTCCAAAAAGCGCATCAATCAAAACATTTTTTTCAAAATTAAATTTTTCTACATCATCAAAATCATGAACCGCAATTCCTGAAATATCTTTCAGTCTCTTAAAATTAACCAAAGCATCATCAGAAAACTTAGAATTAGATTGATCAATAAAAACATCTACATCAAAACCTTTCAGATACAACATTCTTGCGATGGCAAAACCATCGCCACCGTTATTGCCGTTACCACAAAAAATTGCAAAACGGGTGTGATTTTTGCAGTTTAAATAAAGCCAATCCGCACAACTTTGAGCTGCTCTTTCCATTAAATTTACAGACGAAATAGGCTCATTTGCCATCGTAAATAAATCTGCTGATTTTATATTTTGTGCTGTGAAAATTTTCATTAGAGTAAGGTTTTAATAAATTTAACCATAATTATTTAAAATTATTTATTATCTAAAGCAAAAAAACACCCAAAATTTCTAATATTATTATATTTAAATGATACTTTTGTGTAAAACATTTAAAAATATAAATTATGGGATTTATTAAAGATTTTAAAGATTTTGCCTTTAAAGGTAATGTAGTTGACTTGGCAGTCGGTGTAATTATCGGTGCAGCTTTTAGTGCAATTGTAAAATCATTTGTGGATGATATTATCACGCCATTACTTCTAAACCCCGCTTTAGAAAAAGCAAACGTAAAAAACATTGCAGAACTTTCCTGGAACGGTGTCAAGTATGGTAATTTCCTTTCTTCGGTTATCAGTTTCTTAATTGTAGCATTTGTTTTATTTATGCTTATTAAAGGAATTGCAAGTTTAAGTAAAAAAGAAGATGCTCCAATTGAAGCTCCTGCAGGACCTACTGAAGATCAGAAGTTATTAATGGAAATCAGAGATTTACTGAAAACGAAAAACAATATATAACAGAAACGCCGCAAAAATTTGCGGCGTTTCTGTTTATGATTCAAAAATTCAAAGTAATTATTGAATTTGTAAAATACTTGTAATCTGCTCTGCCAAAGAAAGCCCGATTCTGTCCTGAGCTTCCAGTGTTGAAGCGCCGGTATGAGGCGTAACAGAGATTTTAGAATGCGTAATAATTTCCCTTGAAGGTGTTGGCTCGTTTATGAAAACATCCAAACCGGCAAATCTTACTTTCCCTGAATCTAAAGCTTCAATCAAAGCAGTTTCATCAATCACACCACCTCTTGAGCAATTCACAATAGCAACACCGTCTTTCATCATTTCAAACTCAGATTTACCAATCATATAACCGTTTTTCTGAGCCGGAACATGAAGTGTGATAAAATCTGAATGCTTCAAAACTTCCTGCAAAGGTTCAGTTTCAATATCAACATTAATGAATTGATTGTTGTAGAATGTCACTTTAATACTTGCTTTTCCAATCATGTTATCGGCAGCAATTACTCTCATCCCAAGACCTAAAGCAATTTTTGCCACTTCCTGACCGATTCTTCCCATCCCAACAATTCCGATGGTTTTTCCTTTTAATTCGATACCTGCAGCATAAGCTTTTTTCAAAGAAGCAAACTCAGTATCTCCTACCAAAGGCATTTTTCTGTTGGAATCCTGTAAAAATCTTGCTCCTGAGAACAAGTGGGCAAAAACCAATTCTGCAACTGATTCTGAAGAAGCAGAAGGCGTGTTAATCACGTGAATTCCTTTCTCTCTTGCATAATCTACATCGATGTTATCCATTCCTACTCCACCTCTTCCGATGATTTCCAGTGACGGGCAATTATCAATAATATCTTTTCTTACCTGTGTGGCACTTCTTACCAAAACTGTACGAATTTTGTGCTCGTTGATGTAATCTAAAAGAAATTCCTGAGGAACTTTTGTGGTAATTACTTCAAAGCCCTTTTCGGTTAACGCATCAATTCCGGACTGGTCTAAACCGTCGTTTGCTAAAACTTTCATAACTTACTTAATAATCTATTTAAAATGTAAAAAGATTTAAAAATTAAAAGAATTTCCGGCTTTTCGCCTTTCGTTTAATCTTTAAATCTTCTCTTTGATTTAATCTTCTTTAAAAACTTCGATGGTCACTTGCTTCTCCACCAAATCGGTAAATTTACCTTTGTATCTTGTAGCTCTTACCAAATGATTATCGATCCAGTGATAATTTCCACCTCTTGGTTTTCCGCATAAAACACTGTGGTATTTGAATCCGTGTTTGTCTAACCAATCGATGGTAATTTGCTTCAAATTTTCTGTTCTTGACGTGAAGAAACAAATCTGATGTCCTTCATCGTACCACTTATTCACTGTTTCCAGTGCATCAGGAAAAGGCTCGCAGGTAACCATTCTTTCAGGTTCTTCGTTCGGAACATCTTCAGTAATTGTTCCGTCGATATCAATTAAATAATTCTTAACTCCATCTTTCAGAATCGGACTGATATGCTCAATATAATCTAGTTCCATCGTTCAAATTTTTAAAGTGCAAAGTTAAGCATTAATGATGAAACAGATATATTAATCTTAGTTGATGTTAAAATTTTAACAATAATAATATTTTAAATAAGTGATACACCTCAATTCATTGCATTTTCAATAAAATTAGTGCTGAATTTTTATTTAAATAAAAGCCAATATTTCATAAATATTAAAAATTTTAAACAAATATTTTACGAAATCACGATTAAAACTTAAATTTGTAGGAATGGAAGAATTGGTAGTTTTAGTAAATCCCGAAGATCAAGTTTTAGGTTTAATGGAAAAACAGCAGGCTCATATCAATGGTTTGCTGCACCGTGCTTTTTCGGTTTTTTTATTTAACGAAAACGGCGAAATGCTTTTACAGAAAAGGGCTTCAGAGAAATACCATTCTCCCAATCAATGGACGAACGCTGTCTGTTCGCACCCAAGAATTGACGAAACATACCTTGAAGGTGCCAACCGCCGATTGAATGAAGAGCTGGGAATTGAAACTCAACTTTCAGAAAAATTTCATTTTATCTATAAAGCAGACGTCGGAAACGGGCTTTGGGAGCATGAACTCGACCATGTTTTTATCGGAAACTACAACTCAGAATTTAATTTAAATAAAAATGAGGTGGAAGAAGTTCGTTACATTTCATTAAAAGATTTAGACAAAGAAATTTCTGCACATCCCGAACAGTTCACCGAATGGTTTAAAATCATTCTTGAAGAATACAAACATCATTTTTAAAAACACGCAACGATGAAAAAAACTTTTATAATTACTGCATTTTTGTTCAGCATTTTTTCGTTTTCACAAAAACTGGGAACAGAACTTTACGAAAGCGAAAATTATTCAATCAAAATGCCCGATTTGTGGAAGGCAACGAATGATGAAGGGATTGTCAATATTTTCCCGACCAATCAGATTGGTGCAATTACCATTTCAGAATACCACGATTTAAATTTGCCTAAAGAGGAAGTAAAGAAATTTATTTTAGCTTTATACAATTCTGCAGACGACGAGAAAAAAGTAAAAAATACAGGCAGTAAAAAAGGATACTCAGAATATCAGTATGATTATTTTGATGAAAAAGAAAATCTTTTCTGGGTTACGAAAGTATATCAGAAAAACAAAGATTTGTTTTTGGTAAGCATCAACTGCCAGCAAAAACACTGGAACGGAAATTACAAAATGCTTTTCAGCGAAGCCTTTGAAAGTTTTAAAATTAAAAAATAAAGTCAAAATCTTTTCAGACTTTGCTTTAAAACTATTACAATTAGAACAGAAAATAAATATAAAAATTAAACATGAAAAAAACAGCACTGTACGACAAGCACGTTTCTCTGGGAGCGAAAATAGTACCTTTTGCAGGATTTGAAATGCCTGTACAATATTCCGGAGTAACGGAAGAACATTTTGCAGTAAGAGAAAAAGCGGGTCTGTTTGACGTTTCTCACATGGGACAGTTTTTCATTGAAGGTGCGGGTGCAAAAGACCTTTTGCAGTTTGTGACAACAAACAATGTAGACGTTTTAGAAAACGGAAAAGCTCAATATTCGTGTCTTCCGAACGAAGACGGTGGAATTGTAGACGACTTAATCGTCTATAAAATGGCTGACGAAAAATATTTTGTGGTTGTAAATGCTTCAAACATCGATAAAGACTGGGATCACATCTCAAAATACAATACTTTCGGAGCGAAAATGACCAATGCTTCAGACGAAATGTCTCTGTTGGCAGTTCAGGGTCCGAAAGCGACCGAAATTCTTCAGAAAATCACAGAAACCAACCTTTCAGAAATTCCTTACTATCATTTTACAGTAGGTTCTGTTGCCGGAGTGAGCGATGTCATCATTTCAAACACAGGCTACACAGGAAGCGGTGGTTTTGAGATTTATTTCAACAATCATAATGCTGAGCAACTTTGGGATGCTATCATCGAAGCCGGTGCCGAAGAAGGAATTATTCCTTGCGGATTGGCTGCCAGAGACACTTTAAGACTTGAAAAAGGTTTCTGCTTGTACGGAATGGATATCGACGATACCACTTCTCCAATAGAAGCCGGTTTAGGATGGATCACAAAATTCGACAAAGATTTTGTTTCTAAAGATACTTTCGCAAAGCAGAAAGAAGAAGGCGTAACAAGAAAATTAGTTGGCTTCGAATTGACAGACAAAGGAGTTCCAAGACACGACTATCCTGTTGTAGATGCAGAAGGAAACGTGATCGGAAAAGTAACGTCAGGAACGCAGTCGCCAATGAAGAAAATCGGTTTGGGGATCGCTTACGTAAACAAGCCTCACTTCAAACTGGGAACTGAAATTTTCATTCAGGTAAGAAACAAAAACATTCCTGCAAAAGTGGTAAAAATGCCATTTGTATAATCAGGAAAAACATATTTTACAGAAAACCGCCTTGTCAGAAATGATGAGGCGGTTGTTTTTTAGGAGCTTAATCCGGCTATACGCTGTATCTTTTTTGCGGTGGTCTCCTCTTCGTTCCGTCCACCACAAAAAAGGATGCCGCTTCTATCCGGGCTAGGAGATAATTCCGCTTTTTAACAATGATTTGTAGATTTTCAAAAGATACCTTTTTCTAATTTCCGCAAAAACCTAACGGGTTTTGAAAACCCGTTAGGTTTGAACGTATTGCAGTTTATTTCCCGCAAACTGTTTGAGACTTCCTGCAATTGCATTTTGTTTCCCACAACCTGTTTGAGACTTCCTGCAATCGCATTTTGTTTCCCGCAAACTGTTTGAGACATCCGGAGACCTCTGTTTGTTTCCCACAACTTGTTTGAGACTTCCGGAGATCGTCTTTTGTTTCAGGCAAACTGTTTGGAACAAAAGACAAGATACAGATAAGAAATACCTGTCGAAAAACCTAACGGGTTTTGAAAACCCGTTAGGTTTGGAAATCTATACAAATGATATTTTTAAAAATTCGGGAATTCTTCACACAAAAAAACCTCATAGGTTTTGAAAACCTGTGAGGTTTGGTTATATCAAAAAATCTTTTATATAGATTAATCTGCTCTGAAATAATCTTTCACACTTTGTACAGTCGCTTTTTCGCTGCCTACAAAAATTTCTTTATCTGTAAGGAAAACCGGACGTTTCAAAAAGGTATAATGATCCAGAAGTAATTCTTTATAATCATCTTCAGTCAAAGTCTTTAAATCTATTTCTCTGAGTTTGATCTGAGTAGATTTTTTGCTGAACAAAGCTTCGTAAGATTTTGTATGCTCATACATCGCCTCGATTTCTTCCTTTGTGATGGGCTCTTTTTTGATTTCTCTAAGTTCCCATTCTTTAAGATTAAACTGTCCTATAATTTTTCTGCAAGTGTCACATGTATTAAGATAAAATACTTTTTTCATTGAGAGTTTTACATTTTCTAATGGTTAAATGAAAACCCCTTCAGTTTTCAATCTGCAAAAATAGGATTTAATATGCCGTTTTAAGAATTATTAAATACCTTTAGTAAAAATTTATGATAAATGGAGAATAAACCAGTGACTTTTCAGTTTATTTCTGAACCATCAGACGTCAATTATGGCGGAAATGTACACGGAGGAAGTGTAATGAAGTGGATCGATCAGGCCGGATACGCCTGCGCAACAACATGGAGCGGAAATTATTCTGTAACCGTCTACGTCGGCGGAATCCGTTTTTATGAACCTATTAAGATTGGTGAAATTGTAAAGGTCGAGGCTCAGGTCATTTATACCGGTTCGTCAAGCATGCATATTTCAATCAATGTTTTTTCAAGAAATTTAAAGCAACCCACCTTCGACAAGAAAACCCACTGCATCATTGTGTTTGTGGCCGTTGACGAAAACGGAAAAAAACTTCCCGTTCCACGATGGATTCCCGAAACAGAAGAGGAAAAGCAACAGGAAAAATACGCAAAACGCCTGATGGAGCTGAGAACGCAGATTGAAGATGAGATGAAACCTTTCCTTTAAAACAGTATGAACCGCAAAGATTTTTTAGCATTATCATCATTGGGGTTTCTTGGAATTTCATGTGGAATTTCCAAACCAAATCCTGTGGCAAAGGCTTTGGTTATTCAGCTGTACACTGTTCGTCATTCGATTTCAAAAAATTTAGAAGAAACATTTGAGCGGCTTGCAAAACTGGGATTTACCGAGTTTGAAATTTATGGTTACAATGGAACTTTCTTCGGAAAAACTGCGAAAGAATTCAGTCACATCTTAAAAAGTAGTGGTTTAAAAGTAATCAGTTCGCACCACCGCACCGGAATGACCGATAATGAAAACGGAACCTTGCTTAAAAAATGGGAACAGACTTTAGATGATTTGAATTTTATAGGAGCGAAATATGCCGTGTGCTCCTATCTTCCCGAAGCCGAAAGAAATCTGGAATCATACCGCAAACTCCCTGAAGTATTAGAAAATGCAGGGAAAATTTCAAAACAAAACGGAATTCAACTCGCCTATCACAATCACGATTTTGAATTTCTGAAAATGGATGAGAAGCGAAATTTCTATGATTTCATTCTGGAAAACACATCTTCAGATCTTGTCAAAATGGAATTAGATTTATATTGGATTTCAAAAGCCGGTCTCGATCCTTTGGTTTATTTTGAAAAGTATCCTAAACGTTTTCCATTATGGCATGTGAAAGACATGAAAGCCGGAACAAAAGATTTTGCAGAAGTCGGCAGTGGAACAATTGACTTTGAAAGAATTTTTAAATATAAAGAAAAAGCAGGACTGGAACATTGGTTTGTAGAGCAGGATTCGAGTGATAAAGATATTTTTGAGAGTATTGAGATGAGCAAAAAGTATATTGAAGAAAATAAGTTTTTCTGTAAATAAATGACACTATTAAACAAAACAAAACCCTTTCAGTTGCCTGAAAGGGTTTTCTAATATTATAAACTGAAAAATTATCTTGCGATATTTACAGCTCTTGTCTCTCTAATTACGGTCACTCTTACCTGCCCAGGATACGTCAATTCATTCTGAATCTTCTCTGAAATATCATAAGAAAGCTGTGCAGACTGCTCGTCATTTACTCTTCCGCTTTCAACCATTACTCTCAGTTCTCTACCTGCCTGAATTGCGTAAGCTGAAGAAACTCCTTCAAAACTTAAAGCTGCCGCTTCAAGATCTTTCAGTCTTTGGATATAAGATTCCAAAACCTGACGTCTTGCTCCCGGTCTTGCTCCTGAAATCGCATCGGCAACCTGAATGATTGGTGATAATAATGAAGTCATTTCCACCTCGTCGTGGTGAGCTCCGATGGCATTTACCACTTCTGGATTTTCACCGTATTTCTCAGCCCACTGCATTCCTAAAAGTGCGTGAGGAAGTTCAGATTCCTGCTCAGGAACTTTTCCGATATCGTGAAGAAGACCGGCTCTTTTCGCCATTTTTACATTTAAGCCTAATTCTGCAGCCATTGTTGCAGCGATGTTTGCTACTTCTCTTGAGTGCTGAAGAAGGTTTTGTCCGTAAGACGAACGGTATTTCATTCTACCGACGATCTTAACCAATTCAGGGTGTAAACCGTGAATTCCTAAATCAATAATGGTTCTTTTACCCACTTCGATGATTTCTTCTTCGATCATCTTTTTGGTTTTTTCTACAACCTCTTCGATTCTTGCTGGGTGAATTCTTCCGTCTGTTACCAGTCTGTGAAGCGATAATCTTGCAATTTCTCTTCTCACAGGATCAAAACATGAAAGAAGAATTGCTTCCGGAGTATCATCAACGATGATTTCAACACCAGTCATCGCTTCCAAAGCACGGATATTTCTACCTTCTCTACCGATAATTCTGCCTTTTACTTCATCAGATTCGATATTGAAAACAGATACTGAATTTTCAATAGCCTGCTCCGTTCCAATTCTCTGAATGGTCTGGATAACGATTTTTCTTGCTTCACTTTTTGCATTCAGCTGAGCTTCTTCCATAATGCTCTGAACGTGTGCCTGAGCTCTGGTTTTTGCTTCTGCTTTTAATGTTTCTACCAATTCAGCTTTGGCTTCATCTGCTGTATAGTTTGAAATTTTCTCAAGCATCTCGATTTTTTTAGCTGTTGCAGTATCGAGATCCTGTTGTTTTCTTTCAATGATTTCATTCTTTTTGGCATAATCAGCAATCTGTCTGTCCAGATCTTTCTCTAATTTTCCTGCTTTGCTGAGCTCGTCATTGAGTTTGTTTTCTTTGTCTTTGGTGCGTTTTTCAGCTTCCTGCATTTTCTTTTCACGTGTCTGAATGTCTGCGTCATGCTGAGATTTTAATTCTAAAAACTTTTCTTTTGCCTGCAGGTGTTTATCTTTTTTTATGGATTCTGCCTGTAAATTGGCTTTTTCAAGAAGATTATCTGCATTTTTTTTGGCATCATCAACGATGAATTTTGCTTTGGTATTGAGTGAGCTTTTGGAAAATAGCATTCCTACTACCGCACCAATTACTAAACAAATCACGCCGACTATAATGGCTGTTATCATATATATATTGAGTTTAATTGTCTTTTAAAAATAAAAAAAGCCCACAACAATTCAGAGATTTAGAGTAAACTCCTGATCTACACGATTTGATCTGATTTCTTCTCTCTGTAATCTGCGTAAAGCAGCACGCCATTGAAAAGACATTCGAACGTTAATTGTTTAGCGTTGAGTTTACCTTAATGTGTTAGAATTATTGTAGGCAGTTTGTTTTGGGAAAAAAAATCTATTTCCCGGTTTCTCCCAGCATCTGATTAATGTTTGCTAATCTTTCGCTGGCAGATTTTATATTTTTTTCGTTGGCAAGAGACACCATTTCTGCGTTCGTACCCAATTTTAAGGCACACATAGCTAATGCATCCTGTTTATCTCTCACGTCAAAATTCTGTTCAAAATCCTTAATCATATTTTCGATCTGCTTCCCCACTTTTCTCAGTGTTTCTTCTTCAGCTGCGGGTACATTCAGCGGATATACTCTTCCGGCAATGTTGATGGTTATTCTTCTTACATCCATTACAATCCACTGTTTTGAAGCTGCGCAATACAAAAGTCTACTTCTTTCACCAATCTGTTGATGTGGTTTTTCATAAGTCTGTTGTGTTCAGGATTTCCTGATATTGCTGAATACAATTTTATATTTTTCTGTTCTTCTGCTAAGACCTGACCTCTTTTTCTTTCTTCATCATACTTCTTCTTCAGCTCGGTATGCTCTGCATTTAATTCTGAAAATCTATCGGAAAGATTCTGATAATTTTTATGGAGATTATGAATCTTTTTTTCCAGTTCCGAAAATTGATTTTCTAATTCTTGAAGCATTTCAGGTTGATATTCTAACTTCTCACAAAAATAGGAAAATAATGGTACGAACAAAAATAAAAACCATGATATTTAGGTGTAAAACGAAAAAAGGAGACACATTTCTGTATCTCCTTTATTATCATTTAATTAAATTATTCAAATTTAAGAACAAACATTACCGCTCTCGTCTGAAGTGTAGATACTGCAGATGCCCAATATGGAGGTGTGGTAGCATTATCAGCAACCATTTCATTGTTCATAAAGAACGTTCCTCTAACAGCAGGTGTTAATTTAAATTTATTGAAATAAAACTGAACACCAAATTCAGCTGACCATGCAAAATTGTGCGTGGTAGATCTGAAAACCTGCTGAAGGTTATCTTCTGTAGAATCTGAATTTGACTGCAAGTTTACAATATAGTTTACACCCGCAGCAATATATGGTCTTGAATTGTACCATCTGTCACCATGAAGTTCCAGCAAAACAGGAACATCTACTAAAGTAGACTTAACCTGTCTGTGTGTATCTTTCTCTGAAAGTCCAATTGGTGAAAAAGGAGGATTCGTTAAAGTACCGTCCTGATACTTGTCATTTGGCTGAGTGTAAAAAACAATTTCTCTTTGACCAAACTGTAACCCCGGTTCCATTCTAAGATCAAGATAGTCATTGATTCTAAGTTTACCGATAAGCCCTGCACCAAAGCTGTAACTTGGTTTTGATGTAACGAGATTTGCATTCCCATCCATACCGTATCTCGGGTTCAGGTTGATATGATAATCCATCATATTACCATTAAGATAGAATCCCCAGCTGACCTTCTGCTGATCAAAACTTTCCAACTTATCCATCCTGTTACGGGTTCTGAATTGTGCATCTGCAAAAACTGCGATATTTACTGAGGCAAAAACCAGTGCTTTTAATAAAAATTTATTCATAGGTTACTTTGTTGCTTTATAAATTGTGGCTATACCTAAACTTAGTTTTTTATATTCAACTTTTTTAAATCCTGTATTTAAAAGAATCTGTTTCATTTTTTCACCAAAAGGGAAAGCATTCACAGAATCCGGAAGATAGGTGTAGGCCCTGTTGTCTTTAGAAACCAATCTACCTATAGCAGGTAAAATGTTTTTAAAATAAAACATATAAAATGGTCCTAAAAATCCTTCTACCTTAGAGAACTCAAGTATATAAATACTTTTGTTTTCTTTCACTACTCTTCTCAGTTCAGACAAACCTTTGGTAAGGTTTTCAAAATTTCTTACTCCAAATGCTACAGAGACTGCATCAAACCTATTATCCTCAAAAGGAAGATTTTCAGCATCGCCTTTCTGCATAGAAATTTTGCCGTCTAATTTAAGTTTTTTTATTTTAATAACGCCAACATTTAACATTTGTTGCGATAAATCTAAACCAACTACCTTCGCCTGTGTACCTTTTTCAACCGCAATTGCAAGATCTCCCGTTCCTGTAGCTACATCCAGCACTTCCTGCGGGCTGTCATTTTTCATCCAGTTGACCAAAGTATTCCTCCACAAAACATCAATTTTCATTGATAAAACGTGATTTAATAAATCGTATTTTGGAGCAATATTGTCAAACATATCCTCCACCTGGCTTTTTTTGGTTGCCTCAGAGTTGTAAGGCGTCACATTATTGATATCTTTTGTCAAAACTTGTAATATTCGTTATAATAATTAAGATAATCCTGCTTTCTGAATATTTTGGTGCGGGATTCTACCTTTTGAATGTTTTTAATCAGCTTGTCATAATCTTCATCTACATTATAATAAAAATCTTCTGTGTAAAGCTTATTAAAATGTTTCGGTCCTCCATAATAGGTCTTCCCGTCAATCACAGTCTTATCAAGTGCCAAAAGTAAGGAATCTTTCTTTAGGTTGTACCCATAATATTGCTCATTAACGTAATAATCTTGATGAGCAAGATTAATCAGCCCTCTCAATTTATTCACTTCAAATGCAGAATCATAAAGTAATTTTTTATTCTGATCAAAAACTTTGATATTGTTTTTGCCTTTGTTTAGATCAATATTGACAGTTTGACCGGCGGAGATTACGCCTTCATTATCATTATTTATTCTGTAGTAGAATGTTTTCGTTGTAGGATTATCTACCACGTAATAGTTTTTCTTCGCAAGAAAAAAGAAATAAATCCCAAAGGCTCCCACAAACGCCACCAATGCTATCAAAAGACCTTTTAACGAAGGATTGTTTTTCATAAGTATGTAAAGTAGAATTTTTGCAAATTTAATAATAATTTTAATTCTTTCTTATTAATATTAATTATTAACTTTGCAACCTTAAAAAAATTGTATAAAAATGCCTAATACGATCATCATTGGCTCAGGATCTTATCTACCAAACAGAATTATAGGACGAGATTTTTTCTTAAATTCTGAATTTTATGCTGAAGACGGACAGAAAATTGACAAGCCAGCAGAAGAAACCATTTCAAAATTTGTAGAAATCACAGAAATTGAAAACCGAAGGTTTATAGAAGATGATCTTTCCAACTCAAAGATTGGTTACGAAGCTGCAAAAATTGCCATTGAGGATGCCAATATTGATCCGGAGACATTAGATTACATTGTTTACGCAAGTAATTTTGGTGAAGTTACAGTAAACGGCTACGCAGATTTCATGCCCAACATGGCAGCGAGAGTGAAAAACCTTTTAGGCATCAAAAACAGAAAGTGTATTACTTATGACATGATGTTTGGTTGCCCGGGCTGGGTAGAAGCTATGATTTTAGCAGACCAATTCATTAAAGCAGGAACAGCAAAAAACATTTTGGTCATTGGTGGGGAAACTTTAAGCAGAGTGACCGATCCTTACGACAGAAATAAAATGATTTTCGCCGACGGTGCTGGTGCTGTAGTTGTTACCGCAACTGAGGAAGAAAATGTGGGAATTATCGCCCACAATACAATCTGCGACAACGGACTGGAACTGAATTATCTTGCCAACGGACCTTCAATCAACAAAGAAGCTGACCAAAGCAGACTTTATGTGAGAATGCAGGGTAGAAAAATCTACGAGTACGCTCTTAAAAATGTCCCTGTAGCCATCAAAGAAACCATCGACGATGCCGATTTATCTATTGAAAATATCAGCAAAATTTTAATTCATCAGGCGAATGCAAAGATGGATTACGCAATGATAGACAGGCTTCACAAGCTGTACGACATCAAAGATTACGATCATTCTATTTCTCCAATGACGATTCAGGAGTTTGGAAATTCATCTGTAGCAACAATTCCTACCATGTTTGATTTAATTATTAAAGGAAAAATGGAGGGTCATTCGTTTAAAGCAAAAGACAATGTAGTGATGACTTCGGTAGGTGCCGGAATGAACATCAATGCAATTGTTTACAGATTCCCTTAAAATTTTATTTAAATTAAAATACAAAGCACAAAGGAAGTCTCTTTTGTGCTTTTTTTAAACATTATGCAGAAGAATTTTTTAATCATTACCGCTATTTTCCTTTTTCTGGAAATCTACATTTATCAGGCAGTAAGAACGCTTACAGATAATTTCTGGATCAGAATTGCGTATTGGGCAATTACGTTATCAGTTTACGGACTTTTCGCTTACGAGCTTACCAATATATCCCGTGCGGACAAAGACCCTACCCGACTTCATCTTACCGTTTCATTGTTTTTGATATTTATCTTACCTAAAATTTTTGTCGTCTTATTTCTATTGGTTGATGATATTTTCCGAACCGGAACTTATTTTTTCAACTTCACCAGACCTGGGGATCATTTCTTTCCGGAAAGAAGAAAATTCTTAAGCCTTGTTGGGTTAGGTTTGGGAGGTGCATTTTCTGCATTATTTATTGATGGAATTACTTTTGGGAAATTCAGGCACAAAGTAAGAAAAGTGAAAATTAAAATTCCTGGACTTGGAAAAAGTTTTAAAGGATATAAAATTATTCAGATCTCCGATGTTCACAGCGGAAGCTTTCCAAATCCTGAGAAACTGCAACATGCGATTGACTTAATTAATGAACAAAAGCCTGATTTGGTATTATTTACTGGTGACATGGTGAATAATGTTGCAGAAGAATTTAAACCTTTCATTCCACTTTTTTCAAAGATAAAAGCGAAAGACGGCAAGTTGGCGACATTAGGAAACCATGATTACGGCGATTACGTGACCTGGAAATCTCCGCAAGCGAAGATTGACAATCTTGAAACCCTTATTAATTATGAAAAGCAGGCAGGTTTTGAAAATTTAAGAAACGAACACCGCATCATTGAAAGAAACGGAGAAAAACTCTACATTTTAGGGATTGAAAACTGGGGTCTGAAGCCGTTTCCACAGTATGGAGATTTGGATAAGGCTTTAAAAAACGTTCCGGAATTGGCTCCAAAAATATTGATGAGCCATGACCCTTCTCACTTTGATGCCATCGTGAAAAAACACCCGGGAAATGTGCATTTGACACTCTCTGGACATACGCATGGAATGCAGTTTGGTTTGGATTTGAAAAATGTAAAATGGTCGCCTGTACAATACAAATATCCGAAATGGGCAGATTTGTATGAAAGCGAAGGAAAATTGCTATATGTGAACCGTGGATTCGGCGTTTTAGCTTATCCTGGAAGAGTTGGAGTTTTGCCTGAGATTACGCTTTTTGAGCTCTCGTAGTTTTTTGATTTTAGATTTGAGGTTTTAAATTTGAAATTTGAAATTTGAGATTGGCGTTGTGATGTCTGTAGAAAAAGATTGTTGCGCATCCTGTAACGCGAAACTCTTAGCACGCAACCCGTAACTAAAAAATAAAATCTTTCATACGGGAAGTTGCCAATTCTTTCTCGTTAACAAAAGTAAGGAGGGCATTGAGTTTGTCCTCCATTTTTTTGCCCGAATTGTAGCGTCGGTAAAAAGGCATTTTTAAGCCGTACTTTTTAAAATCCGTAAACTGCCATGAATTGATGTAAATAAGCACAAATTCTTCGCTTTTTAACGTCTCAAAAACCATGTTTTGATAATATTGCATCGGCAAAGCCTGAAAAACAAAATCATTATACGGAAGCTGACTGTAAGGCGAGATACTTTCCGGAACAATACTCACCCCGTTTTCTTCGGTTATTTCAGTATCTCTTTTCAGTCTTTTGAAGGGAAAAAGAATGTCAGAATTGTCAATATTGGAAACATAATTAAATTCCAGCATCTTCAAATCTTCCAAAGGATATTTTACTTCCTTTTGCCGAATCCCGCGAATCTGTTTTTCAAGTAATTCCTGAGTCTGCTTTTTTACATTTTCAATTTTTGCAAGCGTGGAATTTTCATTATAAAAAGCAATTTCATGCCCTTGAGCAGAAATTGCTTTTATGAGTTGCTGCAGTTTTTCTATGATAGAAATTTCAATAAAAAAACTCGCTTTAATGTCATGTTCATCTAAAATTTTTAAAATCGATCTTGTATTTTCTTCTGTGATTTTCAGTCTTTCAATCAGCGAAATGCCGGCTGTATTTTTACATTCAGCATCAGAATTCACAATATTGAAAGTTAATAAAATCATTCAAGTTAATTTTAGATAAAAACCATAAAACACTTTAAAATAAATATTTGAACAAAAAATATTAAACATTTACTTAAAGCTGAAAATTATTTATTCAGTTTTACTTTTAGATTTTTAATCATATCTTTTGTCATCTCAGAAATCCCGAAATTATAGGATAATCCCCAGTCTTTTTTAGCTACAGAATCATCAATAGATGCAGGCCAAGAATCAGCAATTGCCTGTCTGAAATCCGGTTTATAATCAATCTCAAATTCTGGAATCTCTTTTTTAATTTCTGCTGAAAGTTCAGCTGGAGTAAATGACATTCCGCCCAAATTATAAGAAGAACGAACGGTCAAACTTTCCTTTGGAGCATCCATTAATTTCAGGGTTGCGTTGATGGCGTCATCCATATACAGCATCGGCATTCCTGTATTTTCAGAAATAAAACTTGTGTATTTCCCTTCTTCCAGAGCTTCATAAAAAATTTCAACAGCATAATCAGTAGTACCGCCACCAGCAGGAGTTTTCCAGGAAATCAAACCGGGATAACGGATACTTCTTACGTCAACACCATATTTATCAAAATAATATTCGCACCATTTTTCACCTGCCATCTTAGAAATTCCGTAAACTGTTGTGGGATTTAAAACAACGTCCTGCCCAACATTTTCTTTTGGGATTCCTTTCCCGAAAACTGCAATTGAACTTGGCCAGAAAATCTTTTTAAGCAAACCTTCTTTCGCCATTTCACAAAAATGCAACAGAGGCTCAAGATTCAGTTTCCATGCGAAAACAGGCTGTTTCTCTGACGTTCCTGACAATAAAGAAGCCAAATGATAAACAGTAGTGATCTCATAATCTTTAATTACCTGTCTTACCAGCTGCGTATTGGTCACATCCATTCTTTCATAATGTCCGGCAGATGTAAGGTCTTTTTGGTATCTATCAAGTCCCGAAGCAACCACATTATCAGCACCATGTATCTCAACAAGACGGTTGGTAAGTTCGGTTCCTATTTGCCCTAAAGCTCCTGTTATCAGTATTTTTTCTGTGAAAGACTCCATTTTTATTTTTTATTGGTTGACTGAAAGCAAAAATAAAAATTTTAGGTACTACCGTGAAACAAAAAGTGTAATTTAGAGTGTAAAATTTTAAGATGAGAAAGATTATCTATATTCTTTTGCTTGCTGGAAGTTCATTTTCAGCACAATACAAAGATATTCAGATTGTAAAAGAAGTGAAAGTTTTTAAAAAAGGTGTTGTTGTCAGCGCGCATCCTTTAGCCAGTGAAGCAGGAGCAAAAATCCTCAGAATAGGCGGCAATGCCTATGACGCCGTTGTTGCAACTCAATACGCTTTGGCTGTCGTTTATCCACAAGCCGGAAACATTGGCGGAGGCGGTTTTTTGATTGGTGTAAAAAATAACGGAGAAAATTTCAGTTTAGATTACCGTGAAACCGCTCCCAATAAAGCTTCTAAAGATATGTATCTCGACAAAAAAGGAAATGCAGATACTGATCTCTCACAAAATGGGCGTTTAGCTGTAGGAATTCCCGGAAGCGTTGCAGGATTTTTTGCCACTTTGAAGTATTGCAATCTTCCAATGGAAAAACTTATCCAGCCAGCAATTGATATTGCTGAAAAGGGTTTTGCAATCACTAATCAGGAAGCAGAATTATTAAATTACAGCAAAAAGTTTTTTGAAAAGCATAATAAAAATCAAATTGCTTTTGTGAAAAATTCAGATTGGAAGCAAGGCGATATTTTAATACAAAAAGAACTGGCTGAAACCTTAAAACTCATTCAGAAAAACGGAATGAAGGGCTTTTATGAAGGAAAAACCGCTGAACTCATTACAAAAGAAATGAAAAACGGCAACGGAATTATCAGTCTTGAAGATATCAAGAACTACAAAGTTGTCGAAAGAAAGGCTTTGAATTTTAAATATAAAGAAAGCGATATCGTTTCCATGCCTTTGCCGTCCAGCGGAGGAATTCTTCTGGCACAAATGCTGAAAATGTCATGTTTTGAAAATCTTCAGAAGTATCAGCATAATTCCACGGAAGCAGTTCAAATTATGGTCGAAGCCGAACGACGTGCTTTTGCCGACAGAGCAGAATACATGGGCGATCCAGCTTTTATAGATGATAAAACTTCATACTTAATTTCAGAAGATTATTTAAAAAACAGATGGAAATCTTTTAGTTTCAAAAAAGCTACAGCAAGTTCAGAAGTTGGAAAAATAGTTCAACAGCCTAAAGAATCCACAGAAACCACGCACATTTCTGTAATTGACAAAGATGGAAACGCAGCGGCTGTGACAACTACCTTAAACGGTCTCTACGGCAGCAAAGTCGTTGTTTCCGGTGCCGGATTTTTCTTAAACAACGAGATGGATGATTTCTCTGTAAAACCAGGCGTTCCTAATATGTTTGGGGCAGTTGGCGGAAAAGCCAATGAAATTCAGCCCGGCAAAAGGATGCTTTCGTCAATGACTCCAACGATTGTGATGAAAAACGGCAAACCTTTTATGGTTGTGGGAACCCCTGGTGGAACCACGATTCCAACTTCGGTTTTTCAGTCTGTTGTGAATGTGATTGATTTTAAATTGAATGCCAATCTTGCTGTAAATACTCCAAAATTTCATCATCAGTGGTTACCGGAAATTGTAGCTTTTGAAAAGAATTTTCCAGAATCCACCATCAAAAACCTTGAAAATTTAGGCTATAAAGCTGAAAGATGGAATCAACTCGGCAGGACAGAAATGATTTTAGTAGACGAAAACGGAAATATTCACGCTGTTGCAGATGGTCGTGGAGATGATTCTGTAGCGGTGGAATAAAAATACTCCACATCATTCATTATTTTATTCTGCATAATATTTTTCACACTATATTGTTTTAAATTTATTATTTTTGAATATTACACTGTTAATCAGCAGAAATTCTCAATAAAGCACCAAAACATCTAAAATAATTAGTATATGAAAATCAAAACTTTCCTCTTTTTAATTTTTTTAACATTAAAAACAACTCTCTCTGCACAGGTTTCCGTTAATCAGTATTGGGCACAGTTAACGATTGGAAGTGATCCTCTAGATATTATAATAGACGATGCTGGCAATTTATATACCGCTAACTCTAATGGAAATTCTGTAAGTAAAATAAGTCCCGGCGGAACAGTTACTCAAAACTGGGCAACCTTAGTTCCCAATTCATTACCACAGGAGCTCGTTATGGATGATTCTGGAAATATCTATACTGCAAATTTTGGAAACAGCACAGTAAGCAAAATAAGTTCCACTGGCGTTGTTATTCCTGCTTGGGCAACTTTAGCAGGCAATTCATCTCCCAGGGGAATCGCAATAGACAGTAACGGAAATCTTTATACTGCAAACTATAACAGCAGCACCGTAAGCAAAATAACACCTTCCGGAATAGTGACTCAGAATTGGGCAGCTTTGGCGTTCAACTCTTTCCCAAATAGTATAACCATAGATTCTTCAGATAATATCTATCTTCCAAATGGAAATTCTAACAGCAATGTCAGTAAAATTACACCTTCTGGAACCGTAACCCAAAATTGGATTCAGCTGCCCGGTGGTACAGGTCCTGCCAAAATGGTTGAAGACGTAGCTACCGGAAATTTTTATCTGGCCAATCTTACTAATAGTACTGTAAGTAAAATCAGCCCATCGGGTTCTATAATTAACAGTTGGGCAATACTCCCTAGTGGAACAAATCCATGGGAGATCATAATGGATGATACGGGAAATATCTTTACCATTGGTTTTGGTGATAAAATCAGTAAAATTACATCATCAGGAATGGTAACTGCAAATTGGGTTAGCTTATCAAGCACCACGATATCTTACAGTATGGTTTTTGACAGTCTGGGAAATCTATATACAGCAAATTCCGGTAATGACCGTATCTGCAAAATAACCATGCCACTCTCAACAGGCGAAAACAAAAAAATATCCGAAGTTCATATATATCCCAATCCAGTAAACTCGACCCTTAATTTCTCGGAAGAACTTTCGGAAGTATCTTTCAGGGACTTTACAGGTATTAAAGTTTTTGAACAGAATAAAAATACCAAAAGTATTTCTGTGGAACATTTACCAAAAGGAATATATCTTTTACAGGCAAAAAATACTGACGGAAAAGAGATTTCGAAAAAAATTATAAAGGAATAAATTCAGGAAAAATGGACAATATTAGATTGAAATATAGTAGGCTGTTAGAGCATAGTTTTAATCATCAGAGATGACGGATTCGTTATTTCTGTCTTTTATTTGACAAATTACAAAAGTCGTATTGCTAATTTTCTTAAATTTCGTCACAAATTTATACTTTGAAATCAAAAAAGTTTTATCAGCAACTCTACTTTCAGGTTATTGTAGCTATTGTTTTTGGAATCCTTCTCGGGACATTCTATCCTGAACTTGGTGAAAAAATGAAACCGTTGGGCGATGGCTTCATCAAATTGGTTAAAATGATTATTGCACCGGTAATTTTCATTACGCTTACTTTAGGAATTGCTCACATGACCGATTTGAAAAAGGTAGGAAGAATTGCCGTAAAAGCAATGATTTATTTTTTCACATTCTCTACCTTAGCTTTAATTATTGGACTCGTTGTCGGGAATTTATTGCAACCCGGAGCTGGTTTAAACATTGATCCTGCAAGTCTTTCTGGCGATGTTTCTCAGTATCAGCAAAAGGCTCACGATACTACTTTAACAGGTTTCATCATGAATATCATTCCGGAAACCCTTTTCAGTCCATTGATTGGAGAGAATATTCTTCAGGTACTTTTAGTCGCAATTCTCATGGGGGTAGCTTTGGTTTTGACGAAAGAAAAAAGCGGAAAAGTCACTGAATTTTTACAGGTTTTATCAGCTCCGATTTTTAAGATTGTTCACATGCTGATGAAATTAGCTCCTATCGGTGCGTTCGGTGCGATGGCTTTTACTATTGGTAAGTATGGATTGGCATCTGTTTTAAATCTTATTTTTCTGGTAGGAACTTTTTACATCACATCAGCACTTTTTGTTGTTTTGGTTTTGGGAGCAGTTGCCTGGTACAATGGTTTTAATATTTTTAAACTGATGTATTATCTGAAAGAAGAACTTCTTTTGGTTTTGGGAACAAGCTCATCAGAATCTGCCCTTCCGGGAATTATGGAAAAGATGGAAAAAGCAGGCTGCTCAAGAGCAATTGTCGGTTTGGTAGTTCCAACGGGCTATTCTTTTAACCTTGACGGAACGAATATTTACATGACTTTAGCCTCACTTTTTATCGCCCAGGCTTTAAATATTGATCTTTCAATAGAAAAACAACTGATGCTTTTACTGGTAGCCATGTTGAGTTCTAAGGGTGCGGCAGGCGTTACAGGAGCCGGATTTGTTACTTTAGCAGCCACGTTAGCAGTCGTTCCTGAAATTCCGATCGCGGGAATGACTTTGATTTTGGGAATTGATAAATTTATGAGTGAATGCCGTGCTTTAACCAACGTCATTGGAAATTCTGTAGCGACTGTTGTTGTTGCCAATTGGGAAAAACAATTAGACAAAGAACAACTGAAATATTGCTTGGCAAATCCTCATGAGATTGAGAAGAAATTAGAAATTTAGAGACAAAAGATATGACTGAAGCCACAAAAAATTAATTATCAGACTATTAATTTTGTATCTGATTATAGGAATAATCAATTTTCATCATTTGTGTTTTATAGCCTTCCTCTCGGAGGGCTTTTTTATTCACACTAAATGATTTAAATCAAAATATTCAAACTTGCAGGATGTACCTTGATGCGGATGGGAGATTCTATTTTATTGAATTCACCATCGAGATGCCAGTTTTTGGTATTGACACTGAATTCAATTTCAGAAACAGGAAGATAGGTGACGTAATCGTCGTCTTTCAGTTTTTTGGTAAACATTCTGAATGCAAAAAGTGGTGAATATGTTAAAGGAAATTTTTTAACCAAAACCATATCTACCAAACCGTCACTTTTGCTCGCCATTGGTGCGATGTAGGCATTATTACCGAATTGACGCGTATTCGCAATGTTTACCATCAGATATTTTCCGTTGTGCTGAGCCAGTTTTTCATCAGAAAACTGAAGTTTAATAGGTTTGTAGCTAAAAAATGTCTGAAGAGTAACTTTGATATAATTCTTAAATCCCCGGTCGGTTTTTTCAAATTCTTTTACCACTTTTCCATCGAAACCAGTTCCCGAGACATTGATGGAAAGTCTTTCGTTTACTGTGAAAGTATCTATTTTTCGAGATTTTTTAACCTTGATTTTTTCTAAAAGCTCATCCAGATTTTTACTGAATTGTGTTTCATTTGAAAACCCGTTTCCAGAACCAGCAGGAAATATGGCGAGAATTTTTTCTGAATTGATAATATTGCTCGCTACTGTGGAAATAGTGCCGTCCCCTCCTATTGCTACGAAAACATCAACATTTTCAAAGTTTTGGCGGATAAAATCATCAGTTCCCGGAATTGATTCTGAGATGTAATACAGCGGATTTTTCACTTTGTTTTTCAGCTCGTTAAGAAAAGGCTGGTAATTTTTTTTGGCTGAAAAAGGATTGATAATGAAGGCTACTTTTTCCATATCACAAAAATAAAAAATGCTTCCTTATTTGGAAGCATTAATATTAGTTAATGTTGATAGTTCGTTTATGTTTATGTTTTCGGACAATTTACTCCTTGATAAGCTTAAAGATCTGACTTCCTACTTTTACTAAATAGACTCCCCTGCTTAGGTTTTCTACGTTGATGGAGTCTCCTTTGTCGGCTTCTTGTGAAAGAACCAGTTTGCCGCTCATCTCAAATACCTTTACAGTGCATCTTTTACCAAGCCCCCCTAGCATAAAGAAAGAAGATGCAGGGTTAGGATACGGTTTTATGGTTATCAAGGTACTCTCTAAAGTAGAAAGAACCGCATTTATCTTTCTGATTTTCTGATTATTATGATCCGAAACATACACATTGCCAGAAGTATCCACTGCGACTCCGGTAGGAAGATTAAAACTTGCAAGCGTGCCTATAGCATCGGTGCTGCCCACTGTACCGCTGCCTGCCAAAGTAGTAACTACTCCTGCTGAAGTAATCTTACGGATTTTATTATTACCACTATCTGCCACATACACATTTCCAGAAGTGTCAACTGTTACTCTATAAGGATCATTAAAACTCGCAGCCGTGCCGGTAGCATCCGTACTGCCTAATGTACCGCTCCCCGCCAAAGTAGTAACCACTCCTGCCGAAGTAATCTTACGGATTTTATTATTATTTTTATCTGCCACATACACATTTCCCGAAGTGTCAACTGCTACCCCCCAAGGATTAAAAAAACTCGCAGCGGTGCCGGTAGCATCCGTACTGCCCGATGCACCGCTCCCCGCCAAAGTAGTAACCACTCCTGCCGGAGTAATCTTACGGATTTTATAATTATAAGTATCCGCTACATACACATTGCCCGAAGTATCCACCGCTATTCCATAAGGATAAGTAAAACTCGCAGCTGTGCCAATAGCATCAGTACTGCCATATGCACCGCTTCCCGCCAAAGTAGTAACCACTCCAGCCGGAGTAATCTTACGGATTTTAAGATTACTTGTATCTGCTACATACACATTGCCAGAAGTGTCCACCGCTACTCCGGTGGGAAACCTAAAACTCGCAGACGTGCCGGTAGCATCAGTAGCGCCTTGTGCACCGCTTCCTGCCAAAGTGGTAACCACTCCTGCCGGAGTAATCTTACGGATTTTATTATTACTAAAATCTGCCACGTACATATTGCCAGAATTGTCAACCGCTACTCCATAAGGATTATAAAAACTCGCAGCCGCGCCGGTAGCATCGGTATTGCCTTGTGTACCGCTTCCTGCCAAAGTACTTACAGTTTGTGCACTAAAAACACTTTGTAGTGCAACAGCAAAAAGTATAATTGTTTTTTTCATAGGATAATTTTTTGTTTTTGGTGTAATTTCTATCTAAAATAAGCATATACAAACATATAATCAAAAAATTATATCATTTTTTTGTGAAAATATAAATAAAAAATGCTTCCTTATTGGGAAGCATTAATATTAGTTAATGTTAAGTCTCTTTTTAAATTCGGGTTTTAACGCCTGTTTTATTTCTGAAAAAGGAACTTTAATTTCTATAATCCCTGAAACATAAGGTCCAATTTCGTATTGATTATAAATAAATGTGATTGAGTGATTATCAAAATAAAAATTTTTATTTGCAGTAATATTTTCGTCAAAAAGCATTTCTTTGTCAACGTGCTTTAATAAAATTGGTTTCCAGTTGATTTTTGAAGTTTCAATCAAATCAGACAACTGTACAATTGACTGATTTTTAATATCAACCACTTTATACAAATCATATCCATTGCCATGAGCACCACCGCTGAAGCCATAACCATTATAATTTACTGTAAGAAACTCTTTTGTTTGCGATAAAACTTTCATATCTGAATACTGGTCCCAAGTCTGTTTAAAATCTCTTACATAGTCTTCTTCACCAGCCTTTATATCTGCGAAATAACTTTTCATGTTCTCAATCATACGCTGTTGAATATTCTTTTTAGAAAAATCCTCCATAGGTTTATCTTTCAAAAGAAGTTCGCCAAAATAAAGACTGTCCAAAACTTTTTTGTCAAGCCCTTCTAAAGTGAGCAATTTTTGACGGTAATCTGCAGATAAATTCTTTGAAATGTTCGCTGAATCCTGCACGATGAGAGAATCAACCTTAATTTGTGGAAGTTCTTTTATCGCTTTTATTGTGTCCTTATTTTTTACAACCGTATTTTCTTCTAAATCCTTTTTAAAAGAGACAAGAAGTGAAATGATCACAAATGCAGAAACTATATTTTTCATGTATTTTTTTTCGGATTAAAAGCAAAAAACTTTCCAAAATTTATTTCTGAAAAGTTTTAAGAATTTATATTTTAAGATTTAAATTATATCTCAAAGATTTATTTGATATTAAATCTTTTTTGAAAATCTGCATTCAGCGTTCCGGTCAATTCCTGCCAACCTACAGGAATCACAATGTCTCCAGCGGCAAAAGCTGCAATTTCGTAAGGACTGTAATGAAAATAAAGATTTTTTTCATCGAAATAAAAATTTTCATTAGGCTCAATCACATCTACCAAAAGCATATCCGAATTTTTCACATCGCCTTTAGCATCGGTAGTTCCGCTGTGCATCCTGTCCATATTTTTTCTCAAAATCTGAGACAATTTATCATTAGGAATTGTTGTAATATCTGAAAGTATCAATTTCTTTTTATTTTTTAAATCAAAAACCCGGTTTAAAAACCAATAATTATCATGAGCACCCCCTTCATAAGCAGAAGATAAATATTCGATTTGAAGAAAATCATTTTTATATGAAATCTGGCTCATTTTAAAATAAGTATTCCAGGTTTGATTGTATTTGATGTCATCAAGCCAATCGGTCGATTTTGTTTTTGTTTCGTTAAAATATTCAGTTTTATCTTTATTTAAAAATTGCTGAAGACCATTTTTAGAATAATCTGAAATTCCTTTATAACTGAAATAAATACTGTCCAGCAGAGTTTTATCTTTAATTGAAGGATAAACCAACATATTTGCACTGTAATCCAATTTCAGTTTATCGCTGATTTTCAGAGAATCTTCAACAGAAATTGAGTCAGTAATAAATTTTTCAGGACTTTCAATATTTATTTGGTTCTCGACTTTCTTATCTTTTTTACATGATGCTAAAGAAGCAAAAAGCACAACACTGAAAATCAAAACTATATTTTTCATAAAACTATTTTTACGTTTGAAATGCAAAAACCATTCATTTCTGAATGGTTTTTCCGATTTTTATTTTTTAATGAGACTCATCACCTGACTTTCACTATCTGAAATTACTTTCCAGATTTGCTTGAATGCAGGGTAATATTCTTTGGGATAATCAGCACTTTCAATTTTATATTGTGAAGTAACCTTTATTTTTTTATCGGTTTTTTCCACAATATAGGAGTAACTGATTTCTTTGTCTTCTGTAACAATCTTCTTGCTTTTTGGCAAATCTCCAATTTCGTAACCTTCCGGAATCTCAATTTCTACGGTTTTAATTTTAGACACCGGCGATATAAAATCAATTATGTATTTTCTCTCATCTGTCTGATCAAAATCATTTTTTGAAGAGTGCAGAAATAATAATGGGTTGAAAATCTTTTTCTTTCCTACGTTATCAATCATATTTTCGGAACTAAATGCCATTTTAGATTCAAAATCTCCGTTTTCAAGCACGTTAGATTTAATATCTGTGAAGTCTACAGAAAAGTTTTCTTTATATTGCTTTTTGTATTTTTCCTGGTTTTCGTCATAATTTTCTTTGGCATTCATTGCAAATAATCCTACGTCCCGATCTTCATAAACTCCCGAAACACTTCCGTTTTCATTTATTTTCGCTTTGGTAGTCAAATAGTTATAAGACATTTTGATATTGTTGAGAGAAATGACTTCAGCTTTATCATCTTTTAGGAGAAGACCACTATTATTCCATACTCTTGATGGTAAAATTCCTTCTGTTGATTGCTTTGATGTAGCATCAAACAAATACATTTTCCCGTTAATCTCTGCACAGACAACCAGATAATTAAAATTTCCCACATTCGGAAAAGTTATATTTACACTCCCGTTTTTAACTGTTGAAATCAGTATAGGATAAGCTTTTAAACCCGAGCTTCGAAGCATATTCAAAAGCATAAGATTGATATCTCCGCTGTTTCCTGTTTTAGTTTTTATAAGTTCTTTCAAACCATTTTCTGCGTAATAACCGTTATTTTCATTCCAGATATAAGTAGATTTAACGAAATTATGAATCAGATTTGCTCTTTTCATTTCATCCTTTTCATTCAGTATTTCGGCAGATAATAATTCTTTTACAACACGGTCTTTTCTATACTGATTTCCAAAATCTTCATGATCCCAAAGCTTTTTTCTGATGTCTTCCCAGGTTGAGGTGTACATTTTGAGGTTATTATTGAAATAAGTTGAATGCAATTCTGCACGCAATTTAGTTCGGTAATTATCTCCGTTTTTTACAAATTTTTCAGTTTTGAAGGCTTTCAAATCTTCATAAGCAAAACGGTAGGTTTTGGTGGTCCTTCCGTAGAGTTGTGCTTCTTCCACTTTACGGTGTTTAGGCGAAAGGCTTCCAGTAAAATCTATTTGATAAGACATTTCTACAGGAGAATCAAAAACATACTCTGTATATTCAGACGGAATATCCAACTCAATATACGCCATCGGAACCTCATAAACAAACGGTGAAGAAACTTCATACTTATACTCTATTACAGAACCATTTTTGATGTTTGGGAAAGCAAATTTATTTACCGTGATGTATTTATTTTCTTTTGATTTAAATTTTGAACTCTTATCAACTTTTGTTTCCGCAATTTTATCATTTTCAAGATTATACACTACAGCCTTCATAGATCTCAAAGCCTCTTTACTGCCAGAATTATTGTCATAAAGTGAGATTTCAAGATTCATCCAGTCATCTACTTTGTCTTTATCATAGACTTTTATTCTGTACGCAATATTTTTTAAAAGATCTCCTGAAGTATCGTCAATTCTGTAATGAACAGAACGATATAGTATTTCTGCCGGAGCTTTTTCGTCAATTGCAGATTTTGTTTTTTTTAAATCTTCAATTGTAAACTTTGGCATCTTGAGAAACTCATGCTTTTGGGAATACAGAAAAGCCGCCGAAACGCAGCAGAATGTTATTAATATCTTTTTCATGCTTTATGATTTTTTTGAGATCATTACTTTTGAATTGTCAGCGTTCAGAATTTTTTTTCTGAAGCTTACATAATCATTGTATTTTTCTTTGGTATAAATACCTTTTTTTATCTGGATGAGTCTTCTTACAATTAATTTAGAGTCTTTTTTCTCAAAATTAAGGCTGTAAGTTCCAAATTCAGAGATTAAAGTTCCATTTTGTGGTAATTCTTCAATGAAATAACCTTCGGGAAGTTCAAAAGAAATTTCATAATCGTCTTCAAAAGCAAAAGGAGTTTCAAAAGGCAGATTTCTGTTTTCATTTTCGTGATAAAAACCTTCCGAATAAATCGGTACAGCTCTGAAAATAAAACTGCTTCCCACCATTTTAGAATAATTTGAAGCTTTAAAATTTAAATCATAATTGATAGAAGCAATGTCACGGTCATTCTTAAAATTATTCATTTCAAGGTTCTCGAAATTCAACATCGAAATTTGTGATTTCAAAGCATCATTTCTTTCTTTTTGAGACAAGCCTGTAAATCTGAGATTAAAATCGTATTGATTACCAGTGTACTGCAGTTTTGCTTTTCCTGAGATAGTTTTATCTGCATTCAAAACGATATCTATCAACTGCTTTTCACGGTTTTGCTGTGCTGTATAATTGGGAGTTTCAATAATTTCTATTCCTGAAGGTTTTACCGCCAAAACATTTCGGTCTGTGGTACTGAAACTCAAATGATTAAAAGCAATTTCCTGTGAGGTATTTTCAAGCCAGATGTTTCCTTTTTCGGTAGGAATTACCAATATCACGTGATTTCCGCCCATTTTCGGAAAATCTTTATCAAAACTTATAGCCGAAGAATTAGAGTTAATGATTGCATAATATGATTCAATTCCCGCCTCGTCCAAAAGTATTTTCATGTAATTGGTAAGACCTTTACAGTCTCCGTAACCCTTTTTCTGAACTTCATCCGGCAACATCGGCTGCCATCCGCCAATTCCGAGAGAAACAAAAATATATCTTGTTTTACTCTGCATGTACTGGTAGATTTTTTTTATTTTTTCTTCTTTCGTTCCTGTAAGATTTAAAGCTGCAATTTCTGCTTTAATCTGTGGAGTTGATGCCGAAACTGGCGTTAATAGACTATTATGATACCACAATCCGAAATCTTTCCACGTGGTAATTTTCCCTTTTTTCCCTACAAGATTGAATTCATCAAGAGAAAAACTCACTTTAGGTAAAATTTTCTGAGGATTCGGAACCAAAACTTCCTCCTCTAATGCCGAAATATTCTGATAAGTATAAGTCTTTGTATTCCCTTTATCATCAGCATTTACAGATGCATAACCGAAAGGCGACGGATATACTTTTGACCTTAAATTAATCCCTGAGTTGTTTACAATCGAAAACGTACTTTTCTCCAGAGAAATATTAAAATTACTAAACGGCGTAAAATCCGGAATAAAAACCGTGCTTTCGTCTTTCTGTTCGTAAGAAAACTCAACGGTATAAGGAAATACAGACGGAGTATAAGACAAAATCAAAGCTCTGCTGTCCGAATAAAACGATCCCTGACTGTTGGCAGCCATATCCAGAAAATCACTTTTTGAAAATGATTTTATTTTCTTTCCATTTTCATCGTACACAATTACTTTTACATTGCTGATGACATCACCTTTTTGGTAAAAAATCTTTGGAACGGCAAAGCCCATCGCCTCTTTGTTGAGAACGCTTATCGCAGAATAATTTTTATAAACAATCTCGTCAATCTTATTAATTTGAACTTGAGTGCTTTCACTACGTATGACGGCACTGGCGTTTTTTTTAATTTCTGGAGAGATTGAAGAAACGGGATAACTTTGGGAAAAATAAAATGAAGCCGTAAAGAGAGCTCCGACAATAAAGATTTTCATCGTAGTATAGTTTTCGCCAAAAATATAAAAATCTTAATTAAATGTTAAATAAAAATTTAATAAAAATCAATATTTTGAGAAATAAAAAAGGAAGACTTAAAAAAGTCTTCCTTGCTGTATCATTTTCTGCGTTTACTTATGCATCAATCTTCGCATACTTCGCATTTTTCTCGATAAATTCTCTTCTTGGCGGAACCTCATCACCCATCAACATTGAGAATACTGAATCAGCTTCTACAGCATTATCAATCGTTACCTGCTTCAGAATTCTGTGTTCAGGGTTTAGAGTGGTTTCCCAAAGTTGTTCAGGGTTCATTTCCCCAAGACCTTTATAACGCTGAACTTCAACGCCTTTTCCGTCCGGAGCCATTTCTAAAGTAAATTCTTCGCGCTCTTTTTCGTTGTAAGCGTAAACCTTTTTATTTCCTTTCTTAAGTAAATACAAAGGTGGCTGAGCGATATAAATGTATCCGTTTTCGATCATTTCTTTCATAAATCTGAAGAAAAACGTCAGAATCAAAGTTGAAATGTGAGAACCATCGATATCAGCATCGGTCATGATTACTACTTTGTGATACCTCAACTTAGCCATATTCAAAGCTTTGCTGTCTTCTTCAGTACCAACAGAAACACCAAGTGCAGTGTAGATATTCTTAATTTCTTCGTTATCGTAAACTTTGTGAAGCATTGATTTCTCAACATTCAAAATTTTACCTCTCAAAGGAAGAATAGCCTGGAAAAATCTGTCACGTCCCTGTTTTGCAGTTCCACCCGCAGAGTCTCCCTCGACTAAGAACAATTCAGATTCTGCCGGATTTTTTGATGAACAGTCAGACAATTTCCCCGGAAGACCAGAACCTCCCATCGGAGATTTTCTCTGAACCATTTCACGGGCTTTTTTTGCAGCCTGTCTTGCTTTTGCAGCCAAAACAACTTTCTGTACGATCAGTTTAGCCTCGTTAGGATTTTCTTCTAAGAAGTTGGTCAGCATTTCGCCTACAATCTTATCTACAGCTCCTGAAACTTCAGAGTTACCTAATTTGGTTTTGGTTTGTCCTTCAAACTGTGGCTCCATCACTTTCACAGAAACTACCGCCGTTAAACCTTCACGGAAGTCATCTCCTGTAATTTCTACTTTTTCTTTGGCAGGAATACCTAAATCATCAGCATATTTCTTCAAAGTTCTCGTCAAAGCACGTCTGAAACCTGCAAGGTGAGTTCCTCCTTCATGCGTATTGATATTGTTAACATAAGAGTGAAGATTCTCGCTGAATGACGTATTGTAACGCATCGCCACTTCAATAGGAATATTTTCTCTTTCGCCCTCCATGAAGATTACATTCTCCATGATAGACTCACGGTTTCCGTCGATGAATTCTACAAATTCTTTCAAACCGCCTTCAGAATGGAAAACTTCAAAAGCGTAAGACCCATCTTCGTTTTTTTCTCTTTCGTCAACAAGTGTGATCGTAATTCCTTTATTTAAGAAAGATAATTCTCTTAATCTTGCAGCAAGTGTATCATAGTTGTACACCAGTTCCTGGAAGATTTTCCCATCTGGCTGAAAGAAAACTTCAGTTCCTCTTTCGTCTGTAGTACCAATTTCGGCAACATCTGCCAATGCTTTTCCTTCAGAATATTTTTGCTGATATACTTTACCGTCACGGCTTACTGTCGCTACCAGCAAAGTAGAAAGTGCATTCACACAAGAAACCCCAACCCCGTGAAGACCACCAGAAACTTTGTAAGAATCTTTATCAAACTTTCCACCCGCTCCAATTTTGGTCATTACAACCTCAAGAGCTGATTTTTGTTCCTTTTCGTGAAAATCTACAGGAATTCCTCTACCGTTATCTTTTACAGAGATGCTCTCTCCTTCGTGTATTGTTACTAATATTGTGTCGCAGTGACCTGCCAAAGCCTCGTCAATAGAGTTGTCTACTACCTCATAAACCAAATGATGAAGACCTCTCACTCCTACGTCACCAATGTACATAGAGGGTCTTAATCTCACGTGTTCCATTCCTTCTAAGGCCTGGATACTTCCTGCGTTATATTGTTTTTGACTCATATAAATTGAAATAATTTGCTTATTGCAAAGACCCACAAATATCGTGATTTTTTTTGAGGTATGAAAGTATTTCCCCTCTTAAAATATCAGAATAAATCCTAAAATTCAGAAGATTTTCTAAACTAAAAAACATTAAAGTTACAAACCAGATTTGAATTGATTGCAATGTTTTAAATCATATTCAAAAGCAAAATTATAATCCCTAACTTTATCCTGAAAAATTCAAAGAATATGGACGACTTTCTCGCTGCGCGCGCTCAAATGGCGATGTCGCTTGGTTTTCATATCATCTTTTCCTGCGTTGGTATGGTCATGCCTTTTCTGATGGCATTTGCACACTGGAAATATCTTAAAACGAAAAACGAAATCTACAAAGGTCTCACAAAAGCGTGGAGCAAAGGTGTTGCGATACTTTTTGCAACCGGTGCAGTTTCCGGAACCATGCTTTCTTTCGAGCTCGGACTTCTCTGGCCGGCATTCATGAAACACGCCGGACCTATTTTCGGAATGCCTTTTTCTTTGGAAGGAACAGCATTTTTTATTGAAGCTATTGCCATTGGATTTTTTCTATACGGATGGGACAGATTCAATAAATGGTTTCACTGGTTTTGCGGATTTTTGGTTGGTTTAAGTGGTTTAGCTTCGGGAATTTTAGTTGTTGCAGCAAATGCATGGATGAATTCACCTGCCGGATTTGATTATGTTGACGGACAATATTTAAATATAGATCCAATAAAAGCCATGTTTAACGAAGCTTGGTTTCCACAGGCTTTGCACATGACCGTCGCAGCATTTTGTGCGACTGGATTTGCCGTTGCAGGAGTTCACGCTCTTTTAATTTTGAGAAAGAAAAATGTAGAATTCCACACAAAAGCGTTTAGAATTGCTGCTGGCTTTGCTTTAATTGGTGCTTTTGGAGCTCCTTTAAGTGGTGATGTTGCCGCAAAGTCTGTTGCAAAACGACAACCTATAAAATTAGCTGCAATGGAAGCTCATTTTGAAACAGAAAAAGGCGCTTCATTCGTTGTTGGTGGAATTCCTGATGAAGAAAAAGAAGAAATTCAATACGCTTTAAAAATACCCAAAGTTTTAAGTTTTCTCGTAAGCAATGATTTTAATTCTGAAGTAAAAGGTCTGAAAGACTTTCCAAAAGATGAATGGCCTCCCGTCGCCGTGGTGCACTACTCTTTTCAGATTATGATTTTCTTTGGTGTTGTCATGATTGGCATCGGAAGTTTATATCTTTTTGCTTTCTTTTTCAAAAAAGAATGGCTGAATAAAAACTGGCTTTTAAAAACATTTTTAATTGCAACACCTTTCGGATATATTGCTTTGGAAGCAGGCTGGACGGTCACCGAAGTCGGCAGACAACCCTGGATTATCTATGGAATTATGAAAACCGCTGATGCGGTCACTCCAATGCCGGGAATTCAGTATTCATTTTATTTTTTTACGGCAATTTTTGTATCGTTATCATTAATTATCATCTTTCTTTTAAAACGACAGATACAAATGGTCCCGAGATTATACGATCCTACAGATGCGGAGTTTAACCCTAAAAACAAAAAATCATGATTTACGTTGTTATCGGTTTTTTATGGCTTTCCATCTGTGCTTATGTGATTTTGGGTGGAGCAGATTTCGGTGCTGGAATTGTCGAACTTTTCACCAAAAAAAAGGCAAGAGGCAGAACCAAAGAAATTATGTATGAATCGATTGCGCCCGTTTGGGAAGCCAATCACATGTGGCTGATTATCGCAATTGTAATTCTATTTGTAGGATTTCCTGAGATTTACACCACGATGTCAGTATATCTTCACATCCCATTGGTTTTAATGTTGGTGGGAATTATCGCCAGAGGTACAGCATTCACTTTCAGACATTACGATGCTGTAAACGACGACTGGCAAAAGGTTTATACTCAAATTTTCTATTTTGCAAGCTTACTGACGCCTTTTTTCTTAGGTTTAATTGCCGCTTCTACCGTGTCACGCTCTATTAATCCGGATGCGAAAAATTTTCTGGATCTGTATATTTTCAGTTGGCTCAATTGGTTTGGCGTTGCTGTAGGATTGTTTACCGTTTCCCTTTGTGGATATTTAGCCTCAATTTTTGCTTTGAGAGAAACCACCGACCGTCTGGAATTGGGCTTAATGATCAAAAAATCGCATCAGACGATGGTTTTTGTAGTTATCAGCGGAATTTTGGTTTTTGTAACGGCATATTTCTCTGGTATTCCTTTATTGATGTGGGTTTTTTCTAAACCTTTGGGGATTATGGCAGTTTCATTTGCGACAATCGCTTTATTACTCATTTTAAGAGCGATGAATAAAAGAAAGCTACTTCCTGTAAGAGCTTTGGCAGGTTTTCAGATTATCATGATTTTGGTTGCTGCGACCTATCAACACAATCCAAATATAATTCTATTTGGAAATGGCCAACATTTATCACTTTTAGAATATTCAGCTGCAGCAAAAACAATTTCTGCTTTAGGTTGGGCCTTAATTTTAGGCTCGATATTTATTCTGCCATTTTTATTTTATCTGATGGTTTCGTTTAGTAAGCAGAGAAAATAAAATTCGCAATAAAGAATCTAACTAAATCTACTTTTAACGCAAAGATTTTCATTCAAATTGTTTGTAAGTTTCTGTTCGCAAAGGAACTGCGTTCAGCAAATGGCTGCAGAAGTCTTAGCTGAATTAAATCGAAGATTCAACGTAGTCAAAAGCCTTTGCAAACAGAAAATATCCACATAAATAAGATGGAAAAATCTTTGCGGACATTGCGTTAAAATTCCTACAACTACTTTTTAATTAAAACCAATTCCACACGTCGGTTTTTACTGCGGTCTTCTTCGGTTACTTCGGGATAGACTACCGGATTGAGATGTCCCAAACCTTCTGCTTTGATTCTGTGAGGTTCAATTCCCATTTTAATTAAAAAATTTCTGATGGCATCTGCTCTTGTGAAAGAAAGATTGAATGTTTTTAAATCTACATCTTCGCCGTCAAAATTCTCATAATCACAGCAAATGTGACCTTGAAGTTCAACTTCCAACGTCGGATTTTTCTTTAAAATTTCATAAAGAAGATATAATTTCGGAGTACCTTTTGAGAGCCATATATGACGGCCTCCAACAAAATTCACATCAGGCAGTGAAAAAATATCATCGATTTTCATGGAGGAAATTTTTGCGTCAAAAAAACTAGGATAAGTGCTTCGGGAAATCTTTTCACCAACAGCTAAAGTCCTTTCAATAAAAATATCAACCCTGCGGTTTTTAGCTTGTAAAAACTCTGTACTGTTATTATTGATTTGTTTTGAAATCCCCAATCCCAACGAACTTTCCAAATGAATATTTTCCCCGATTCTTTTTTGTAAATATCCTGTAACTGTTTTCGCCCGCTGTTCAGATAATTTTTTGTTTAAATCTTCCGTCCCCAAAGGATTGGCATTCCCGAAAATTCTGAAATTGAGATTTGATTTCAGCTTAGAAAGGCTGTCTAATTTCTTTTTTGATTCTGAATTTAATTCAAAAGAATTATTTTTAAAATAAATTGATGTAAGCATTTGTGCCTTCATTTTGAAACAAAAGAAAAGCGTAAAAAGCAGTACAAAGTATTTCATCTCAAAATGATTTCATTAAAAACGGAAAAATAGTGTTTTATTGTTTAAAAATGTAAAAATATAGCTCTTGATTAAAAGCTGAAGAACTACTATTCAAACATCGGTACTTGATTTTTCTATAATTTAATTCCTTTTTTAGAAATTATTTGATTCGTTTCCGTGGTTATTTTAATAAAATAAATTCCTTTTGGTAAACCTGATGTATTTACATTTTTCTCACTACTACTTTTCAAAAGCATTCTTCCGCTTTCATCGAAGATTTCGACAGACTTTAGTTTTTCATTTATATTTAAATTTAATTCATCTTTAAATGGATTGTTAAAATGTAGAGAAATACTGCCAGAAAAAACTTCATTTGCTGACAATGTAGATTTTACAAAAATATATCTTGTGATTTTGTTGTCATGGAAAATGTATAAATAATCATCTTTAATCAATATCTGCGAAGTATCTGTTATAAGCATTTCTTGCAGTACATGATGAACATTTCCATTAATCGTGATTTGATTACCTAAGTAATCATAACCTCTTAACGCTATTTTTGTGGGAGCAGGAATTCCATTTGTATTGTACGAATTTGAAACTAAAAAAATATAATTCTCATACAAAAGTGGTCGATTTTCTGCGCTTCCGTAATTATCTCCATTAAAAATATACGAATCTGCATAATCGATTTTTCCACCAATCCCGAAACTGTTATCAACATTACCAGCGGAATTTGTTTTTGTCAGTTGTCCTACATTCCCATCTTTATAATTATGTATAAACGACGCAGCATTTTGCGGAGAGGATGAGCTTCCCCAATGAGCCAAAGAAGAATTAAAAGTGTTTAAATATTGAGAATATCCGTTTTGACCATAAGATGCATCCAAATTTCCGGTAGTATAATTTATTTTTCTAATGTACCGTTGCCCACCCATAGAATTTACCACCTCATACAGAAAATCATTGTCGTCGTAAATGAGATCTCCAAAACTTGTATTTGTATTTTCTAATAACGGGCTTAATGTTTGAACTCCATTATTTCCGAAAGTCGAGTCTGGAAAACCTGTCGATAGATATTTGGTAAGATTCTGATGATCTCGTGACAGTATTTTTCCGTTGGGCAAAATAATTTTGTAGTGATGAAAAGACGTTGATGGGTTGGTATTGATATTTCCAAATCCAGTATCTAATTGTCCATTAGAAAAATACTTTTCACCGGATTCTAAATAAAATTTACTTAAATCTGAATAAAAACCATCCGACTCAACATTTGTTGTCATTACACTTACTTCTCCGTTATTTCCGAAAGTAGAATCTAAAGTTCCGTTTTGGTTCAGTCTGAAAAATTTTCTTCCGACAAAACTGTTCGAACCGTTGTAAATTGGTTGGTTTAAAAACAATTTGTCTCCTTGAAAAGTCGGCGTATTATAAAGCGAAATTTGCGACATAGAATGGGTAGTGGAACCAATTTCTACTACACCATTATTTCCAAAACTCAGATCTTTAGCCAACGTAATTTGCGCATAAGAATATGCCATATTGCAGGCAAGAATTGCTGTAACTATTTTTTTCATTGTACAAGTGTTTTATTATTTCCAAAAATAACATTTTTTTTCACATGAACATGAAAAGAGCAGATTAAAAAAAATCTGCTCTTAATTATTATATTTTGAATGGTTTTAAACCAACTTCATCCAAACATTTTCATCAATTTTCTCTACCTTCACCAAACCTCCTTTAGTCAATGTTTTAGAAGCTTTATCCCATTTTTTTCCTGATAACTGACTTCTTTCTTTTACTTCAGCCAAAGAAAATGCCTCTTCCTGAGAATTTAAAATTTGGAGAATTACTTTCTCATCATCTCCTAATTCGATTTGAGGAACCGTTTTTTCAGGTCTCATTTGCGGGAAAAACAACACTTCCTGAATGGATGGGTTATTCGTAAGGAACATAATCAATCTGTCCATACCGATGCCTAAACCTGACGTTGGCGGCATACCGTATTCCAAAGCTCTAAGGAAGTCTTCATCGATAAATCCTGTAGCCTCATCGTCCCCTTTTTCAGCTAATTTCAATTGCTCTTCGAAACGTTCTCTCTGATCAATCGGGTCGTTTAACTCCGAATAAGCGTTGGCGATTTCTTTTCCGCAAACCATCAGTTCAAAACGTTCCGTCAAACCTTCTTTGCTTCTGTGTTTTTTAGTTAAAGGCGACATTTCAATCGGGTAATCAGTGATGAACGTTGGCTGGATGAAGTTTCCTTCACATTTTTCGCCAAAAATCTCGTCGATTAATTTTCCTTTACCCATTGTTTCGTTCACTTCAATTCCGATAGATTTAGCAAAATCGAACAATTCCTGTTCAGATTTCCCCGTGATATCAAAACCTGTGTATTTTATAATTGCTTCCGTCATAGAAACTCTTGGATAAGGCGCTTTCCAGCTGATTGTGTGTTCTCCAAAAGTTGATTCCGAAGCTCCGTTTACAGAGGTTGCACAGAATTCCAGTAATTTTTCAGTGAAATCCATCATCCAGTTGTAGTCCTTGTAGGCTACATAGATTTCCATTGCTGTAAATTCAGGGTTGTGGGTTCTGTCCATCCCTTCATTTCTGAAGTTTTTTGAGAATTCATATACCCCGTCAAATCCACCAACGATAAGCCTTTTCAGATACAATTCATTGGCAATTCTTAAATATAATGGGATATCCAAAGCATTGTGGTGCGTCATAAAAGGTCTTGCTGCAGCTCCACCCGGAATCGACTGTAAAATTGGAGTTTCCACTTCAAAATATCCAGCATCATTGAAAAAAGTTCTCATCGCATTGAACAGTTTTGTTCTTTTCACGAAAATTTCTTTCACATGAGGATTTACCGTTAAATCTACATAACGCTGTCTGTATCTTAATTCTGCATCATTGAATGCATCGTGCACCACTCCATTTTCGTCGGTTTTCGCTTGAGGAAGCGGTCTTAAAGCTTTAGTTAAAAGCGTAAAGTTTTTTACCAAAACCGTTTTTTCGCCCACCTGAGTCGTGAATAAATCTCCTTCGATCCCGATGATATCACCGATGTCTAAAAGGTGTTTGTAAACGTCGTTGTATAAAGTTTTGTCTTCTCCTGTACAGATTTCGTCACGGTTGAAATACACCTGAATTTTCCCTGTAGAATCCTGCAATTCAGCAAAAGAAGCCTTCCCCTGAATACGGCGCGACATAAGTCTGCCCGCAATCTTCACCTGTTTACTCTCAGAAAAATTCTGTTTTATAGATTCTGTAGTATCTGTAACCGTGTATTCTTCTGCAGGGAATGCGTTGATTCCCATTTCAACAAGCTTAGTCAGCTTTTCTCTTCTAATGATTTCCTGTTCTGATAATTGCATTATAATTCAATTTTTTCGAATTGCAAAAATAAGGAATTTTAAGGTTGTATGGAAGTTAATTTTTAATGAAACCATTTAGCGTGTTTTGGATAAACTTTTATGGATTACGAAAACGCAGCCCGACTTGAGTGGAGCTCTTTTTGTGAAGAGGAACGACGAGCAAAAAAGCGGGAATCCTTCGACAAGCTCAGGATAAACTACAGGTGGAAAAGCTACCCAAATAAATTTAAAAACTATTCCTTCTGTTTTTAGGAATAAAAGTCCACGCCAAAATTCTGCTCACCTTCTGACCTTGCGACATGTCAATCGTTTTCACTTCGAGAGCATCTACTTTCTTTAAAAGTGACTTTAATTTAACTAAATTTTCCTTTTTTGAAACCAGACACGTAAACCACAGAATTTGTGAAGAAAACAAAACACTCTCCTCAATCATTTTTGAGATAAAAGCGATTTCGCCACCTTCACACCACAATTCAGCCTGCTGTCCGCCGAAATTGAGATTGGGTTTTTGAACCCTGGATTTATGAAGATTTTTTGTTTTTCTTAAATTTCCCCTGATCGCAGATTCCTTAGAATCATGGAAGGGCGGATTGCACATGGAAAACGTGAATTTATCCTGAGAATTAAGAATATTTTTAAAGATAAACTGATAATCAGGCTGTAATTTCAACTGAATGTTTTCGGAAAAATCAGGATTTTCATCCAAAATTTTTTGGGCATTGTCTAAAGATTTCTGATCGATATCTGTTCCTAACATTTCCCAACCATAGGTTTGATGGGCAATCAACGGATAAACCAGATTGGCTCCGGTTCCAATGTCGAGACCCTTGACTGACGAACGTTTCGGAATTTCTTTTGAATTTCCTGCCAGTAAATCGGCGATGTAATGAATGTAATCGGCACGTCCCGGAATGGGCGGACAAAGATTTTCGTCGGGAATATCCCAGTTTTTCACCTGATAAAAATGCTGCAGCAAAGCTTTATTGAGCAATTTTACAGCTTTGGGAATGCTGAAATTGATCGTTAAATTTCCGTACGCATTGGTAAAAACATAATGTTTCAGTTCCGGCACACAGGAAATCAGTTCGTCGAAATTGTAAGAATTTCTGTGAAGATTTCTTGTGTGCAGTCCTGATTTTTCGGTGGTCATGAATTATTTTTTCTGTTTCAGAATATATTCCACCATTTTTTTTGCATCTTCTTTCGAAAACTGCGGATGAGGCTGCATC
The DNA here is from genome assembly GCF_057180485.1 of Chryseobacterium sp. HNCC26DJ240. NCBI lineage: Bacteria > Pseudomonadati > Bacteroidota > Flavobacteriia > Flavobacteriales > Weeksellaceae > Chryseobacterium > Chryseobacterium sp. HNCC26DJ240. The sequence goes on from NZ_JBXUGK010000006.1 coordinate 209,368, forward strand.
GGAACACTTCCCCACACACCGCTTCCGCCTTCAATAATTTTTGAGGCCAGCAGTTCGATGTCTTTTTCAGAATATTTTTCGGCAATTTCTTTGTACGAAGGGCCAATCATTCTTTCGTCGATGCTGTGACAGGACAGACAGTCAGACGTTTCAATCATGGTTTGCCCCGAAGAATTGCTTACAACCGAAGTTGCTACATCTTTTGATTCTGTAGACTGCGGTTCGGAAGTCTCTTTTTTAGAACATGAAATGACAAGCAAGCCCGCCATTCCAGCCAAAAACAGTTTTTTCATTATTTGTTAGTTCCTGTAGAATCTGTAGATGGTGACGGTGCAGGAATTGCTGCGGCAGGAGCAGTTTCGGTCTTAGCTGTAGAATCAGCAGGTGCTGTTTTTACTTCAGGTTCTTCCAACATTGTGTTGCTGTCCTGTAAAGAATGGTCTGTCTTTTTTGAGCAGCTTGCCATTACTAAACCTCCGATAAATGCGATTGCCAATACTTTTTTCATATGAATATATTTAATTTTTCTATATTTAAAATGAAATCACTTGTTGAATTCATCTCTTTTAATTTTCGCTCACAAAAATATAAAAATAATAATTGAAATTCGAGATTTAAAGGTTTTTTAAGTCATATTTAAACTGATTCAAAGGAAAAATAAATTTTCATTTTTAAAATTTTTTATTTCTCATATTAAAAAAAGTTCTACATTTGTCCCATGATTAATTCAGTTAACAAAAATTGGTGGTGGCAATCAAACTCTTCGTCGGGTCTGATGCTATTGTCGTGTTGTTAATTTTTACAGCAGGAATATTATAGAAAAACATACAGAGACTTTGACGATTGCGTTGAAGTCTTTTTTTATGTCAATTATTTAAAAAAAATTAAAATGTTTACCAACAAAATCAATATAAAAACCACCTCGTCAAAATCCCTCGGAGACCTGCAGACTCCGATGAATATTTATCTTCAGATACGGGATAAATTCCGCGATACCATTCTTTTGGAAAGCTCAGATGCGAAAAATATCGACAACAATTTTTCCTTCATCGCCGTCAATGCCATTGCGGGAATTGAAATTAAGAACCTTCACGAGTTTGAAGTCAAGTTCCCCAATGAAAGTCCCGAGAAAAAGCCTCTGGAAAACATAAAAGTAACAGATTTACTCAACAGTTTTTCCAAAGCTTTCGTATGCGAAAAAACCAATAATCCGATTGAAGAAACTGCACAGAGTCTCTTTGGATACACCAGTTTTGAAGCTGTTCCGCTTTTTGAAAATATTCAGTTTAAACCTCAAAGCGAAGAAGTTGAAATTCCGGTTTTGCGTTACAGGCTTTATCAGTACGTAATTGCCATCAATCATTTTAATGATGAAATGCACTTTATTGAAAACCAAATTGACGGTCTAAAATCTGAAATGAGATTGCTGAAGGATTTAATTAAAAATAAAAATGCACTCGTTTATCCTTTTGAAAAAGATGGTTTTGAGACCTCAAATCTTACCGATGAAGAATATCTGGAATTGGTGGAAAAAGCGCAGAAACACTGCAAAAGAGGCGACGTGTTTCAGCTGGTTTTGAGCCGACGGTTTGAACAGAAGTTTGAAGGTGATGAATTTAATGTTTATCGTGCTTTGAGAAATATCAATCCTTCTCCCTACCTATTTTTCTTTGATTATGGAAATTATAAATTATTCGGCTCAAGCCCTGAAAGTCAATTGATTATTAAAAACAACAAGGCTATCATTCATCCAATTGCCGGAACTTTCAAAAGAAGTGGAGATTTTGAAACTGATTTGCAGTCTGCGGAAGCCTTAAAAAAAGATCCGAAAGAAAACGCCGAACACACGATGTTGGTTGATTTGGCAAGAAATGATTTAGGCAAAATGGGCAAAAACGTAACGGTTACCAAACTGAAGGAAATTCAGCTTTTCTCACACGTGATTCATATGGTCAGCGAAGTGACGGCACAACTGGAAGAAAACACCAATCCATTCGACATCGTTTCTGCCACATTTCCGCAGGGAACTTTGAGCGGAGCACCGAAATATAAAGCCCTTCAACTGATCAACGAATACGAAAAAGATTCCCGTGGATATTACGGCGGCTGCATCGGGATGGTCGGCTTAAACGGCGATTGCAATCAGGCGATTATAATCAGAACTTTTTTAAGTAAAAACAATACACTTTTTTATCAGGCAGGAGCAGGTTTGGTGGCGAAATCAGTTCCTCAAAATGAATTGGAAGAAGTCAATAATAAACTGAATGCTTTGAAAAGAGCGGTGGAAAAAGCAGAAAAGTTAGTTTAATATTTTTAGGGCGACAATTTCCGCCTTCCGCTCCCAATCTTTTTTGCCGAGCTTTTGCCAACGCAAAAAAAAGGATTTCCGCTCAAACCCAACGAAGTGGTTCGATGATTCAATTAAAGAATAAAAAATGATCATCAAGTCGGGTCGCAAAGTTCTTATAATTTCAATATTTTATTAAAAACAAAACATCAGATAAATGGAAACTGAAATAAATAAATCATCAACCAAAATCCTCGTTTTCGATAACTACGACAGCTTTACCTACAACCTTGTTCAAATGATTGAAAGAATTTCAAATCAAAAAGTAGACGTTTACCGAAACGATGAAATTTCATTGGAAGAAATCGAAAAATACGATAAGATCATCCTTTCTCCAGGTCCCGGAATTCCCGAAGAAGCAGGAATTTTATTAGATCTGATTAAAATATATGCGCCAACAAAAAGTATTCTCGGGGTTTGCCTTGGTCAGCAGGCAATTGCCGAAGCATTTGGCGGAAATCTGATTAACCTCACCGAAATTTTTCACGGTGTGGCGACGTCTTCAAAAACCATCAGGGAAAATGTAAAACTATTCAAAGATTTACCCACGGAAATTGAGGTTGGAAGATACCACAGCTGGGCAGTCAATCCTGAAAATTTTCCTGCCGAACTGGAAATCACCGCAACAGACAACGACGGAATGATCATGGCTTTGCAACACAGAAATTATGATGTTCACGGCGTACAGTTTCACCCTGAAAGTATTCTGACGCCTGATGGAGAGCAGATTATCAGCAATTTTCTTAAAAATTAATTATATGACATCAGAAGAATTTAATAAATTTCTTTTAATGAAAGATATTTATCTCAAAAATTCCTCAACGAAAAGTAATGATGAAGGAGTATTGGATATCTATTCTTATATATTAAAATATGAAAATACAGATAGCGATTGGTGGAATGAAGGACATGGTTCTTCAGATATAATTTCTATAATAAAATTCTATGGAAATGGTATTTGGGACAAATTAAAAAAAGACATATTAAACTGGAGTGGATTTCAAATCGAATTATTTGCTCAAAGTTTACTTATATCTTATCCTCAATATCCAGAAAAAGTACTAGTACAAAAACGAATCGATTTTTATAATTATTTATTAATTAATAGACCTATCCAAAACTGCGATTTAATTGAAATTTTTGATGCTTGGTTGGAATTGGATTTAAGTTTGGTAAATTTAGAAACATTGCAAAAGTTAGCTTTATTAGTAGAACTTGAGGCATATACAAATAATATTGAAGATTATGAAAAGTACGAAGATTTCAACCCGTTTAAAAGATTGTATTTAGCTATAGAATCAAAAAAATAATTGTTATCAAAAATGAAAGAAATATTAGAATACCTTTTCAATCATCACACCTTATCAAAATCGGAAGCAAAAGCGATTATGATTGAAATTGCTCAAAATAAATTCAACGCAACCGAAGTCACCGCCTTCATCAGTATTTTTCTGATGCGAAATATCACTTTGGAAGAACTCGAAGGCTTCAGACAGGCCTTGCTCGGCATGGCTGTTGAAGTGAACATCGAAGCAGAAAACACAGTCGACATCGTGGGAACCGGTGGCGACGGAAAAAATACCATCAACATTTCTACTTTGGCAAGTTTCGTCGTTGCCGGAGCCGGACAAAAAGTGACCAAGCACGGCAATTACGGCGCTTCAGCCATCACCGGTTCATCGAATGTTTTGGAGGCGTTGGGTTATCAGTTCAAAAAAACTTCTGAAGAACTCAACCAAGATCTGGAAAAAGCAAACATCTGCTTTCTCCACGCTCCCTATTTTCATCCGGCACTGCAGTCGGTGGGTGCTCTGAGAAAATCTCTGGGTCTGCGCACGTTTTTCAACCTGCTCGGTCCGTTGGTTAATCCCGCAAAACCACAGTTTTCAGTGATCGGCGTTTACAATCTTGAGATTGCCAGAATTTATCAGTATCTGCTCCAAAAAGACAGCCGCGACTTTATTTTGGTGCATGGACTGGACGGTTACGACGAAATCAGTCTTACTGGCGACAGCAAAATCATCACGAAAGATGGTGAAGAGATTTATTCGGCAGCAGATTTAGGTTTTGAAACCATTAATCCTGAAAATATTCAAGCAGGGAAAAATCCTGAAGAGACATCAGAAATTTTCAGAAATATTTTAGACGGAAAAGGCACAGAATCTCAAAATGCAGTGGTTTTGGCAAATGCTGCTGTTGCTTTATATCACACTAATAAATTTGGTAATTATGAGGATTGCCAGAATTTGGCGAAAGAAAGTTTGCTTGGCGGTAAAGCCTTGAATAGTTTAAATCAATTAATTGTACGCTAAAATGAAAACGCTTTATCAATCAAAGAACGGCAAGATAGAATTAAAAATTGTTGGTTACGATGAGCCCAACAATGGACGTTCATTACATATTGCAGAATTATATATTGATAGTAAAGATTATTCAAGTAAATATTTTGAAAATGGTTGGAATAGATTAAACTTTAATTTGGGTGATTTCCAATTTGAATCAGCAGATTCAAAATTCATTTTTATTCCTGCGGAAGGAAATAGTTTTTTAATCAATACTAGCACTTTTGCAATTAAAAAACTTCCGTACAAAGCATTTTCAACGGTTCATTTTAAAAAGAATGAATTTCTCGAAAACAAAATAAAGATTTATTACAGTGACGAAACTGTTGAACTAAACTTACCAATAAACGATTAAAATCCGAATATGAACATTTTAGATAAAATCATAGCAAGAAAAAAACAAGAGATATCGGAGTCGAAATCTGAGGTTTCACTTCAGCAATTGAAAGATTCAGAATTTTTCAACAGAAAACTTTTATCGTTAAAAGAAACGTTACAGTCAAAATCCGGAATTATCGCTGAATTTAAAAGACAGTCTCCCTCAAAAGGAATCATCAATGACAAAGTTTCTCCGCTGCAGGTAGTTTCAGCGTACGAAAAATTCGGAGCGAGTGCTGTTTCAGTTTTAACGGATAAAGACTTTTTTGGAGGAAGCTTTAACGATATTTTAGATGTCAGAAATCACATTAACATTCCGATTCTGCGAAAAGATTTTATGATTGATGAATATCAGTTTTATGAAGCGAAATCAATCGGTGCTGATGTTATTTTGCTCATTGCGGCATGTCTTTCGCCCTATCAGGTTTCAGAATTTACTGAATTGGCGCACAATGTAGATTTAGAAGTTTTATTGGAAATTCACACTGAAGACGAACTTCAGCATATTAATAAAAATGTGGATTTTGTGGGCATCAACAACAGAAATTTAAAAGATTTTAAGGTCGATCTACAGCATTCCGTTCATCTGAAAAATATGCTTCCTGAAAACACTTTATCCATCGCCGAAAGTGGAATTTACAGTGAAGAAGACTTTAAATTCCTCAGAGAGAAAGGCTTTGACGGATTTCTAATGGGCGAATACTTTATGAAAAATGAAAATCCGGAAAATAAATTCGGAGAATTTATTTCTAATGTAAAAATCTAACAATTTACCAGTAATGGAAAGCCAAAAGCAAGAAGCCAATCGCCAACCGCAAGTTAAAGTCTGCGGATTGACTCAACTCAACCAAATTCGTGAATTGTTGGGATTAAAAATTGATTTTCTTGGCTTTATTTTCTACGAAAAATCACCAAGATTTGTATTAAACCATTTGATTTTAGATGAAATTTCAACAATAGAACATCAGGGAAAAGTCGGTGTTTTTGTAAATGAAAAAATTGAAAAAATTGTTCAAATCTCGGACGAAGCAAATTTAAATTTCATCCAGCTCCACGGCGATGAAAATGAAGAATATATTATTAAGTTGAGGCAGAGTTTAAATGAAAATGTAAAAATTATAAAAGTAATCCGGGTTGGTAGTTTTAAATCGGAAGTAGAAAACGAGCTAAAAAAAATCTCAAACCTCACACGAGGCAAAGCCGAACTGAGCGAAGCTAAACCTCAAATTTCAAATCTCTTATTCGACACCGATTCAAAAGCCTTCGGAGGAACGGGAAAAACCTTCGACTGGAATATTTTAAACGAAATCAAAATTCCACTTCCCTATTTCGTGAGCGGCGGAATTTCTTTGGAAAATGTTGATCAGACTAAAAATTTAAGTCAACAACCATTTGCTCTCGACATCAATTCAAAATTTGAAACCGAACCAGGAATTAAAGATTTAGAAAAAATTAAAGAATTTATGAGCCTTATCACAAAAATCAATCAATGAAAAATCACAATTACAAATCAAAAATAGAATGGACGGGAAATACCGGCGAATCAACAAAAAACTATCGTTTTTATGAAAGAAGTTATACCATATCGGTTGATGGAAAAGCCGAAATCAACGGTTCTTCAGATCCTGCATTTTTAGGAAATCCTGAACTTCACAATCCTGAAGATTTATTATTGGCTTCTGTTTCATCCTATCATTTGTTATGGTATCTGCATTTTTGTTCGGTCGACAAAATTTTGGTCTTAAAATATACAGATTTCGCAGAAGGAACGATGATAGAAAGTGAAAATGGAAGCGGGAAATTTATTGAAATAATCCTTAAACCTAAAATCTTAGTTGCAGAAGAAAGCATGATTGAAAAAGCAATCGAACTTCATCAAAAAGCCAACGAATATTGTTTTATTGCCAATTCATTAAACTTTGAAGTAAAACATCAACCCAAAATCACCTTTAAAAATGATTAAACTAAATTATAAAAACCCAGACGAAAACGGTTATTACGGAGAATTCGGGGGAGCTTTCATTCCCGAAATGCTGTATCCGAATGTAGAAGAACTTCAGAAAAACTATCTTGAAATTATAGAATCTGAAGAATTTCAAACTGAATATCAGGATTTACTGAAAAATTATGTCGGACGGGCTACTCCACTCTATTTTGCGAAAAATTTAAGTGAAAAATACAACACCAAAGTTTATTTAAAGAGAGAAGACCTCAATCACACCGGAGCGCATAAAATCAACAATGCCTTGGGACAGGTTTTACTGGCAAAACGTTTAGGCAAAAAAAGAATCATCGCAGAAACAGGAGCCGGACAACACGGTGTTGCCACGGCCACCGCCTGCGCTTTGCTAAATCTGGAATGCATCGTTTACATGGGCGAAATCGACATCGCGAGACAGGCTCCGAATGTTGGAAGAATGAAAATGTCGGGAGCCACCGTAATTCCCGCAACGTCAGGTTCAAAAACTTTGAAAGACGCTGTGAATGAAGCTTTAAGAGATTGGATTAATAACGCAACGACAACCCATTACGTGATTGGAAGTGTGGTTGGCCCACATCCGTTTCCTGATTTGGTCGCGCGATTTCAGTCAGTAATTTCTAAAGAAATTAAAGAACAACTTCACGAACAAATCGGGCAGGAAAATCCGGATTACGTAATTGCGTGTGTTGGTGGCGGAAGCAATGCTGCCGGGACTTTCTATCATTTTGTAGATGAAGAAAATGTAAAAATCATTGCCGCAGAAGCTGGTGGTTTTGGAGTTGAATCAGGAAAATCTGCTGCGACTACTTTTCTGGGAACATTAGGCGTTTTGCATGGAAGTAAAAGTCTGGTCATGCAAACCAACGACGGTCAGGTCATCGAGCCCCACTCTATTTCCGCAGGTTTGGATTATCCTGGAATCGGGCCGTTTCACGCAAACTTGTTTCAAGAAAAACGTGCAGAATTTTTCAGCATTAATGATGATGAAGCTTCGCAATCTGCATTCGAACTGACTAAACTGGAGGGAATTATTCCAGCTTTGGAAAGTGCACATGCTTTGGCAGTTTTAAATAAAAAGAAATTTAATGAAGACGACATTGTTGTGATTTGCTTGAGCGGGCGTGGCGACAAGGATATGGAAACGTATCTGAGGGTGCTGGAAGATGGAAGTAGGAAGATGGATGTTTGATTTCTCTGTAAAACAAATTTCCATCAAAAGTCCCAAAGGGACGTTTTAATAAAGGATAGGCTAAAATCCTATCTAAATGGTTGTTTTAAATCAAATTATTTTTCGTCATGCAAGTCCCAAAGGGACGATTTAACAAAAGATAGGATAAAATCCTATCCAACACGTAAGAATAAAATATTCTCAAAAAACAAAAAAGTCAAAAATGAACCAACATATCACCCAACACCCATCATCCAACACCCAACCCAAACTAAACATTTACTTCACAGCCGGAATTCCCAAGCTCGAAGACACCACAGAAATCATCAGACTTATCCAGGATTCCGGAGCAGATATGATGGAAATCGGGATGCCATATTCTGATCCCGTTGCAGATGGACCGGTTATTTCTCAGGCTCACGAACTGGCTTTGAAAAACGGAATGACCATCGAAAAACTTTTCTCTCAATTAAAATCTATTAAAGAAGAAATCAGAATTCCAATTATTTTAATGGGTTACATCAATCCAGTCTTAAGTTTTGGATTTGAAAACTTTTGCAGAGAATGTGCTGAAAGCGGAGTTTCAGGATTGATTATTCCGGATTTGCCACCGATAGAATTTGAAAGAAATTATCAGAAGATTTTAGAAAAATATAATTTGAATTTTACATTTCTAATTACGCCCGAAACTTCAGAAGAAAGAATTTTGTATCTGGATTCCTTAAGTTCAGGATTTTTGTACGCTGTAAGTTCGTCCTCCACAACGGGCAATGAAAATACTGTTCTTAAAAATGAAGATTATCTTTCTCGGATTGAATCACTCCCGTTAAAAAATCCGGTGATGATCGGTTTTGGAATTAAATCCAAAAAAGATTTTGAAAATGTCACCGAAAAAGCAGATGGTGGAATCATCGGGACAGCCTTCGTCAACATCCTTTTACAAAATAGAGATTGGAAGACAAAAGCCATAGATTTCATCCATTCTATTAAAGCTTAAAAATTAGTAAATTTGTATCATCAAAGTAAAGCATGAATACACATCAAAATAAAGTCGTAGAATTTGAAGATTTAGGCATCAGAGAATATCAGCCCGCATGGGATTATCAGGAAAAGCTGATGAAAGATATTATTGACATCAAAATAAAAAACCGCGATTTAGCTCCTGAAGATCATATCACAACGCCCAATCATTTTCTTTTGGTGGAACATCCTCACGTTTACACACTCGGAAAAAGCGGACATGAAGACAATATGCTCGCCGGAATTGATAAACTAAAAGAAATCGACGCCACTTTTGTAAAAGTAAACCGCGGCGGAGACATTACCTATCACGGGTACGGACAAATAGTGGGTTATCCCGTTTTGGATCTTGAAAATTTCTTCACAGACATCCACAAATACATGAGAAATCTGGAAGAAGTAATTATCCGAACCATTGCCGATTACGGATTAAAAGGCGAAAGATCTCCCGGCGAAACCGGAGTCTGGCTGGATGTAGGAAAACCTTACGCCAGAAAAATCTGTGCGATGGGCGTCAAAGCCTCACGGTGGGTTACCCTACACGGTTTTGCCCTCAACATCAATACTGATATGCGTTATTTTGAATACATCATCCCTTGCGGTATCAAAGACAAACAGGTAACTTCCCTGAAAAGAGAGCTTGAAAGAGACCTGACTCCCGAAGAGATGGAAGACATCAAAGCCAAGATCAGAAAGCATTTTGAGGATGTTTTTGAAGCGGAATTGATGGTGAAAGCTTATTAAATTAATAATGATATGAAATCTGTTTCTTTTGGAGCAGATTTTTTTTAAATTTAAATATTACATTAGATCTGAAACAAACCAGTTTAACAGTTTTAAAATTCTCTATATTTTTGTTATTATCATAAAATATCATTAATGAAAAAAATTGTTTTTGACGTCCACTCCAAAGAAGAAATCTGGTCATTGATTGATAAAAATTTTGAGCATATTCTCATTCATCAATTCACTCCTAACGAAGCGATTGAATGGTGGAAGACAGATTTTAAATTAAAGAATAACAGAAAATATGAAAATATGACTGTCAGAAATATGAGATTTGATATCTTAACTGATTTGAAAGGTTTAAAAGAAATTTCAGAACTCAATATAAATCATTTAGCTGTCTATCAGTTTGGAAAACCTGTTTCAAATACACTTTCCATTGAGCATTTACCTGAAGATAAACGGGAAGATATATTACTACGAAACAATCTGAAAAATATATATTTTTTTGATTATGAATTTGTAACAATACTAAGCTCAGATGAAAAATTCATTGAAAAAATAGAAGATTACATCTATTTAAGAGATAAAATCTGAAATTAAAATATGCACAAAAAAAACCACTCTCTCGAATGGTTTTTATGATTTATCTGATGATTTTATTTTGTTCCCGCTTCGCAAAGTCCCCGATTTTGAGGTTACAAAAATTAACAAAAAAAGCTTATTATCAAGCTCTTAGAAATAGCATTCATACATTCCCTGTAATACTATTTGCTCATAATCCAGAACCTATTACGCATGAAAAAACCATTCTTTCGAATGGCTTTTTGACTTATTTCGTCCAGTTAATTTTTGAATGTTTCACCTCTTCAGAATTGGTACCGATCATGATATCAAATTCTCCGGCCTCCCAGTCGTATTTCAAATCTCCGTTGTAGAATTTCAGATTTTCCGGAGTAATGTCAAAAGTAATTTTTTTAGATTCTCCCTTTTTCAACATCACTTTTTGGAAACCTTTCAACTCTTTTACAGGTCTTGTAATGGTTCCAACCAAATCTCTGATGTACAATTGCACCACTTCTGCCCCGTCATAATTTCCGGAGTTCGTCACCGTTACCGATGCCTGAATGGTTTGATTGCCTTTTGGATTGGCATTGGAAACCGTCACATCAGAATAATTGAATTTCGTATAACTCAAACCAAATCCAAACGGATACAGAGGAGTATTACACTCATCCATATAATTCGAACGGAATCTTTGATATTCACATTTATCAACCAGTTTCTGGTCTAATGGACGACCTGTATTTTTAGCATTATAATAAATTGGAACCTGACCTAAACTTCTTGGAAAAGTCATCGGAAGTTTACCTGAAGGATTTACTTTTCCAAAAAGAACATCAGAAATCGCATTTCCGGCTTCTGAACCGGCAAACCATGTATTTAAAATAGCATCAGGAGCATCTTTTACATTCGTTAAAGCTAACGGACGGCCTGTGAAAAGCACCATGGCGATTGGCTTTCCTGTCTTTTTCAATTCATTTAATAGATCAACCTGAGATTGAGGAATGGTGATCTCAGTTCTTGAAGACGATTCCCCACTCATTTCCGCAGATTCTCCGATGGCTAAAACGATGACATCAGCTTTGTTCGCAATATCTACAGCTTCTTTTAATAAAGCTTCTTTTGAACGGTTGTCTCTGTCGGTTTTTTTACCGTGAGCTGCGTAGATTTCTTCAAGTTTTGCATCATAGTCAATGTTTGCACCTTTTGCGGAAAGGAATTTCACTTCCTTCCCATAATTAGCCTGAAGTCCCTGCATCAAATTGATTGCGTTGGCATGTTTCGAAGCCACGCTCCACGTTCCAGGCATATTCATTGAGTTGTTGACCAACGGACCGATTACCGCAACCGTTCCGGATTTTTTCAATGGTAAAACCTGATTTTCGTTTTTCATTAAAACCATCGACTGAGCCGCAGCACTTCTGGCAATATTACGGTTTTCCATGCTGTACACTTCTTTTGCCGCAAGTTTTACGTCACCATGTTTGTAAGGATTGTCGAATAAACCTAAATCGTATTTCGCTTCCAGAATTCTTTTTGCAGCCATATCGATTTCGGCCTGAGTCACCTTTCCTTCAGCCAGAGATTTTTTTAATGTAGTTAAAAAGCCTTCTCCAACCATGTCCATATCAACGCCAGCTTTTAAAGCTAAAGCAGAAACCTGCTGAAGATCTCCCATTCCGTGATTCACCATTTCGTTGATTCCGGTGTAATCTGTTACTACAAAACCTTTGAATTTCCATTGATTTCTCAACACTTCTGTCTGTAGCCATCGGTTTCCTGTCGCAGGAACTCCGTCGACTTCATTGAAAGAAGCCATCACTGAAGCTACACCCGCATCAACTGCCGCTTTATAAGGTGGAAAATACTCATTGAACATTCTTACGTGGCTCATGTCAACGGTGTTGTAGTCTCTTCCTGCTTCACCCGCTCCATAAAGTGCAAAGTGTTTTACGCAAGCTAAAATATTGGTTCCATTGGCTAAATCTTTGCCTTGGTAACCGTACACCATGTTTTTAGAAATTTCACTTCCTAAGTACGGATCTTCTCCTGAACCTTCGGAAACCCTTCCCCATCTCGGTTCGCGGGAAATATCCACCATTGGCGAGAATGTCCAGTTGATTCCGTCTGCTGCGGCTTCTCTTGCAGCAACTCTCGCGGATTGCTGAACTAAGTTCATATCCCATGAAGCTGCCAATCCCAACGGAATCGGGAATGTGGTTTCGTAACCATGGATAACATCCATTCCGAAAATCAAAGGAATTTTCAGGCGGCTGTTTTCTACAGCGACTTTTTGTACGGCTTTAATTTTCTCAGCTCCTTTTATATTGAAAAGTCCTCCGACTAATCCCTGCTCTACTTTTTTTCCGATATCTGAACTTTTCGCAAGACCCGTCGTAAAATCTCCTGAGCTTGGTAAGTTCAGCTGTCCGATTTTTTCATCTAAGGTCATTTTAGCCAGAAGTGCATCAACAAATGCTTTTTTCTTTGCCTGATATTGGGCTGTCTGATAAGAGTGAACGGGCTTTGTGACCATTTCCTGTGCCGAAAACATTGGTGCCAATGCTAACGTGGCGATTACAATTAACTTTTTCATGTATCTATCTTCTTAAATTATATTGTTCTTTTATTAAATTATTTCTCTTTTCTTTTACTCAGCATCCATTCGTACAATGCAGGATTTGAGTAGGTTGAATCCCAAGAGTTATGATTGTCGTTTGGGAAAATCGTGAGTTCTGCTGATGGATTAATGGGATGAAGTTTTTGGTAAAAATTAAAAGCATTTTCCGGTAGAACTACATCATCCATTCCGCCATGGAAGATCTTCATATTGAGATTTTTGTACTGATGAATGTTGGCATACATCACTCTGTCTGTCGGTGCACAGACAGAAACGACTGCTGCAAACATTTCGGGATGCTCCATCGCTAATTTTAAGGTTCCCCAACCTCCCATCGATAAACCTGTAAGGTAAATTCTGGAGTCATCGATTTTATATTTTGACTGAATTTCCTTGATTAAATGATAGACTGTTACCGTATCCCACCAAGTATTTTCCGGACATTGCGGTGCCAAAATAGCGACTGGTTCTTTGATTAAATTTTTGTATGTAAACGGACTGTGGGCTTTTACTTTTTCCAAATCATTTCCTCTTTCGCCGGAACCATGGAGGAAAACCACCATAGGAACTTTTCCTTTTGAATTTTTAGGGTAGTCGAGGATGTAGGATATTTTTTCTGTTCGTTTTACATCTTTACTGAATGTGGTTTTTAATTCCTGAGCATTTAAGCTGAGGGAAAACGGGAGAAATAAAAGAGGTAAATGTTTCAGTTTTAAATTCATATTTCTTTTGGCTAAAGCCGTTTGATTTTTTTTGCGATCGGCTGCACGGTCGGTTATTCAAATTGAACCCTTACAGGGTTCTGATTTGTCTGTTCTTTTTTCCATCGGTTTCACCGACGGCTATTTAAGTTAAACCCTTCGGGTTTTACTTTTCGGCTTTATAAACCTTGTCAAAGTTTCTAAATCTTGGCGAGGCTTGGCGGTTAGTAGTCATTAGCCCTGATGGAAACGGCATCCTTTTTTTGTGGCAGACGGAACAAAGTGGAGACTGACACAAAAAAAGATACAGTGGACAGCAGGATTAAGCTCCTAAAAAGCAGTTGGCTTTTGGCTAATAACATCTCGCATAACTAACGTTTATTTGATATTGTATTTTTCTGATTTGAAACTTAATTTTTTTAATCCCTGTTGGATTTCGGGGGCATTCATAAATAATTTCCACAAAAATCCGGTACGGTGGTTTTCTATCATTGGGGCAATTGTTCCCTGATCGATGGCTAAATACCGCGGGGTCGTCCAATTGTTGTAGTGAATAGATGTTGCGTCATAAGGTCCTGCAGATCCGATGAATTCTGGTTTTTGAGTGTAAATAAACTTCAAAAAACCCATAGATTCTTTAGGTGTGTAGGGGAAACTACTCAATGCCGCCGTCGGAGTAATCACACCATGATCGTTTTGTGGAAAATGGGCATCATAACCAACACTTCCATCTTTATTTCTTGAATAACTTGCCGTTAATCCCCAATAATTCGCTCCATAACCTTTCCAACCTTTGGGATTTTCAATACAATATTTATAATCAATCAAGACCTGATTTTTATTTAAATCGAAATAGTTTTTGATTAATTTATCTGATAAATTGGTCGGGTCTAAACCGATGTAAGAATATTGAGTCCAGAATAATGGTCCGCCGTATTCTTCGGCTCCGTTGTGCTTTACGTACATTGGAAGTCCGTATTTTTCTTTGTCTGAAAGGTAAGTTCCGTTTCTCGTCCAGCCTTTGTAATACGTTTCGGCATCAATGGAATAGGTTGGTGATGAAGCCGCTAAAATATAGGTAATTAAACATTCGTTGTAACCTTGCAAAGGAAAATTCATTTCCCACTGATATTCTGGTGACCAATGCCAGTATAAAACTTTTTCGCCGCTTTTGGTGTACCAGTTCCACTGAATTCCTTTCCAGAGTTCGTCGCACTTTTTGGCTAAGGCTTTTTCTTCGGTGTTTCCGTTTTTAAAATATTCGCGAACCTGAATTATTCCTGTCGTCAAGAACGCTGTTTCCACCAAATCTCCACCATTGTCTTTCTTTCCGAAGGGAACGGTTTTTCCGGTTTCTCCGTTAATCCAGTGTGACCATGCGCCTTTGTGGCGGTCTGCTTTTGCGAGAAAATCCATCATCGTGGTGAGCCTTTTCACAGCCTCTTTTCTGGAAATAAAACCTCTTTCCACACCAACTAAGATTGTTGCAAGCCCGAATCCAGAACCTCCGGTTGTGATAACGTGTTTGTCATTATCAGGATAAATGTTGTCTTCGTGATAACGCTCTCTTCCAAGTTTTGAGTTTGGTTCGGCATAATCCCAGAAGTATTTCAAAGCATCTCTCTGAACTTTATCCATCAGCTGTTCGTCTGAAATATTTCCTGAAACGGTTTTGTTTTGGGAAGTATTTTTAGAGGAATTTGAAGCTGTTGTACAACTGAAAATCAAAGCTGAAACTGACAAAATTGATATTATACTTAATTTCATATAAATTTCAATTTAAAAAATAAAAATTGGTTAAAAAAATAACCAAAGTTAAACTTTGGTTATTTTTATGTTTAATGATTTTTAGTAACCAGGATTCTGAGATAAAATACCATTACTTTGATTAATAGAATTCAAAGGAATTGGAAATACTTCGTTTTTATTTGCTTTATATCCATAAGATGCCAAAACAGTTGTTGCTTGACCAGTTCTTACGAGATCAACAAATCTGTCTCCTTCCATAGCAAGTTCAACTCTTCGCTCAGCCCAAATTGCAGTTTTTAAGGCTCCTTGAGTTGTAGCTGTAGTATTTCCCAGTTGAGCTCTATTTCTTACTTTATTTAAATTTGTTATTGCTGTGGCTGTATTTCCTAATTCGTTTGCTGCTTCTGCATTAATCAAAAGAATTTCAGCGAATCTTAAAATTCTAATATTCTGAATAGAACCATAACCGCAGCTAGCATCATTAACTGAAGTAGGAACGTATGCTTTTTGATTCCACATATCACCTGCTTGAGGATCTCCTTTTTTGATAAGGTCACCTTCTAACGTAGTTTCGCCTTCTCTCAAAATAGTCAGTTCTTTACGAATATCTCCTGTCTCAAAAGCTGACTCCAAAGCTGCAGAAGGTGTAAAAAAGCCCCATCCGTATTGATTCCTAACACCTTGAACTTCCGCATATTGGCTTCCTCCAAATTGGGAAGAACATTGGCAGTTAACTTCAATTACAGACTCAGAACCAAATTCACCCGCTGGCCTGAATAAATGATTGAAACTAGGATCTAACGAGTAACCTAAGGCAATCACCTGATTAGAAGTATCGTAAGCTTTCTGCCAATCTTTTTTATATAAATATACTTTTGAGAGTAAACCTAAGGCGCCTCCTTTAGTAACTCTACCCACATTGGCAGCGTCATAACTTTGGGGCAAAACCGCAGCTGCCGCACTAAGATCCGAAATTATAAAATCGTATACTTCATTAACTGAATTTCTCGGAATGTTGTAGTTACCATCTGACGGAAGCCCATTAAAAATAGGTACACCTCCATAAATTCTAACTAAATTAAAATAGAAGTATGCTCTCAGCATTTTCGCTTCAGCGATTAATCTATTTTTCAGCGACTCATCCATACTGATGCCAGGAACGTTTGTAATGACCTGATTACAGCGATTTACAAATTGCCATTGACCGATCCAGTATCCTTCAACTCCAGAATCGCTTGAAGTGTAACTAAAGTTATTATATGCATTAATGAATGATGCATCTCCTGGATTAGAACCTTTTTCTACGTCATCAGCAGGTACACCAAAAACAAATTGAGCAGGAAATGCTGAATTTTCCCAACTTCTAAGAGATGAATAAATGGCATTTGTTGCCTGCATAGCATCATCCTGTGTTGTAAAAAAAGTAGCTGCGTCTACTCTACCTGGTTGTACGGTATCTAAATAGTCATCTTTACAACTAACTATAGCTACTATCAAAGCTAATGATAAAATTATTTTTTTCATGATTTTCTAAATTAAAAAGTGATACTTGTACCTACTGTATAAATCGCAGACATGGGATAAATATTATTATCGACACCCATACTTACTCTGTCGGAACTTGTAATTTCAGGAGAGAAACCATTATATTTGAATGATGTCCATGGGTTTTGTGCACTTAGATAAATTCTTACCTTATTGAAATTAGGTAATTTTGAGAAACCTTTTGGCAGTGTATAACCAACCTGAATATTTCTGATACGGAAATAGCTTCCATCTTCAACATAAAAACTGCTTGGCAGAATTATGGATTGATTATTTGTAGCCATAGAGTACGAATTGGATGTACCTGCACCCTGCCATCTATTATTGTAGAAGTCTAAATCCCAACTTTCATTTCCATAACGTTGCTCTCTATTATAATTATAAATTTTGTTACCGAATACACCCTGGAAATCAATTCCGAAATCAAGATTAGAAACATTCATATTAAATCCGAAACCATAAGTACCTTTTGGTACAGGACTTCCTAAAAATGTTTTATCTCTTGCATCTATAATACCATTCCCATCTTGGTCTACAAATTTAAACCAACCTGCTTTTGCACCTGATGCACCTTGTGCGGATGCTGCAGCTTCAGCATCTGTTTGGAATACACCACCAACTTGATATCCGTAATAAGAACCTACAGATTGTCCAGCTTCAAGTCTTACAATTTGATTACCGAATAGACTTGCTCCTGCATTCTGATAAGAACCTCCAAAAACAGAAGTAATTTTGTTTTTAAGAGATGTAAAATTACCGTAGAAACCTATTCTTACTTTTTCAGAAATCTTTTTATCATAATTTACAGAAAATTCAAGACCTCTGTTGTTGAAAGAAAAAGCATTTGTAATATAATTGTTATTATTACTTGCTCCTGAAACAGGGCTCTGTACAATTCCATAAACAACATCTTTCGTATCTTTATCAAAATAAGCTGCTTCAAACTTTAACGCATTATTTAAAAAAGCCATTTCAATACCAAAATCTTTCCCTGTAGTAATTTCCCAACCAATAGTCGTATCAATAAACTGACTGATAGTTTGAGCTGGTGAGCCAATCGTACCGTAATAAGCACCTGCATTGACAGCAGTAGCTGACAATTGGTAAGCTCCATACTGCACATTTGGGTTTCCTGTTCTACCCCAGCTTCCTCTTAACTTCAAAAGATTGAAAACATTTTGATTGCTCATAAAGTTCTCTTTAGAAATAACCCATCCCGCACTTACTGATGGAAAAATCTCGTTTCTGTCAATATTAAAATTAGAAGATCCATCTCTACGAATTGAGGCATTTACAAGATATTTACCTTTGTAGTCGTAATTAACTCTACCAAAAAAAGATTGAATTCTTGAGATATAAGGTACAACGTTATATTCTGCATTGTATACATCGACACCAAAAATATTTGTTCCACTAGAAATTTGTAACGAACCGTTGCCACCATCATAATTTACATTACGGGCATTCCAGTAAGACTGAGAATAATAATTTTGAGTTCTAGAAAAACCTGCTAAAACATCAAGATTATGACTTCCAAATTTTTTCTTCCAGTTTAACGTATTATCCCACACATAATCTCTGTTTCGAGAATCTCTTGTTATTAATGTGGAATTTGCAGGTGTTGGCAAATATGTTTGTACAGGAGTATATTCAAACAAACTTGAATTTAAATTATCAGTAGTTAAACTTGTTCTAAAAGTAAAATCTTTTAAAAATTTAACTTCCCCCCAAACATTGTTTAACATTCTTTGCTGCCTGTTCTGCGATCTGAAAAGATCTAACTGAGCACGTGGATTGCTTACAGTAACTAACGTAAAATATTGGTAATTTCCGGTAGCAGGATTTATAGCATCATAAACCGGTGGTGCATTATAAGCGTTCAGTAAAGGATTGTTTGCACTGTTTGTAAGAATTTTTGAGAATGTAAAGTTATCTCCTATGGTGATATTATCTGTTATTTTATAACTTAAATTCACTTTTGTAGTAAATCGCTTGAAGTTACTTCCAGAATTTATACCTTTATTAGCATCCAAATTCCCCTCATCCTGAAGATAACCTACACTACCATAATATGAAAGTTTTCCTGCAGATCCTGAGGCAGAAAAATCGTTTGAATTAATGCTACTTGGTCTCAAGATTTCCTTAAACCAATTTGTATCTGCCGGATAATTATTTCTTGAGATAGATCCTGCACCAGATCCAGTATCATTATATAACTTTTCATTATGAAGCTCAATATACTGATCCGCATTTACCATTTTAGGTACATTTGTAACAGTCTTAATTCCTAAATAAGAATTTACGTTAAAGGTCGGTTTCTTACCTTTACCTGTTTTAGTTTTAATGATAACAGCTCCATTACCAGCCTGTGCCCCATAAATGGCTAAACTTGATGGGTCTTTCAAAATACTCATCGACTCAATATCCTGAGGATTCAGGTACGAAATATCTGTAGTAATAGAACCGTCTACAATGTAAACCGTACTTCCTGTCATTGATCCAATTCCTCTAATATCTACTCTGGGAGAGCCACCTGGTGTTGCAGAATTAAAAATCTGAACACCGGCAGCTTTACCTTGTACAGAACTCAATGCATTAGAATTGGGTCTGTCTGCAAGATCTTTTGCCGAAATCACACCGATACTTCCTGTAACATTTTCTTTTTTTTGTGTTCCATATCCCACAATTACTACCTCCTCTATCTTTTGTTCTTTTTGAACTGAATCCTGAGGGGTAGTCTGCCCGCTTACGTTCATCCCAAAATAGAGAACCGCAATGAGGGTAGAATACTTTAAATTACTTTGTTTCATATAGTTTCAATTTTCTTGTTTGTTTCTTTTGCTTTTATCTCAAAAAAAGACATTAATCAAAAATAACAAAAAAAATCATTTCTGTTAATTTTACTTAAAAAAATTATCTTTTTAACATATCATTCTAAAAGTAATCAATATAATTGCATTATTCATTAACATTTAGTTAATATTAATAGAAAAAATTATCATTTTTATACTTATACGTGTGTTTAATTTTTCGTTTTGAAGCATTTACATCCCCAAAAACCTATATGAAATAGTAAAAAACACTCAAACTTTAATAAACATATAGCAATTTTAACATTGAAAATATTTCTAAATCATTAAACACAAAAGCGAAATTTTTATCTGTTAATTTTTGGTGCTATATTTGAAACTTTATATCAAATGAATTCGATTATGAAAAAATATATTATTGCAGCAGTTCTTATTTTGGGAACGGGTATCACGATTACCACGTCTGTACAATCATGCACCACGCTTGCAACATCAGATATTGGTTTAGCAGTTATCAAACGCGTTTTGCTTGGCGGAATTAATAAAGGTGCAAATATCTACGGAAATAAAGATGCTTTCTTGCAAAACAACCTTATAGATAAGGCACTTCCAAAGGAATTGAGAGACATTAATGCAACTTTAGAGAAAATTGCTCCTTCCCTGGTTCAGAAAGAAAAACAATATATTGCTGAAGCTGCCGTTTTTACAGTAAATATTTCTAAGCCCATTCTGGAAACTGCTGTTAACAGTCTGAATGCACAGGATGTCACCAGAATTATTCAGGGAGAGAAAGGTACAGCCACTTTAGTTTTGAAAGAGAAAACACAGGCTCAGCTCATACAGGCCATCGCACCTCGAGTTGAACAGGAATTAAACAAATACGGTATCGTAAAAACGATTAATACTGCTCTTTCAGGAAGCAATCTTTTAGGAAGTCTTTTGGGAGGAAATAAAACCTCCGTAAATTCAGGTGGATTAAGTACTCTGGCTACTGAGCAACTCGTTAACGGAATGTTTAACATTATTGAAGACTACGAAATTGAGAATTCTAAAAGCCTTTTAGGACCTTTAGGAAAACAGTAAATTAAATTTAAGACAAATTAAAAAATGGATATAATAGAGGGAAACCAACACGCCAACCCTGAAGATTTTTATGAATCTTTAAAGCAGAAACTAGAAGACAATCACGATTTTCCGGAAGATTATTTATTTAAATTTATCATTCCAACCGATCAGGCGAAATTAACAGAAATCTACAAGGTTTTCGACGGAATAAAATTCACCCTTGGAAACCGAGAAAGCAAAAACGGTAAATATACAGCCTGCAATATCAACGCTTTTGTTTTGGATGCAGATCAGGTAGTGAGAATTTACAAGGAAGTAGCTAAAATTGAAGAAGTTATATTACTTTAGATATTGGTAAAGACTAATAAGTAGTAAGTAATAAAGTTACAATTAACCTAAAAGTGAAAGTCAGCGAATGCTGACTTTTCTGTTTTATTCAATAAAGAATTTTACGTTTTCAATCGGCCTTCCGAGCATCGCCACTGAGCCTTTAATTAAAACTGGCCTTTGAATAAGTGAAGGATTTTTCACCAGTACACCAATCCACTCATCTTCAGAAAGTTCTTTGCCTGCATAATTTTCAAGGTAAAGACGGTCAGTCTTTCTGATGAGATCATGAACGCTGTGGCTTAGCTTTTTGAGTAATGTTTTAATTTCCAGTTCCGAAAGCGGATCTTCAATTAAATCTATAATTTCGAAAGCAACGCCGTTTTCGTCCAGGTATTCTAAAACTGCTTTGGATTTTGAGCAGTTTCCGTTGTGAAGTACTTTCAGTATCATGATTTTTTAGATTTGAGATTTGATTCTTCGGCAAGCTCAGAATGACAATTAAGATTTAAAACAAGCCGTTGAGTTCTGCTTCAATCTTTTCAAGAATAAAGCCAAAGTCTTCAGGTTTTTCTACAAAATCAAGATCATCAACTTCTATGACAAGAAGTTTGCCTTCGGTATATTCAGAAATCCATTTTTCGTATTTCTGATTCAGTTTGGAAAGATATTCAATGCTTATTGAAGCTTCGTATTCTCGTCCTCTTTTATAAATTTTCTTAACCAAATTAGGAACGTCAGATTTCAGGTAAATCAAAAGATCAGGAGCTGAAACGAATGATTTCATCAGATTAAAAACAGAAAGATAATTGGCGTAATCTCTGTCTGAAAGGAGTTTCATATCATTCAGGTTTTCCGCAAAAATATGGGCATCTTCATAAATCGTTCTGTCCTGAATGATGTTTTTTCCACTTTCACGGATTTCTTTCACCTGTCTAAAACGGCTCCCAAGAAAATAAATCTGCAGAGCAAAACTCCACTTGCTCATGTCTGCATAGAAATCTTCAAGATATGGATTGTGGTCTACATCCTCAAACTGTGCATCCCACCCATAATGTTTAGCGAGCATGGTCGTTAAAGTAGTTTTTCCTGCTCCGATATTTCCTGTAACCGCAATATGCATATTTCTATGTGTCTTATTTAAATTTTAATAACCCAATTCCTCAATTTCGTCTAGAACCTTAATAATGTCGCCTTTATCAGATTTTTCATTTTCAAGTTCTTCGATGGTTTCTTCCAGCTTAGCTTTCTTAGCCTGGGCTTCCATAAGACGAAGAGTTTCTGGGCTGTAAAGATAGAGTTTGTTGCCTTTTAGTTCAAAAAAAGCAAGGCTGTTTTTTTCCACAATCTGCGTATCGGGATCTTCAAATATTTTGGTAATCTTCTGATCCGGACTGAATCTCAGGATACTGCTTTTGGTAATAATCAAAACCATTTCGTTTTCTCTTCTGAAACGTTTGGCATTGGCAACTTCAGCTTCAAATAGTTTTTCAAATTTTAAATTATAAATTCTGAAAAGTTTTTTACTTAAAACATAGACTTTATTTTCAAAAACCAAAAGATCAATAATATCTTCAAAACCACCATCGTAAGGATAAGAATTAATCGTTGTATCATTACGGAAATTATATTGCAAAAGTCGTCTTGTACTTTCATCCAAAAGCCAAATCTGCTGCAAATCCTCAGCATAAGCATGTTTGATGTAGCTGAATTTCTGTTTGAAATCTATTTTTTGAATATCATTAAGATTTTGATCCACAAACTTCATTTCCTGAGCATTTTCAGAAAAAAGCGGAATGCTTAAAGGATTCTGAACACTCTGTATTTTGTAAGGAACAGGAAGCATCATCTGACCAATCTGCTTCCCCAAAGAATCGTATTTGGTAAGGCTGAAATCTTTGCTTTTGTAGATATAGAGATTTCCGTAATCATCCGCAAAAAAATCTTTTACCTCCTTCAGTTTTAGCGTGTCTAAAGGAAGACTTTTCTGTGCCGAAACCGTACAGAATAAAAACACAAAGATGATACTAAATAACCTCAATATTATTTTACTAAGAAAGCGTCCCAAAAGGAACGCTGACAATTTACATACTTTATTTTATTAAGCGGGAAATTACTTTCAATTTTAACTATTTTACAGCAACCTCATAAATTTTTGACCACTTTTTACCCGTCACAACCATGTTGTCGCCTTTAAACGCAATTCCGTTCAGTACATTTTCGCTATCGGCATCGGTAAATGGTTTTGCAATATTTGTAAAATCAAATTTACCAACAACTTCTCCGTTGGCAGGATTAATTTTTAAAATAATCGGCTGGTGCCAAACGTTGGCATAAATGAAACCTTTGTAAAATTCAAGTTCGTTTAACTGATCGTAAACCGAACTGTTTCCTGCAACAGAAATATATCTTACAATTTTTGAAGGATCGCTTGGATTCAGAAAATAAAGATTTTTAG
Source organism: Chryseobacterium sp. HNCC26DJ240 (assembly GCF_057180485.1). NCBI lineage: Bacteria > Pseudomonadati > Bacteroidota > Flavobacteriia > Flavobacteriales > Weeksellaceae > Chryseobacterium > Chryseobacterium sp. HNCC26DJ240. Next base: position 233,169 of record NZ_JBXUGK010000006.1, read on the forward strand.
TACCATCCGACGCAATCAGATTTTTACCGTCGTACGTTAATCCCCAACCTTGTACCATCATATCAGGATAAGGAAATTCTGATAATAATTTTAAGGTGTTTTTATCATAAATCAGACCTTTTTTGTTTTCCCAAGTCAACTGAAAAATTTTATCTCCGGCGATAGTACTGCCTTCAGAGAAAATATCCGCCGCCTGCTTTGTCTGGTTTATCGGAAGCGTGTCTCCCAACTTATAAGTAAGAAGTCTTGAAGTTCCGTACTGACCGTCACTTTCATAGATTGTAGAACCGTCCATCTGGAAACCCTGTACAAAATTGGCACGATTATGAGGATATTCTGCTACAATTTCATAATTTAAAACCTGCTCAGGGCTTTTGCTGTAGACATTGATTGTCGCATCCTGATTCAGCATTTCGCCACTTTTTGTTTTGATATTAAAAGTGACAGCATTATCTCCAAGCGTAAAATATTTTGGGTCAACTACCAGATCTTTAGTTTCCTTGTCTCCAAAACTGATTGTGATTGATTCTGCCATATCTAAAACATCCTGTGGCAGATTAAGTTTATCTCCGAAATGATATCCTTTCGCCTCCATAGAATTGTTGTAATCTGCAAGATTATTCATTGTTTTCTCGTCATTTTTACAAGAAACAACCGAAAAAAGCGTTGCAGATATAAGAAGCGCAGAAAATCCTGCTATGATTTTATTTTTCATATTCCTTTTAAAAAATTTCTCAAAAATAACAAAATTTATGGCTCTTTGCTAATTTCAGAAACATTCTCTCCGAATTGTAATATATAACCGTTGTTGTCGTAGACTGCAAACTCTCTCATTCCCCATTCAAATGTTTCAATTTCGTAGCAGACATCAGCTTTTTCCTTTAAATCTGACCATAAAACTTCCACATCATCAACATTAAAATAAAAGGAACCTGAAAACCCAATATTGTTAAATTTAGAATGGTCATTCTTCTTGGAAATCATCAGAACCACCTGATCCTTCTGTAAAGAAGCCCACTGCCAGTCATCGTTTTTTTCATTTAAACTGAATCCTAAAATATGAGTATAAAACGATATGGATTCATCCAAGTGATCTGTCCACAGTATTGGTTTAAGGTTGTTGAATTTTGACATTTGAATTTGTTTAAATTATTTCTCCAAAAACGGTTTCAAACTCTGATTCAGAATTCCGCTCCAACCTTCTGCAAAACTTTTTCTGGTAAAGTTTTCGCCAAGACCTTCAAATTTATCTGTACCCGTGTGGGTAATTTTCACTACAGTTTCTCCTTTTTCATTTTGAATAATTTCCCAGGTCACGACCGTTTTTTCAACCGAAAAATCAGGATAAGTCCATGTGTAAGACAATTTCTGATTGGGTACAACCTCTAAAACTTCTCCTACGTGGTGGTATTTTTTGTGATCTCCTGGTTCATAAAAATTAAATAGAGCACCCACTTCCGGAACAAAATCAGGAATATCAAAATACCACGATTTCATCTCATTTTTATCTGTTAAAGCTTCCCAGATTCTTTCTGGCCAAGCATTTACCACGGACTGAATTTCGATAGGATTACTCATTTTTTTTTAAGTTTAAATGTTAAGTATGCGCAAAACCTGTGATTTTCGCTTCATCAAAATCGAGCTGCATTTCTATCGTTCTCATCACATGATCGTCAAAAATTTTCTCACGCTTCATTCTGTGAAGTTCGTTTCGCTGTGCCTGAATTACCTGCCTCAGAACATCTTTATTTTCATTCATTGCAGAAGCATAATCTACTGTAGAACTCATGCATTGAGCCTTATCTGCAATTAATTTCATCTCGTTTTCCAGTTTGTAAATCTGATGTTTTACCAAACTGTTGTTTTCAGAAAGTTCAGAAAAATCACCAGTAAGTTTTTCGAGTGCCGTTTCTTTAAGCTTTTTCATTAAAATTGCTTCCTGCTTTTCTTCAGGCAAATCGCTTCCGGCATCGTCAATTTTCAGCCATTTTAAAATTGGAGAAAGTAACAAACCCTGCCCCACTAAGGTAATTAAAATGATAACAAAAGTGACGAATAAAATTATATTTCTGTGCGGAAACGGTTCCCCTGGGCTGATATAAACCGGAATTGACAGCGCCGCAGCCAATGAAACTACTCCCCGCATTGCTGCAAAACTAATGATAAAAGGCTCTTTCCAATCTGGTTTGGGGTTTTCCAGCCTTCTTTTTTTGGATAGAAGCCATGGTACATAAACAATCGCATAACTGTAAGCCAGCCTCGTGAAAATAATAGCTCCACCGATGACAATACTGTAGAAAATACCTTCAGAAATGGTGTAATCTTTCATCGCTGCAACAACAATGGGTAATTCCAGACCAATTAAGATAAAAATAATCGTATTCATCAGAAAGATAATGACACTCCAGACGTTACCGGTCTGGATTCTTGAGGTATGACTGAGATAGCAATGTGAATTGTAAGACATCAATAAACCACCTGCTACAACCGCCAAAACACCGGAAAAGTGAAAATGTTCTGCAGCAACGTACATTACATACGGGACAATCAATGTAATAACCGTATCAATATTTGAATTAGATGGAATTAACCTTAAGAATTTACCAAAAATGAGTCCGGAAGCAATACCGACCGCTACTCCGCCAATAGCCATGGTAAAGAAATCCTGCACTGCATCACGGAAAATAAACTGCCCGGAAATCACAGCTGCGAGAGCAAATTTAAAAACTATTAAACTTGATGCATCGTTGATTAAACTTTCACCTTCCAGGACAGTTGTGATTTTTTTGGGAATTTTCATATTTCTTAAGATGGAAGTTGCTGCAACAGCATCAGGCGGAGAGTTTACACCACCTAAAAGAAATCCCATCGCCACAGTAAGCCCAGGAATAATGGATGAAGAAAGATAAGCTACCACAATCGAGGTAAGGAAAACCAGACCAAATGCCATTGAAAAAATCTGTTTGCGCCATTTGTGGAAATCCTGCCAGGACGTAAACCAGGCGGCTTCAAATAAAATTGGAGGCAGAAAGATAAGGAAAACCAAATCCGGTTCTATCTCGATTTGGGGCATTCCCGGGATAAAACTCACCAGCAAACCTGCAATAACAAGGAAAATGGGATAGGCAACTTTAAGCTTCTGACCGATCATTACAAGAATCATTACGGAAAGCAGCACGGCTATTGAAATAATTACGTAATCGTGAATCATACTGAAATGGTATTTTAGTTTAAAGGTATTTAGAATTGAAAGTAAAGTTAATTAATTTCTTCTATCAATTAAACAAAATTAATACTAAAAATCAATAACAGACAAAGAGTCGGATTCTTCAGTTTTAAACTGACGGAACTTCACTTTTAAAATTATTTTCAATAAATAAAAAGTCAGTTTGTCATTTATTGTTTAAAGGTTAGTTGGTTTAGTGGCTTAGTCTCTTTGTTTTATACGGATGATTTACAAATTTCTTTCTGTTAAATAAAAAACCGCCAGAAAAACTGACGGCTTAAATTTAAATAAATCTTAAGGATGTTGCTGCATTTTTGCAGGATCATCATAGTTTACCATCCAGTTGATGCCGAATTGATCAGTCAGCATTCCGAAATAAGCTCCCCAAAATGTGTCTGCCATCGGCATTTTCATGTGACCGCCCTGTCTTCCCAGACGTTCGTAGATTCTGTTAGCTTCGTCACGGGATTCTGCATTTACAGAGATTGCAAAATTGTTTCCTGCAACGAAATCGTTTGCCCATTCGCCACCAGTGTCGCTTCCCATCAAAACCGTTTCCTGGGAAATCGGCAGACTTACGTGCATAATTTTGTTTTTGTCTTCTTCAGACATTTCCATTCCTTCCTGCGGAGGCATTTCACCAAAAGTTCCCATGTAAGGAATTTCTTTTTCAAAAACATCCTGATAAAATTCAAATGCTTGTCTGCAATTACCGTTGAAGGTAAGATAAACGTTTACCTGTGCCATTTTTATATAGTTTAATGTTTGTTAATTTGAAATTTGAGGTTTGAGATTCGTGTTATAGGATGCGGGATGCGGGACTTGGGTTGTGAGTTTTGAGATGCAGGATTCATTCATCATTCATCAATTATTGCTCATTGCCAATTACTCATTACCCATCACCCATCACCGATGCTGATCGATAAGAATCATATTTCCGTCGGGGTCTTTGAGGAAGATATGTTCGGGACCGGTGGTAGATTCATCAGCCGTTTTTTCTAGTTCGATTCCGTTTATTTTGAGTTTTTGCTGAATCACTCTTACATCATCAAATTCCTCGAGATCCTGAGCATTTTCGTCCCAACCGGGATTGAAGGTGAGCATATTTCCATCAAACATGGCTTGAAAGAGACCAATTAAGGTAGTTCCGTTTTTCATGATGAGATAATTATGTTCCATACTTCCTCCCATCGATGAGAAACCCAGTTTTTCGTAGAACTCTTTAGATTTAGCTAAATCTTTTACGCTTAAACTTAATGAGAATACTCCTAATTTCATAAACTAATCTCTATTTTTTATTTAAAGCAACTTTGTATCCTGCGAAAACAATAAAGGGCGCTAAAATCCCTGAAATCCACATCCAGGCTGGTGTAGGCAGCATGGTAAAATTCCAAATAATGGCTGAAAGCAGTAGTACTCCGCAGATGATGGCGTAGTATGGTTTACCGTCTTTTGCAATTTTTGTAGAAACGAACCCAGCTGCAAATGCGCCAATTACATATCCAACAATGATCATCAGCAGCGCATCGGTAGGGAGACTTTCAACATATTTGCTGAAAGCTTCTTTATTTTCGTAAGTCACATCTTTTGGCAAAGGATAATGGTAATGATTAATGGCTTCCATCAAAAATATGATCAAATTACCGACAATCATTCCACCGATAACCGCAAATATTTTTCTAATCATCATTATTGGTTTTTGAGCTTTGTTTTAAAATTCATTGTTTTATCATAGCTAAACCAATCGCCAATCAGCTCTATCTCTTGATTTTCGATCTGATCCTTTTCTTTATTCCAGCTGAAAGTATAGATAAATTTTCCTTTGAATTCACCGGAGTGCTTGCCTTTGTTTTCTTCCGCCAGTTCGTAAGTGCCATAAACAGTACTTTTTTTAGCAGAATTTTTGTATCTGGTAATTTTTAATTTACCTTCAAATTTCGCATAGACTTTATCCACCAAAGAATATCCGGAAACGAAATACTCCTGATCATTCTTTTTATCCTGTTCAGAAATGTCAATCTTAAGTTTTAAAACTTCTGCATCTTTACCGATTTTCCCGACATATGGTTTACTGTTGTTGAGCCAGACAGTAGAAATATTCGGCATTTGTGCAAAACAAAATGAAGAAAGAAAAGATAAAACAAATAAAAATTTTCTCATAGAAAAATCTTTTAACATTAAAAATTTTGGCTAAAGCCCAACGGAATGTTCATCTTGCAAACGGGCTAAAGCCCGTTTTTACTGATTATATTTTTTTTAAACTCCAAACTGGCTCAAATGATGATTAAGGTGTTTTGCAAACATATTATTCCACTCCTGAGATTTAAGTTTTCCAAATGAGAAAGATTCTTTTCCTTCAAAAGCATCAGAGCCCAATTGCTGTGTTTTCTGAATAAATCCGATCAGTCTTTTTTTCTCTTCATGAAAATTTCTTCTGTTTGAAATCAAAAATTGAGGTGCTGTAGGCGAATCTCTTGGATAGGCTTTCTCGCTTACCACCTTGGGCTTTACAAACTGTTTCAAAATAAATTTTGCAATTGCTCCCGGTTTTTTGTGTTTTTCAGGCTCATAAACCATCTCATAAGTAACGCAACAGTGCGCCAACATTTGATCTACGGTCATTCTTCCCCACATTCCGTGCGTGTCTTCGATGAGATTATTGATTCTATTGATGTAATTCTGAGCGTCTTTAGAGTCGAAAACGTTTTCCATAGTCTGATTAATTGTATAGAAACAAATATATTATTTTTTTGTTTTAATTTTTAGTTTAAACTTAAACTCAATGATGATTTAATTGAAAATTCATTCAAATATTACTTTACAGAGCCGTTACAAACATCGCCGTCATCATAGCCATTCAGCCAAACTTTCAAATCATTAATGCGTTGCTCGGTGAGTTGCTGAAGATAAATATTGTAACACATGGGATAAACGCTGCCATAATGATTTTTCGCATCAGCTTCCGGATATTTCATCTGAACTTCAGCATCCCGAAATTTTATCCAGAGATTCTGTGCGACTTTCAGTTTCTTCAGAAAAACCGAATCTTTGGCATATTTCTTTAAAATCTGACCGTAAACTAAATTGAGTTGTTTGTCAGCTTTTGCATAATTATCATAAGCCGTTTTATTCATTTCAGCCTGAGTCTGAGCAAAAATAAATGAGCTCAACATTAATGAAAACAAGACTACTATTTTTTTCATTTTTAAATATTTTTATTTAAATACATCATAACGCAAAGCTTGAACGCAGAGTACACAAAAGATTTACTTCTGCTAATCGCTTAAGTTTCACAAAGCCGTTTCACTTATATAAGCTCACGATGATTTTTAATTTATTACAAATTCAGAAATATATCAGAATTATTCTTTGATTTCAACTTTGACACCTTTCGTATTCGAATTCATCTGCGGTGCATAATAATTCTGAATTGTGGTAATTCCGTTTGAGAAAACTCCGGATGCGTTGCAAATCAAATCATATTCAAAAACATATTTTCCTTTCTGCATCGACTGAATATAGAAATTGGTGGAAGCGTCTTTTGTAGACTGATAATAGCCCAAACTGTTTTTCCACTGATAACCCGAAATGACACTTAAAGGCTCTAAACCTGCCGCTCTCATGTCTTTGATCTGGATGAATTCCATCGCACGGTCAGTATTTAAAATCATTCTTACTGTAACTTTATCGCCTACTTTTAATGGAGTTTCTGGAGTGATTTTTTTCAGTTCTTCGCCGTTAACCGTTTTTATTTTTTTGTATAATTCTTTGGTCACGGAAAGGTAGTTTTCGGAAGATTTTATTTTATCCAAATCATCATAATACTGCCAGAATAATCCGCCCTGAACAATTCCTGCTCCTGGTTTTGTAATGGTAACGGTTGCTAATTTTTTATCTACAACGTCCGTTTTTAATGAAGATTTCACATAACCGGTTGCCTGAGTTTCAGGTTTTAATTCTTTTCCTCCCCAAATAACAGTTGCTTTATCGCTTTCTGCTGTCGTCCATGATTTTCCTGAATTTAAGATTGTGAAAATCACTTCTGCAGTTCCTCTGGAGCTCCCCCATGAATTCACTTCTTTTTGAGTGATCAGCCAGATTTTCATTTCTTCAATAAATTTCTGGTCATTTGGTTTTAATGTACTGAAAGCTTCCAAAGCACCTGCGTGATTCACCACTTTTGAGCTGAACCAGCCCCAGTCATTTAAATTCTGTTTCCAGTAAATACCTTGATTTTTGGTATCAACCGAAGTTTCCTTTAAAAAAGTCAATAGTTTTTCTGAAACATCTTTCAAACCGTAATCACTCATCAGTAAAGCTGCGCGGTGCAGTCCGAAGAATGTAAAATCTGTGATTTTTGCTGTTTTGGCTTTTTCTTTTACCGAAGATTTTAAAGTTGCAGATTTTCCGGTCAAAGGATATTCTTTTTCCCAGTAATTTCTGGCATTCAGGTAATCCAATGTCCAGTTTGTCCACACATTTTCCTTTTTCACGTCATATTTTCCAACTTCCTGATCGACATATTGAATCAGTTTTTTAACCAAATCTTTCTGCTCTGAATTTTGATAATCTTTCACATTATCTTTCAGCCAAAGATTGATTTTGCCTAAATTTTTTAAAATATAAAGCGATGTAGAATACGAACTAGGATACCCCTGATACCAAGAGAAACCACCATCCGGATTCTGCAGTTTTTTTAGCTCATCCCAATCCTGACTGATTGAATTTTTCATCGTATTGGCATCAAAAAGCAAAGCTAATTTCTGCATTTGTTCCGTCTCATTTTTACTTTCCAAAACCCATGGCGTTTCGTCGAGCAACATTTGTTTCAGTTCCTGATTTTTTTCAAGATTTGAAGTTAACAATCCTTTGTTTTGATATTCTTCAAAAACAGTTTTAAGTTTCGGATTGGCTTTAAAAATTTCCGATGCCAAAACATCTGCAAACCATTTATTAAAAGTAACATCAGCAGAATTGTTCTGATCATTTTTAAGGCTTGGCAACGCAAACATGATTTCCCAGATCGGATTTGTGGTTAGTTCCAACGTATTTGAAACATTTGAAATCGTAGTTGAACTGTTATTTGTAAGGTTTTCAAGCTCAAAAGTTTTGGTTTCGCCTTCTATTACAAAAACGGGAACCGCTTCTGTGACAAGCATTCTGTTTGGTAGAACCGCAACAGCTTTCTGCTCGCCATCAGAATAATTTCCGGCCTTGGCAACGACTTTTAAAATGATCGACGAAACATTATTCGGAACTTTTATCTTCCAAGTTAAAGCTGAATTTCCCTTTTCCTTTAAATCAAAATTCTGAATGCTTGATTTTAAAGCAAATTTATCAGAAATATCTTCATTGGTAAAAGCATCTAAGATTTGGAGTTGAGCCGTTCCGTTTAGTTTTTTATCGGTAAGATTCGAGAGTTTAGATTGTAAGTTTAATTCATCACCTTCTCTCAAAAATCTAGGATAATTCGGTGTTACTGAAAATTCTTTTTGCGTAACGACTTGTTTTTCCAAAGTTGCCGCTCTTGCATCTTTTGTGTGAGCCAGGAACATTAATTTCCATTTGGTTAATGCCTCCGGCGAAGTAAATTCAAAGCTTACATTTCCATCTTGATCGGTTTTTAAATCGGGATAAAAGAAGGCGGTCTCGTTTAGGTTTTGACGAACGGGAACAGTATTTGATAATATTTCCTGAATTTTTAATGGATCTACTTTATCATCGTATCTTGCTAATTCCGCTTGAGTTAAAGATCTTCCGGAATTGAGAATGTCAATCGCTTCATCATTCACTCGAACACTTTCTAACCGATTACGGATAGGAGAAGCAGATTTTGTAAGTGGAGAAGCTGCGTATCCCTGATTAGAAGTTGGCTCCTCATCATGATAATCTAAATCTTCATCTAAAGAATAATTTAGCCAGTTTAATTCAGGAATTCCAATGCTTTTTACTCTTAAATATTTATAATTTTTTTCATAATATCCCTGCTGAAGACTATTTTGCATAGAATAATTTTTAAAATCATCATAAGATATTTTTAAAGTATTCCAATCGAAGTTATTGACATTGAACTGATCCAACGACATATCATACATATTCGCAAGCACTTCTGCGTTTACTTTTTCATTATCGTTTCCTGAAACTTTGACTGTCCATTTTTCTTTAGAGTTCGGTTCTATTTTATCTCTGAAAGTTACCGTTTCAATCGTTACGCTTTTTGACTGATCTACCACACTAAAATTAACAGTTTTTGTTTGAACATCATTGAAAGATACCATCTGAAAAGTAACATTTAAGTTGGAAATCTTCTCATTTAAAGATGCCGTAACGGGGAATTTTAAAACTCCATTTTTAAACTGATGAACAGAGCTCACAGCGGGATTTACTCCATCCTGAAAAAACACGTTGACTGATGCATCCTGAATCGAAGAATAAACATAAATTTCCGAAGTTTCCCCGCGATTCAACTCTGTTTTTGGCTGAACAATTTCAAGGAAAATATTTTGCTCTTTACCGACAGATTTTTTACTGAAAACAGAAAAATTCTGCTTCGTTCTAATTGTGTCTTTTCCTTCGATATTAAATAATTCAAGTTCGTAATTTCCTGTTTTAAGTTTGCCTAAACTTAGATCCTGTGAAGCTTCGACTTCGCTTTTTGAAACAGTTTTACTTAAGATAACCGACTGAGGTTTTTGACTGTCTTCATCATCACTTTTATCAAAACGGTCGTGCGGAAATTTGCTTATAAATTCTGCCTTGGAATACTGCGGCAAATTCTGAGTATAATCTTCAAAATTACTTCTGAAAATCCTTTCCGGAGATTTCAGTTTTGAAAGTTTTATCTGATACGATTTTTTAAGATTCTGCTCGTTATAATTTTTAGTTTCAACTTTCAGTTTTACATTTTCATCGTCAAAAACATTTTTAATTTCATCCGTTTTGATATAGTGCGAAACTGATGAAACCTTCATATTTGTATTTGCAGACTGAGTTTCGCCGTTGATATCAGTAACAGAAGCATTCACCGCGAAATTATCGATTTGAATACCGTCAATTCTGTTGTCTTTCTTTAAATCAACTTTTATAGTAAATTCGCCTTTGTCATCGGTTTTAACATCTCCCAAAATTGAATTTTCGTTATCATAATCATGTGGAAACCAAGGGAAATATTTCCATCTGATGTTATGTTTTTTAATTTCATAATTCACGGTTGTACTGCTTAATGCTACACCCGAAAACATCATTGCTTTACCTTTTAATTCAAGCGTTTCTCCGTATTTGTATTCAGATTTTATGGGTTCAAAAGTAACTTCGAACTTAGGTCTTTTGTACTCTTCAACCTGAATATATTTGTTCCATTCTGCAAAACCTTCAGTTTTAATTGTGAAGGAGCCATTGAGTTTACCCTTGGGCAAAATAAAGCTTCCATGATAAGAACCAAATTCATTGGTTTGAAATTCCTGAGAAGTTATTTCCTGATTATTTGCATCAATCAGACTGATTTTCTGTTTCGTATTTGAAGCTACAGATTCTTTATCATTTACAATCTGAGTGTTGATTACTTTAAAATAAACTGTTTGACCAGGTCTGTAGATTGCTCTGTCTGTAAAAATCTGTGCTTTCTTTGCAATTTTCTCCTGAGTGTACTGACTCCTGCCGTGACCGTAAACACTCATCATCTGAAAACTGTTGGTTTTTGGCTGGCGGATCAAATAATTTCTGTAAAATTCTTTATTTTCGGATAATGGAAATTTAAAAATCCCGTTTTTATCAGTCAAAAGCTTCGTTTCAGATAATTTTTTATCACCTGAGAATTCATAAATGATAAGATTTTCTTCGCCAACAACATTACCATTTTCACTGTTTACCAATTTCAAAAGATTCTGTAAATCTCCCTCATCAGATTTTGTCTGATAAAGAATTTTGTTTTCTGAAACGAAAAAATAAAAATGTTGAGATTTAAGACTTTCTTTATCGTTTTCAACTAAAAATTCTGCAAAATAAATTCCCGCAGGAAGAGGTTTTATTTCGAGTGAAGTGATGTGAGTTTTGTAATCTTTAGGATTATTCAGTTTAAATTCATCCTTTCTAACCAATGCTTTTTTGACACCGTCTAATGAATTTTTGTTTTTGTATGAGAAAAACTCATTTACGTTTTGAGGTTTATAAATATTAATACTGAAATTTTCTACATTTTTAAATTCCGCAGAAAAATGGATCGGCAAATTAGGCTGCGTCTGGTCTTCATAAGTTATATGCAGAGACGGATTTACAATTCGGTTTTCGATATTTTTAAGGTTATTTAAAAAAGACGATTTAGGAAATTCCTTTTTAGCTTTTTCAATTGCTGCAAGCGCGTCTTTTTCCTTATCGTCCAAAGTCAGAGTTTGAGCAATATCTTCGTAGATCAAAACTTTGTAATCTCCTTCCACAGGAGAATTTGCTAATTTGTAAAGCTGCTCAACCTTATTTTTGCAGTTGGTATTTACACAATCCTGAACTATCTTATCATGAGAAAAATACAGTTTTGAATTTCCTGTATTTGCAGCAATTAATTCATCCAAAATTTTACTGATTTCAATTTTATTTTCAGCTAATTCGTTTGGTGTGAAAAAATTGAGATTTTTAAGAAAATTAATCTTTTCCAAAGCATACCAGTCGTATAAAGTCGGGAAAAATTCGATAGACGAAGTATTATAAAAGACTTTCTTATACTTCGAAAAATCAATCTTTTTTAATTCAGCTTTCATCTGATCCAACTCCTGATGCGATTTGGAAATATAGTTTTTAAAATCAAGCTTTGACCAGGTTTCAATCGAAGAAACGTCCTGTTGATTGATATTGGTTTGGTCGTTAATCTTCCAGATATTGTGAATGTAATATTCGTGTAAAAAATTTGAAACTAAAATTTTAAAGAAAAGCCTGTCGTCTCCCTTCAACTGCTGTTCAGTAGCTCTTATTTTCGCAAAAAATTTTGAATCCAAATCATTTTCTTCACTGTGGGAGATTTCGAAGATGATTGCATATTCTGATTTCAGAGCTTTTATCAGTTCAATCGTTTTATTTTCTTTCATTGCACGTGTCTGTATTTCTGTAATGATGGGAAGATTGCTTTTAAACTTCCCTGCATTCGAGTTTTCCTGAACTTTTTTCCATTGGGCATCATAATAGTTTTGTGCCTGAATCTGATTAAAAATTCCAAAACACAGAAGAATCAGGATGATTTTAATGCTTTTCATATTTGATGTTTAGTTTTTAATTTCTAGTTTATCGCCTTTTGTGCGGGCATTCATTTGAGGAGCATAATAGTTTTGAAGCGTTGCAAATCCGCTGGAGAAACTGCCCGCTGCATTACAAACGAGATCGTACTCAAAAACGTATTTCCCTTTTGGCATATAGTAAATATAAAAATTGGTTGAAGCATCTTTGGTTGCCTGATAATAACCTAAATTATTCTTATACTGATACCCCGAAAGCACGTCTACAGGCTCTAATCCTGCGGCTCTCATATCTTTCAGATGAACATACTGCATCGGTCGGTCTGAGTTCAAAATCATTCTTACCGTAAGGCGGTCTCCAACATTCAACGGACTGTTTTCTGTGATTTTAAGCAGTTCTTCGCCATTTGTAGTTTTCACTTTTTTGTAAAACTCTCTCGTCATCGAAATGTACGTTTCGGTAGATTTTGCATTATTGATATCTTCATAATATTGCCAGAACAAACCGCCCTGAACAATCCCCGGACCTGGTTTGGTTACCGTAACCTGACCCAGTTTCGGATCTATTTTACCTGAATTGATGGTCTGTTTCAGAAATCCTGTGGTTTTGGTTTGTGGAGCAACTTCTTTTCCACCCCAGATCACCGTTGCTTTATCGGCTTCAGGCGTTGTCCACGATTTACCGGAATTCATCATGATGTAAATGATCTCCGCCGTCGTTCTTGAGTTCCCCCACGAATTGGTTTCTTTCTGTGTTGCCAGCCATATTTTGGATTCTTCAATAAAATCGACATCATTCGGTGCTATTTTGGCTAAAGCTTCAATCGCTCCGGCATGATTTACAGCCTTGGATTCGTACCAGCCCCAGTCGTTGAGATTTTTCTTCCAGTAAGCACCCTGTGTTTCCGATGAAACTGAGGTTTCCTTTAAATAATTGATCAGTTTTTTCGAGGTGTCTTTCAATCCGTAATTATCGTAAATCAGAGCTGCACGATGAACACCGTAAAACGTTAGATCCGTTACTTTAAACTTATCAGCTCTGTCTATGATCATTTGTTTTAATCTTTCTCCTTTTCCTGAAATAGGATATTCTTTTTCCCAATAACGTCTTGTATCCAGATAATCCAATGCAAAATTGCTCCACGGATTGTCTTTTTCTTCACTCCAATATCTTTCTAATTGAGAATCGATATAGCCGATCAGTCGCCCAACCATCGATTGTTGTCCACCCGGTTGGTATTCTCCGATTCCGTCTTTCAGCCATGAATTCATCTTACCTAAATTTTTAAGAATATATAAGGAATTGCTGTATGAACTTTCATATCCCGGAAGCCACGGAAATCCGCCATCGCCATTTTGGTAACGCAGTAAAATATTCCAGTCTTTGGCAATAGAATTTTTCATCTGATTGACCTCGAAAAGTCGGGCAACTCTGTTCATCGTTTCGGTCTCAGACTGAGATTGCAGGACCCAAGGTGTTTCTTCAAGCAAAACCTGTTTCAGTTCCTGATTTTTTTCAAGATTGCTTTTCAGCAAATCAGCGCTTTTGTATTCATCAAAAACGGCTTTCATTCTTGGGTTGGCTTTAAATATTTCGGTACCGACCACATCTGCAAACCACGTATTGAACCAGTCATCCGAACTGATGTTTAAGTATTGACTCAAATCCGGCAAGGCAAAAATAATTTCCCAGATCGGATTGGTTTTCAGCTCTAAAGTATTTCTCACATTTTCTGCTGTTCCCGTGGAATAATTCGCAAGACTTTCCAAAGTAAAAGTTTTGGTTTGACCTTCTTTCACGAAAATCGGAACTGCGTCTGTTAACAACATTCTGTTAGACAATACCGCAACTGGAATCTGCTCTCCATCAGAGAAACCGCCTGCTTTTGCAACGACTTTTATGATGATGGAATTTACTTTGTTGTAAGGTGTTTTAATTTTCCAGCTCGCTACAGCATTTCCTGTATTCTGAACTTTAAAATCCTGAACTGAACCCGTAATTCCAAATAATGATGAAATATCTTCATCGGTTTCTGCATTTAAAATCTGAAGTGAAACTTTTCCATCCAAAGACTTTTCAGTAAGATTTGAAATTTTAGTCTGGAAACTAAGCTCATCTCCTTCCCTCAAAAACCTTGGATAATTTGGAGTAACCGAAAGTTTTTTCTGAGTAATGATATCCTGTTCCAAAACAGCATTTCTGTCGTCTCTTGTATGGGCGAGAAACATTAATTTCCATTTGGTTAAAGCTTCCGGTGTGGTAAATTCAAAACTTACATTTCCATTGGCATCGGTCTTTAAATGAGGATAGAAAAAGGCAGTTTCATTTAGATTCTGTCTCGGATTTACCTTATCCAGATCTTCATCTTTCACAGGTGGTGGCGGTGCATCGTCTTTATCTAAAACTCCATCTGCATCGTTCTTATCGAAACGGCTGGCAGATTTGTTACCCATAGCCACAACTTCCTCAACGGCCAAAGTTTTCGGTGCTGGACAGCCATTGTACGTTTCCAATCCTGGAACATCTGGACAGGCATCTTTCATATCATCAACGCCGTCGCCGTCGATATCTGTTGTTAAACCATATTTTACTAATAATTCATAAAATACATTTTCATCAAACCATTTAAGTTGCGGCAGATTTATTTGCTTGGTTTCAAGATATTTAACCTGTTGATACCAGTACAGTTGTGATGGATAAATCTCAACATTAAAATCTTTGAAAACGTTTCTCGGTCGATAAATTTTCGTCCATGAATAGGTGTTTGGAACAAATTTATCCAGCGATTTATCATACATATTCGCTAAAACTTCAGCAACAACCTTTTCCTTCTCTCTGCCTAAAATTTTGATGCTCCATTTTTCTTTGGAATTAGGTTCAAGTTTATCTCTGAACGTCGTCAATTCAATTTTAAGAGGTGGATCTTCATTTTTAATGTTGAGATTAATGTATTCATTTTGAACATCGTTGTACTGAGCCAGAACGAACTGAATATTATATTTTTCAATATTTTTATCTAAAGAAATTGTAAGTGGATAAACCAAAATTCCGTTTGAGAATTTCCTTGTTTCCATTTTAGGAGCTCCGAAACCATCCTGGACGTAAATGTTGACTTCTGCATCAGGAATTGCAGTATAGGCATAAATCGTCACTTTCGAACCTCTTTTCACATCAGCCTTTGGACCAATGATTTTTAAAAAAGGAAACTGATTTTTCCCAAGACGGCTTCTGTCCCAGACACTGAAATCCTGCTCGGTTTTGATGGAATCTTTGCCTTCAATATTATAAATCAACAATCTGTAAGTACCGGGATCAAGTTTTCCAAAGTTGAGCTCTTTGCCTGATTTTGTCTCATTGATTACCGTTTTTAAAGTCTCCCAATATTTCTGGTCATCCTTTTTATCATACCGGTCGTGAGGAAATTTGCTTAAAAACTCATCTCTACCCATTTTCGGAAGATTCTGAATCATATTTCTGAAATTATTTCTCAAAATCCTCTCCGGCTGTTTGAGCTGTATCAACTTTACTTTATAGCTTTTATCGAGTGCAATATCATTATAATTAAAGCTTTCAACTTTTATTTTGAGATCTTCATTCGCAGACGCTTCAGAAATAGGTTTTGTTTTTAAATAATGGGAAACTGAAGCCACTTTTACATTAGTTTCGGCACTTTGGGTTTCCCCGTTGATGTCGGTAACAGTGGTGTTGACTTTATAATTATGAACCTGAATTCCTTTTACATTTTCATCTTTTTTTGGATCAATTTTAATGGTAAATTCTCCCTTTTCATTTGTTTCAACCTTTCCTAAAACTGTATTTTCATTACTGTATTCTGCAGGATACCACCAGAAATAACGGTTTCGGATATTTTCTCTTTTAATGTCAAAATTTACCATCGTTTTACTGAGCGGAACTCCAGAAAACGTGGTAACTTTTCCAATCAGTTCAATGGTCTGACCGTATTTGTATTCACTTTTAATGGTATCAAATGTGATTTCAAATTTTGGTCTTTTGTATTCTTCTACAGAAAAATATTTTCCGTTCGAATAAGAATTATTGACATTAAGTGAAAACTTCCCATTTAAACGGTCCTTTGGAATTTCAAAACTTCCGCTGTAAGAACCGAAATCATTGGTTTTAAACTTTTGTGAAGATATTTTCTGATAATTAGTATCATACAAAACCACTTCATGTTCCAGATTAGGCAAAAGGACATCTTTGCGTTTTTCAAAATCAGGCCTTGTAGCAATCACTTTAAAATGAACGGTCTGTCCGGGTCTGTAAATTTCTCTGTCAAGAAAAACCTGGTACAAATCGTTGTGACTTCTGTAGTCATCATCTCTTTCATAAACAGAATTTAGAATATTAAAATCTCCCGAAACAGCATCATAAATTAAATAGGGATACTCACGGTGATATCCTTTAACAGAAGCAAATCTGGCAAAATTATCGGTCTGGATCAAAACTTCTGCTTCACTTGTATTCTTATAATCCGTGAAAGCATACTTATGAAGTTTTGTATTAATTTTTCTCTTCCCCGTTTCTCTCTCAACCAGAATATAATCTTTTTTTTCATCATAAATTACCCTTGACGAAGTAGAAACAAACAGAAACTTGGAAACATCTCCCCCATTGATATGCTCTCCGATGTAAAGGCCTTTTGGAAGCCCTTTCATTTCCAGTGAGGTTGAATAATTTTTGTAATCTTTTTGATTTGGAAGTTCAAAAATGTCAGTTCTTACTAAGGTTTTATCGATTTTTTTGTAATATTCTGCATAATCTAGGCTTTGCAAATAGAGCAACTGATTTTTAAAATCATTAACCTTATAAATTTTTATTTCAAAGCGGTGTGCATTTTTATGCGTTGCCACCAGATGCATTGGTTTTTCGGGGATATTGTGTTCTTCGTAAAAAACCTGTACAAAAGGACTTTTGATATTATTCTCTAAATAATCAAGGTTGCTCAAAAGCTTAGAATTAGGATATTCAGATTTTATTTTTTCGATCCAGCGGATGGCTTCTTTGTATTCAGATTTTCTCTGTAATTCTTCTGCAATTCTCTTGACAACTAAAATTTTGTACTCACCTTTTTCGGGAGAATTTATAAGATCGATCTGTTTTTTCAGAAACTGTTCATCCGTATTTATGCTGTTTTCAAAAATTAAAAGTTGATGTTGAAAATAAAGCTGCGGATTTCCCTTGTTGAAACTAATTAAATTCTGAAACAAAGATCTTATTACCGAACGGTTTTCTTTTACTTCATCTTTTGTGAAAATGCTTTCATTATTCAGAAAGTCTATATTTTTCTTTAATTTCCAGTCACACAAAGTTGGATAATAATCGTAATCAGCGTTCTCGCCAAGCGCTTCTTTATAAGATTCAAGTTTTACTTTTTTAAGTTGATTATCGAGTGCTGAAAGTTCTGCAAACTTTTGGGTATAATGATTTTTATAGTCGAGTTTTGTCCACGTTTCAATTTCAGAAATTTTTCCGTCTGCTGTATTGGTCCGTTGCTGAATCTGATACCTTGTACGGTTGAAATATTCCTCAAAAAATTCAATTTCAAGGATTTTAAAAAACAAAAGATCATCTTTTTTCAGTTGGTTTTCGGTTTCTTTAATTTTTGCAAAAAACGCAGATGCATAATCATTTTTTGTATCGTCATGCGTTTCCTTATAAATTCCAAATTCTGCCTGCAAAGATTTGATGAGTTGCGGAGCATTTTTATCTTTGATTGCTTTCTTCTGAATATCGATAATCAGCGGAAGTGAAGATTTAAATTCTCCGTTTTTGTAACCTTCCGCAATTTTCTTCCATTGCTCTTCATAATAATTCTGAGCAAAGATCGAAGTTGTGAAAAATACAAATAATAGTAAAAGACATTTGGATATGGTTTTCATAGGTCTTATTTTTGTCTGAATGAATGCTTTAAAATTACTGAAAAAATACGTCATCGACAGTCAAATATTTGTCTCATTGATGGGAACTTTTTTTGCAGTATTTTTCATGTTGGAACAGCAAACCTTTCGCTGGCCGACGGTTGCACTGATTTTCATTACTTATTTCAGCGGCTATATTTACACAAAATATCAAAAAACGAAATATTTCCCCAAAATTTTGGTTTTCAATTGCCTTGCAGGCATCGCTTCAGCAGTTTTAATTATTTTAAATCATAATGAAATACGCTTGCTGAAATGGTTTGTAATCGTCGTTCTTGGATTGCTCTACAACTCATTTTTTCTGGAAACTTACATTAGAAAAATCCCTTTACTGAAAGTATTTTACGTGGGTTTGATCTGGGGTTTAATGAATTGTTGGCTTACACTACCCGAATTCAGTTTACCCATTTTTCTGATTAGTTTTCTGTTTATTACCGCTTTGGTATTGCCGTTTGACATTCGGGATATGAAAAGTGATACAGTGAAGACTTTCCCGATGCTTATCGGGGTTCAGAATACCAAATATTTAGCTTACTTTCTGGTTTTCTCAGCGACAATTTTAAGTTTATTTTATTTAAAACTAAACTTTTCTATAAGCTTTTTTTTAACCTTAATTTCAACCTTCATCCTCATCTACTTTTCTGAAAATTCAAACCGGGATTCTTATTATTCTTTCTGGGTTGAGCTTTGCTCGGGATTGCCCCTTTTGTTTTTAATTCTGTCTGAAATGTTTTACCTTTACTAAAATTTGGTACACAAGAAAAAACCTTTCCAAATTTTAGATCTCATCAAGAGTTTTCAAAAATGACCATCAACAAACTTACCCTCTATAATTTTAAAAATCATGCAGAGCAGCACTTCGCTCTTTCCCCGCAAATCAACTGTTTTGTAGGAAATAACGGTGTTGGAAAAACCAATATTCTTGATGCACTTCACTATCTTTCGGTCGGAAAAAGCTTCCTTGGAAACAGCGATTTGAATAATATTCTGAATGATGAAGATTTCTTTACAATAGAAGCGGAAATTCAAAATGAAGATTCTGAAGATATTATTAAAATTCTTCAGCCAAGAGAAGCCAAAAAAGTCATTAAGAAAAACGATAAAAGTTACGACCGAATGGCTGATCACATAGGTTATTTGCCAAGCGTGATGATATCTCCGTACGATTCCAATTTAATTTCAGATTCCGGAGAGAGCCGTAGAAAGTTTCTGGATTCAATGATTTCACAAACCGATTCTTCGTATCTTTTTGATTTAATTCAATATCAAAAAACCATTCAGCAGCGGAATGCTTTGCTGAAATACTTTGCCAAAAACAGAACGTGGGACAAAGATTCACTTGAGATTTATGATGATCCTATCGTAAAATCAGGCACAAAAATTTTTGAAAAGAGGAAAGAATTTGTTTCTCAACTCTATCCTATTGTTCAGAATTTTTACAATATTATTTCCGGCGGTAAAGAAACTGTATCTGTAAAATATGAATCTCATTTGCTTGAGGAGTCATTTGAAAATTTATTGAAGGAAAGCTTAGACCGCGACAGAATGCTGACTTATACGTCCAAAGGAGTTCATAAAGATGATTTACTTTTTGAAATGAATTCAGTTTTGATTAAAAAAATCGGTTCTCAAGGGCAGCAAAAATCGTTTTTAATCTCATTAAAACTCGCTCAGATGAGTTTAATAAAAGAACTGACCGGAAAAACACCGATTCTTCTGCTCGATGATATTTTTGATAAGCTTGATGACAATCGCGTTTCGCAACTGATTGAGCTTGTAAATCAGGAAAACTTCGGGCAAATCTTTATTACAGATACGCATCGCGAACGTACGGAAAATGTAGTGAAGCGAATTAATGAGGAATCTAAAATTTTTGATATTTGATACGGGTTTCGGGATACGGGATTCGGTAAATATTTAAACAAAAGACTTTTTAATTTTGTCGGTTCTGTTTTTGATTTAATTTTATTTCCAAACATAAATAAGATGAGTTACCGAAATTTAGACATTTACAAAATTGCCTTCGACCTTTTTCCGAAAGCACATAAAGCTTCATTTTTACTTCCAAAATATGAGTTGTATGAATTGGGTAGTCAATTAAGAAGATCTTCAGATTCCGTAATTACAAGTATTGTTGAAGGATATGGCAGGTCTTGTAATAAAAATGAATACTACAGATTTTTGGTATTTTGCCACGCCAGTAACGATGAAACAATTAATCATTTAGAGAAAATTACTATTCTCTATCCTGAAATTGCCAAAGAATTTATGAATCTTAAAGAGCAATATAATATTCTTGGAGGAAAAATTAATAACTATAAAAAATGGGTAAAAGAACACTGGAACGAAAACAAAGACCAATAATCATAACATGAATCACGCAACTCATAACTCGAATCCCATAACCCATAACTCGAATCCCGTACCCCGAAACAAATGAGAAAGAACAAAAAACGTGAATTTCAATCCTCGGAACTGGTAAAATCTTTCGCCAGAATTCATGGTTTTGAAGATAAACTGGTGGCTTTTGAAATTAAAGATTTCCTTGAAGATTATCTGGATGAAGCCTTATTCAATGAAATTAAATCTGTAAATCTGGATGACAAAATTATTTCCATTAAAGTAAATTCTCCTTTGCTGAAGCACGATTTTCAGATGAGAAAAAGTTTTTTTCTAAAGAAATTTCAGGAGAAATTCGGGGAAGAAAAATTTAATGATCTTCAGATTTTGTAGGAATGCTGTTGCTGATTAAGGCATCAGATTTTCTGTCGTAAACAGAACGCATCGGAATAAAAAAACTGAGCGGACGACGCAGAAAATATCTGAAAATTTCACGGTAAATATCTCTCACTTCACCCAGATTCAGTTTTCTTGAACGGAATGCCAAAAACATTGACAGACCAAAACTCACCGCAAAGTTGAAAAAACCAATCATGAAAACGGTAAAAAACGAAAGCCAGAAAGTGTAGCCGTCTATCGAAAAGTCTCTGCCGTAAAGTCCTAAAGCGAAGTTTCCTGCAGCAAACGTGATGTGGCGGATATCCAGATCAAGTCCGAAAAACAGCCCGATGGGTGCCGTAGCTCCCAAAAAGACACCAAACCAGAAATTGGAAATAATCCCAGCCCAGTTTTTAGCGTAATATTTTGAAAGACTTTTGGCAAATTTTGCTCCGAACCATCTTTTAATGGTCAGATTCTTTGCAATTCTATCAGGAATTTGATAAAAAACAGAATTGTTTGCAATATTTCCTGAGATAATTCCCGAAATAAACAGATAAAATCCCGCAATACTCGCATGAAGAATGGCTTTAGACTGAAAAGGATCCAAATCTTTCAAAAGCTTATCTGATTTTTCTACAGCTAAATTTTGTGAGAAAAAAACATCCAAACCGTAAATAATCGCCAACGCAATCGGGAAAGACAATAAAACATTTCCTACAAATGCTATAAACTGACTTCTGAATAGTCTGGAAACCAAATCTGCAAATTCGGTATAATTTTTCTGTGAATTTCCCTGCTCCGAGAGTACTTTGGTCATCGTTGCGGCCGTCATAGCAGGCTGTTTGGTTGCCAATGTGAAACTCATCAGATAAATCATGATGAAACCCATCGCATAATTCATGGCATACAAAAATGCATGAAAAAAGTCGCTTCCGGGCATAAATCCATACAGCATTTTTAAGACGCAGAGCGCACCGACAATAATCCCGCCACCGCTGGCTTTGTAGAACATGCTCATGTACTGCTTACGATTTGCAGTAATGTAATGACTCCCCGCTTCAGCCGTGTGATTGGTAATTAAATGTGAAATCAGTCGTGTGCTGTCATTGAACAGTTCAGCAATATTATTTTTATGAGATTTATAAGATAAAATATTAAATATCAATTGTTTAGATTTTAATAAATAATCTTTTTCAGAGTCAATCACCAAAAGATTTGCAATTTCGAAAATTCTTGTGGTCTGCTGTCTGATTTTCAGAAGAGATTGATTGATTTTTCCTGAGATTCCATATTTTGATGAGTTTTTAAATGAAATATTAACAAAATCCAGACATTGCTCAATATAAATTTTTATCTGTTTGAAACGACTGTCCTTCGAAGAAAGCTGAAGTTTAGGATTAACTTTAAATTCTTCAGCCAAAGCTTCAAGCTCGTTTTGAAGCGCTAAAAATGGATTATCAAAATTTCTGTATTCAGGTGCCATCCTCACCACGTCAACCTCCAAAGCCATTCCTGTAACCCGCCAAGACAAGATATTCATGGAAAAAATAAGTTCGCTTTTTACCTTTTCATTTTTAATAAAATCTGAAATATTCAAAAGCTGTAGAAACTCATCAAGTTCATTTTCAGGAATATTGTGAAAGTATTCAAGATCTTTTTTTGGTCTTACGCTGATGTTGTCTATGAGATACCAAACCGTCTGCTCATGCTCCACAGAAGGCAGAATTTTATTTAAAGTTCTCTTTCTTAACTCTGAAAAAAATGAATTCTCAGATAAAATATTGGCCTCGGTAAGGGATAAATTGAAAGGTCTTTCTGAAAAAATATTTCTGATGTATTGAGAAAAGTGACTTAGCTGCTCGTCATTAGACCTGAAATAAGCTAAAACATCTTTAAAATCAGACTTTCGGATAGCTTCCAGAAACTCCGCAAGAGGTTCCAGCGACTTCGTTTCATTTTCAAAAGAAAAGTATTTGGAAAGAACTGTTCTAAAATTTTTACTATTCAAATCAATGTATTTTTATGATCAGCAGTACTTTATTTCAAACTGATATTTTTCATCTGTCTCATAATCCATCTGTGCTTTTTACTAAGATAAGCTGATGGATTTTTAGGATCATATTTTTTAGGATTTGGCAAAACAGCAGCTATCCAGGCAGCTTCCGACTGATTCAAATCTTTAGAAGATTTCCCGAAATAGTATTTTGAAGCGGCTTCAACCCCGAAAACACCACGTCCCATCTCAATTGAATTCAGGTAACGTTCCAAAATAATATCTTTAGACCAGACTTTCTCGATTACGAAAGTGTAAACCGCTTCCAAGCCCTTTCTCACCCAACTTCTGCCCTGCCAAAGGAAAATATTTTTTGCAGTCTGTTGAGAAATTGTACTTCCACCGCGTATTTTTTTTCCCTGTTCGTTACTTTTGTACGCTTTTTCAATTGCGGTATAATCGAAACCATCGTGGTTAAAAAACTTTTGATCTTCGGATGCAATGACGGCTTTTTTCACATTTGAACCCATTTCATCGTAAGAAATATAGTCTCTGTCGAGCTTTCCGTATTGTATTAAACCGCCAATCTGCGTAATGGTAATTGGAGCATTAAAAAATCTCCCCCAAATGATGAAAAACACATTCAAAAGAAGTATGATGAATATAAACTGTTTAATTCTTTTCCACATAAGCTAAAAACTAATACAAAAGTAAACAAATACTGCGAGGTTACTGCAATTCTTTGAAGTAAGTCAACTGATAATCCGGAAATAATTCTGGATGAAAAATCTTGATATAATCTTTCAATACCACGTCGCAACGTACTACTCCACTTTCAAAAAAATCATTGGCTGTAGCAGTTTGCTTTGCACTGAATGCATACACTTTTCCTTTGTTGAAAACATTTAATTTTGAATATAACGGATTGATTTGCAGCATTTCTTTCTTAGTTAAATGATTCCCCGCATTTACCCAAAAATTGATTGAATTTGACTTGGCATACACTTCTTCAAAACTCATGTTAACTGCTTTGTCATCTGTATTTTTACTTAAAATATAATTGGAATTGGCATCAGAAATAAAATTTGCTATAGAAGTTTTTCCGCCCGGCATATACCAGACATTTCCGTACATTTCATTGGCTAAAACATTAGGTTTTGAACTTGCAGATGCTGCCAATTTTTTATAATCACTATAATTTTTCTCAATCTCTTTAAATTTCTTTTCGGCTACATCGTTTTTACCTAAAAGTTTTCCAAAAATTTTCAGATAAGAAGTTTTTTCAAGAGGTTTTTGCTCCAAATATTCATCCAGAAAAATAACTTTTATTCCATTGGTTTTCAGAAGTTCATATGTATTTTCAAAGTTGGGAATGTGATTGGTGAAAATAGCGTCTGGTTTCAGAGAAAGTATCTTTTCGACATCATATTTTTGGTCGTTACCAACATTTTGAATTTTCCCTGATTTCACCAAATCCTGCACTTTCTTCGAATAAATATATTCCGGACTGGAAACTGCGATAATTTGATTTTCTGCCTCCAATTCAGAAATGTAACCAATCATACTTGCATTAAGGACGATAATTTTTTTAAAGGGAAGCTCACTTTTTTTAAAATTATAGTTAAATTTTCCCGCCTTAAGTTCAAAACTCTCAGAATCATCTTTGATTTGTGTACGCTGAGACAATTTCTGCCAATTCTCGGGCGTAATTTTTTGTTCTCTTTTACAGCCAATTAGCGATAAAAAGGCAATTAATATTAAAATTTTCGATTTCATATTTCAAAGAAAACAAAAAATTTGTATATTTGCAAACCTTTAAACAAGGCCTCGTGGCGCAACTGAATAGCGCATCTGATTACGGCTCAGAAGGTTACAGGTTTGAATCCTGTCGAGGTCACAAACAGCCAAATGGCGCCATCTGAAGACAGTTGGCGCCATTTTTTTAGGGTATTTCAATAAATTTCCACTTTTTGAAATGCTAAATATACTTATATATCACTTTTAAATTAAAGTACTTGATTGACATATTCATATAATTGCATTTAAATAATTCAAATGGAATTTCTAATTCTTAATTTTACGGGATTTTCTATTTGTACTTTTTCATTTTTTAAAACCATTTCCGAGAGCCTCTTTCCCATTTCGGAAAAGTCTGTTGAAAGCGTTGTGATTCCATCTTCCACTACTTTTTTCAATGGTGTTTCATTATAAGAAATGATTCCAATATCCTTTCCAAGTTTCAGACCTCTTAACTTACATTTCTCCACTGTTTCCACCAACTGTCTGTCATTGGGGATTAGAAACAATTGTCCTTTTACTAATTTGAAATCTTTTAAAGACGGAATAATTGTGTATTTCTTTTTAACCGTTTCACAATATTTTGTAAAACCTGTTACCATATCAGCAGGCTCTTTATCACCAGGGAAAATGAGAATGTAATGACTATATTTTTCTATGATGTGCTGAGAGGATTCGAAAGAACTGTAAATGTCCGTAATGAAATTCTGATAAATTCCTGAGTATTGGCGCAAAGAGTCTCTCATCTGATCGATGATATACACATCTTTTTCAGGGAGTTTTGCAATCACCTCCTCTACGCCTTCAAGATTTCCGGGCATTATGATGTATTTTGAATAATTTCCCATATTATCCAAAATCTGTTTTCTAAAAACACTGAAATTGAAATGATGGAAAAATAGATCCACCTGTGCTTTGTTATTAAGAGGTTTCATAAATCCCATCAAAAGATCTTCTTTAAATGAATTGAGTTCATCAAACAAAACAAAATAATTTTTATCATAGTTAAATTCTTCTCTTTTCACATAATAGCCTTTGGAAGGTATTGATTTTATTATTCCTTTCTGTTTTAACTTTTCGTAAGCCAATAAGACAGTATCTCGCGAAATTTGATGTTCCAGACAGACTTTATTTACAGATGGAAGCCTGTCATTGCGGAATAATCTTTTGCTGCTTATAGCATCTTCAACACTTTCTATTATCTGTTGATAGATAGGTATTAAACTTTCCTTGTTGATGTTAATTAATTTCATTACGACTAATCTAGTAGGCTAATTCTAAAAACTGGTAGGTACTGGTATGTAAATTACACAAAGTTATTTAGATTTAAACATCTGTTAATATTAATTTAAATAAAAATTCACAAATCATTGTAAATTAGAATTTTACAAACAATTTTTTAAAGAAAACGAATACTGATTTTGATTTTAATATTGATATTATAAAATAAAAACACATTGTAGAGATGCATTTTAGTGATTTTATAAAAGATTTAAGGATAAATGAAATTTAATTAAAAACAATGTTAATCTGAAATTTCATTGATAAAGAAAATCAACGATTTTTTTGAAGTTTCAGAAACACTTTTTTATATACATATTATGCTACAATGACTGAACTCGTAAATAAAACGAATACAATCTTCAGGGAACATTATGGTACAGATTCCTCAATAACAGTTCTATCTCCAGGTAGAATCAATATTATTGGGGAACACATAGACTATAACAATGGCTTTGTACTTCCTGCTGCTATTGATAAATATATATGTATTTCGATTTCAAAAATTGAAGAGGGAGAGAAAAGCCATTTTTTTGCCATTGATCTGGACGATCATTATACGTTGGATCATTGGCAGAAGCTGCAACCTTCAGGAGACATTTCTTGGACCAATTACCTTTTGGGCGTTATCAATCAAATACAAGAAAGAGGTAAAAAAATAGGGCCAGTTAATTTGGCTTTTAGCAGTACAATTCCAATTGGCGCAGGGCTATCTTCATCTGCTGCTTTAGAATGCGGTTTTGCATTTGCTCTAAATCAACTTTTTGATTTGAATTTTTCAAAAAAAGAAATTGCCCTTATCAGTCAGAAAGCAGAACACACATTTGCAGGTGTAAATTGTGGAATTATGGATCAGTTTTCTTCTGTTTTTGGTAAAGAAGATAAAGTATTGAAATTGGATTGCGATACCTTAGAATACGAATATTACAATGCTGATTTGGGAGAAAATTCGTTAATTCTTTTCGACAGCTGCGTGAAACATTCTTTGTTGGCAAGCGGATACAATGTCGTAAGAAAGGAGGTTGAAAAAGGACTTGAATTAATAAAGCACAATTTTACAGAAGTCAAAAATTGGAGAGATGTCAATGTAGAAATGCCAAAACAGATCAGACATTTACTGGGAGACTCAATATACGATAAATGCATTTTTGTGATAGAAGAAATTCAACGTGTAGGATTGGCTGCAGTTGCTTTTCAAACGGGCGATTTTGATGTTCTTGGAAAACTATTAACCCAGACGCATTTCGGACTTTCAAAACAATACGGTGTGAGCTGTAAAGAACTGGATTTTTTGGTGAATGAAACATTAAAATTGGATGGTGTTTTGGGATCAAGAATGATGGGAGGAGGTTTTGGAGGATGTTCAATTAACCTGGTGCGACAAGACCAATCTGAAAGAATAGCACAAAAAATTGCAAAAGTGTATAAAAAAGAATTCAATATCGATCTCAAAGTTTATCCCGTAAAAATTTCTGAAGGAACATTAAAATACGAAACCAATGTCAACATTTAATTATAAAGACCATTCTCACAGAAGATATAATCCCTTACTTGGAGAGTGGGTGCTTGTCTCCCCACAACGGTCCAAGAGGCCTTGGCAGGGACAACAGGAATTGATTAATGAAGAAATGCTCCCTACGCACGATCCGAGCTGCTATCTATGTGCCGGAAACCACAGAGTCAACGGTGATATAAACCCAGATTACAAAGGTGTTTATGTGTTTGACAATGATTTTGGGGCACTTCTAAAAGATGAGATCGAGTGGAATTCGGCAGAAACAAATTCTGATGATTTCTTTAAACTAAAGCCGGAACGGGGCATCAACCGTGTTGTTTGTTTCTCAGAAGATCATAGCCTTACGATTCCGGAATTGTCTGTCGATGATCTGAAAAAAGTCATCGAAGTCTGGCAGAATGAATTTCGAACGCTTGGTGCACTCGATTATATCAACCACGTGCAGATATTTGAGAATAAAGGAAGTGTAATGGGATGCAGCAATCCACATCCGCACGGGCAGATCTGGTCGCAATCCAGCATACCAACGTTAGTCGCAAAAACTCAGGAGAATCTTCAGAAATATTATCAGAAGCATCAATCTTCTCTCATAATGGATTATTTAAAAAAAGAGTTGGAAAGCGGAGAAAGGATCGTTTATGAAAACGAACATTTTGTCTCTCTCGTGCCGTTTTGGGCTGTCTGGCCGTACGAAACTATGATTGTGAGCAAAAGACATATCCGCAATATTCTTGAATTTACCGAAGAAGAAAAAGTTGCTTTCGCAGAAATCCTGAAAATTAATACCGTAAAATATGATAATCTTTTTCAGATTTCATTCCCATATTCTGCCGGCATTCATCAGGCTCCAACAGATGGCGAGGAACATCCTGAGTGGCATTTCCATATGATGTTTTATCCACCGTTATTACGCTCGGCAACTGTGAAAAAATTTATGGTAGGATACGAACTTCTTGCAGAAGCACAACGCGATATTACTCCTGAGCAAAGCGCAAAAATCTTGAAAAATCTTCCTTTGGTACATTATAAAAATAGAAATTAACCAAGTTTCGACATCAAAAATCGCATTATAAAATTTAAAAGTAATGAGTGTGAAAATTTTTATAACAGAAGGTTTAGGATATTTAAGGTCGCATAAAGTTGTTGAATCATTAGCTAATAAAAATCATTAACGATGGAAAATAAAGAAAAAGAAATCAATATCATAGATTCAATTTTAAAAAAAATAGAAGTTTCTGCTTTTGGCATTGCAAAAAATGGTCAAACGATAAACTGTTATACTTTAAAGAATAAACAAGGGATGCGCGTTCAGATAATTAATCTTGGCGGAATAATCACTTCCCTGACGGCTCCAGATAAAAATGGAAACTGGGAAGATGTTGTGTTGGGCTTTGTAAATCCCAAAGACTATCTTGAAAATGAATACTATTATGGCGCAATCGTCGGAAGATATGTGAATCGGATTTCTGGAGGGAAATTTACCATCGACGGAAAAGATTATATTCTTAATAAAAATGACAAAACCAATACATTACACGGAGGAAGTGAAGGTTTCAGTCATCAATTTTGGACTGCGGAAATTTTGGAAAATACCGATTTTCCAACCCTAAAGCTCTCCTATATCAGTAAAGATGGCGAACAGAATTTTCCTGGAAATCTTACCACCAATGTTTTCTATACCTTGAAAGAGGACAACAGTTTGGAAATTTCTTACGAAGCTCAGACAGACAAAACCACAGTAATTAATCTGACACAGCATTCATATTTTAATCTGAGCGGAAATTTTTCACAGTTAATTACAGATCACGAATTACAGATCAACGCAGAAAAATTTCTTCCGATAAATTCAAACTTAGTCCCAACCGGAGAGCGAAGACCAGTATATAAAACGTCTTTTGATTTTAATACATCAAAACTGATTGGACAAGATATTTGCAATGAAGATGAACAGTTAACTATTGGTAACGGTTATGACCACTCCTGGATTATCGAAGGATCAGATTTGCGAAAAGCAGCCAAAGTTTACCACGAAAACAGCGGAAGAGTAATGGAAGTGTGGACAACTCAGCCTGGTTTGCAATTTTACTCAGGAAACTTTTTAGATGGGAAATTTCTCAACAAATCTGGTGGGAAAAATGAGAAAAGAACAGGATTTTGTCTGGAAACGCAACATTTCCCGAATTCTCCAAACCAAGATGATTTCCCGTCCACTATTTTAAAACCAGGAGAAAAATATACTACAAAAACCATTTACAAATTTTCAGCAAACAACTATTTATGGAAACTCTAGATATTATTGTATTCTTAGCCTATTTTGTACTGGTTACAGGATATGGACTTTGGATCTACTATAGGAAAAAATCAAAATCATCAGGCAGCAAAGATTATTTTTTAGCTGAAGGATCATTAACCTGGTGGGCAATT
Source organism: Chryseobacterium sp. HNCC26DJ240 (assembly GCF_057180485.1). Classification (NCBI taxonomy): domain Bacteria; kingdom Pseudomonadati; phylum Bacteroidota; class Flavobacteriia; order Flavobacteriales; family Weeksellaceae; genus Chryseobacterium; species Chryseobacterium sp. HNCC26DJ240. Next base: position 263,285 of record NZ_JBXUGK010000006.1, read on the forward strand.
GGTGCCAGTCTGATAGCTTCCAATATCTCTGCGGAGCAGTTTATCGGAATGAGCGGAGAAGGCTTTTTTGTAGGTATTGCAGTTGCTGCTTATGAATGGATTGCTGCGATTGCATTGATCATTGTAGCAATTTGGTTTATTCCCATTTACCTGAAAAATAAAATCTATACAATGCCCCAATTTTTAGAAATTCGGTACAACAAATCGGTTTCTTTGGTTATGGCGGTTTTTTGGTTGTTTTTGTATATAATCGTGAACCTAAGTTCTATTTTGTATTTAGGAGCTTTAGCAATTGACACCTTATTGGGTGGTAATAATTTCCATGCAATTATGATTACTTTGTTGATTATGGCTCTTCTAATCGGACTCGGCGGGATGAAGGTTATTGGATTTACCGACGTTATACAAGTAGCAGTTCTCATTATTGGCGGATTTGCAACGGTTTACATGGCTCTTCAAATTGTGGATCAGAGAATCAATGGTGCTGCTGTAGGAAATGCATTTGCAGGTTTTCAAACATTGTTGACAGAAGCACCGCAGCATTTTAAACTCATTTTGGATAAGCCATCTGTTAATACCACAACATTGGCAATACCGGAAAATCTCCAAGTTCAGAAATATGTCGTTTTACCTGGTTTGGCGATGTACTTTGCCGGACAGTGGATTGTACAACTTAATTATTGGGGTTGCAATCAATATATTACACAACGAGCTTTGGGAGCGGATTTGAAAACCGCAAGGACAGGAATTCTGTTTGCTGGATTTTTAAAATTGTTTATGCCGATAATCGTAATGCTTCCGGGAATTGCCGCTTATGTTTTGTATTCAAAAGGACATTTACAAGGATTTAATGGTGTAAAAGATGGAGCTTATTCTGCTATTTTACAGTTTTTACCAACCGGGCTTAAGGGACTTGCTGTAGCAGCACTCACAGCTGCGATTGTTGCCTCACTTGCCGGAAAGGTTAACAGTATTTCCACAATTTTCACATTGGATATTTATAAAAAATACATCAAGTCGGATGCAACGGAAATTCAGATGGTAAGGATGGGACGTTGGGTCATTATTTCTGCAATGCTGATAGCACTCGCATTTACCTGGACAGATGTGCTCGGAATTGGTGGTGAGGGCGGATTTACCTTTATTCAAAAATACACGGGATTTATTAGTCCTGGTGTTTTTGCGATGTTTTTGCTTGGGATGTTTTGGAAAAGAACTACCGGAACAGCAGCATTGGTCGGCGTTATTTTAGGATTTGTACTTTCTGTATTTTTCAACAATTTTGCGGTTGATATTTTCGGAAAAGAAACCTGGTTGTATACAGCTTTTACATACGAAAAATTAGAGAACGGAGTGGTTCATACCATTACTGAAATTCCGTTTTTGATCAATATGGCGTGGTCATTTTTTATCACTGTTTTGATAATGATACTTATTAGTTTGGCAGGTCCAAAAATTAATCCGAAAGCATTTGAAATTGATAGAACGATGTTCGAAGTTGATCCAAGAACAATGATTTTAATCGTTATCACATTGCTTTTACTAACTGCAATTTACGTTAGGTTTTGGTAACGTTTAATTATTTTATTTAAATAGATTTAGAGAAAAAAAAATAATATGAAAAATATTACAGCGTTCTTATTTGCTTGTATCTTTTATACAACTTCTTTATTCGGACAGAATAACAATAATAATGTGCGGATCTCACAACTGTTTAATTTCGGCTGGAAATTTAAATCAGGTGATATGCCCGATGCAAAAAATATCAGTTTCAATGATTCCGATTGGCGACCTTTAGATTTGCCTCACGATTTCCAGATTGAGCAGCCTTGGGATAAAACAGCCAACAAAAACCGTGGCTATAAAGCAATGGGAATCGGTTGGTATCGAAAAACATTTAAAGCCGATGAATCGTGGAAAGGCAAAAGGGTTTTACTTGATTTTGAAGGAATTATGCTGCACGGCGATGTCTGGCTTAATGGTAAAAAAATTGGCGGTACAGATTACGGATATCTCGGTTTTGAAGCCGATATAGCAGACGTTATTAAATACGACGCCGAGAATGTTGTAGCTGTTCGTGCATCTACAGGCGAAAACGAAAACTCCCGTTGGTATACAGGCGGAGGGCTTTTCCGCGATGTACATTTGGTGGTAAAAGATAGTGTTTCCATCGCTCGCCACGGAATTTTTATTACTACCCCAAACATTTCCAATCAAAGTGCTGATGTAAAAGTACAGGTCGAAATAGCTGGAATACAAAACAAACAATACGAACTTGAAATCAATACAAAAATATTTTCACCGCAAGGAAAACTGGTAGCTGAAACGAAAACGCCTGCTCCTAAAAAATCCAATCTTTTTGAAGTGGAAGTTGCATTGCCACAAGTATCTGTTGTTAACCCTCAATTGTGGAGTTGTGAAACACCAAATCTATATTCAGCAGAAGTTGAATTGGTTTTGAATGGAAAAGTTGTAGACAAGCTTACCAAGAAATTTGGAATCCGTACCATCGAATTCTCTAAGGATTTTGGATTAAAATTAAATGGGAAAAAAGTATTTTTAAAAGGCGTAGCCAATCACCACGATCTGGGTGCAGTAGGAGCAGCAGCTTATGAAACATCCATTGCCCGAATGATGGATCAGCTGAAGGCTTTTGGCTTTAATCATATCCGTACTTCACACAATCCTTACTCAGAATCGTTCTTTGACATCGCTGATGAAAAAGGAATTTTGGTGGTAGATGAATTGTATGATAAATGGGGCAGCATCCGTGCTTGGGCAGGCAATAAACCTTGGAATGACATCTGGTATGGCAATATGAAAGAATGGATCAAGCGGGACAGAAATCATCCTTCTGTGATTATGTGGAGTTTTGGAAATGAATTGCAGTTTCAGGAAGAACGCTGGAATTTCCCGACAAGTGACTGGGGTGTTACCACATATCGCCTGATGGATGTGGTGGCAAAGCGTTACGATCCAACCCGTAAAACAACCGTTGCAATGTACCCTGCGCGTGCTGGTGGTATCATAAAAGCAAACCCTGATTTTAAAATTGAAGCCAACATCATTCCGCCTGAATTGGCCACTGTAACTGAAGTTGCAAGTTTTAATTATGTTTGGGATGATTACCAGACTTATTTGAAACACGCACCCAATATGATTATTTACCAAAGTGAGGCTGTGACGAATGAACTGGCTGCACCTTATTTTGGGATGGATAGAGATAAAATGGTTGGACTGGCCTACTGGGGCGGAATAGAATATTGGGGAGAATCTCAAGGCTGGCCGAGAAAAGGATGGAACTATTCATTTTTCAATCATTCGATGGAGCCTTTTCCGCAGGCGTGGTTAACGAAAAGTATTTTCACAGAAGAGCCGGTTGTTCACATCGGTATTGTCGATAGCGAAGGTGAATCTAAAATGTGGAACGACCAAATTGTAGGTCAAAAGGTTATTTCAGCTCACTGGAATCGGGTTGATGGCGAAAAATACAATCTTTACACCTACACGAATGCTGAAGAAGTAGAATTATTCATCAACGGGAAATCCTTGGGCGTACAAAAAAACAGTGATGAGGTTAAAAAACGAAATACTATTTACTGGAAAGATATTCCCTACTCTTCTGGTACAATTACCGCTGTTGCTAAAACTGCTGGCAAGGAAGTTGCCCGTCACGAATTAAAAACCACAGGAAAAGCTGTCGCATTAAAAATTGAAACAGAAAACACAAACTGGAAAGCCGATGGTATGGATTTGCAATACGTGAAAGTCTACGCAATTGACAGCAAAGGAAACAAGGTTCCTACTGCTGCAGGCGAATTGACTTTTGAAGTAAGTGGCGCAGCACAATTAATTGCTTTGGATAATGGTGACCATTCAAGTGATGAATTATTTAGTGGTAATAAAAAAGCTTTGTATAAAGGTTTTGCAATGGCAATTTTGCGTGCGGAACAAAAAGGTGGAACTGTTAAATTGAAAGTATCGGGAGCAGGTTTAAAGCAGACAACACAAACTTTTAAAACTAAGTAAGTTTTGAATAATTCTTTTGATAATATTATTTCAAAGTTATTATGATCAAAGAAATTTTAATCTGTAATATTCGTTGCAATCAGTTCGTTAATAACTTTGTTAAATATTAATTTAAACAACATACTTAACTGTAATAAGTTTCATCTTTACATAAATTCTATTTACTATATACAATTTAACTATTCTCCGTAAAATCTTTATGAAAATGTAAAAATCAATCGAAGTCAAATAAAGTCAAACTATTTAAACTTCGATTGTTTCAATTATTTAAAATGATCTTGTAAAAAATCCACAACTATAAAAAATTAAATGCAAAATTAGGAATTGCCAATTCTTGTTTATTTTGGCTCAACCGAACCAAATCATCTATAAAAGTGTTTGAAGATACGCTCGTCTTGGTCACAAACAAGTAAATGGCTCCAATTTAATCCAAATTGAGCCATTTTTTTATTTTTGATTCCAGAATAAGCCAGATTAATCTATTTTATTGTTTGGGTAAATCTAGATGCAAAACATTAAAATAAATTTGTAAACGACACCTCACAAATTACTAAGAATCTATTGGTACATTAAAGTATATAGTTGCCAAAAGAAATTCATACATAGATCTTAAGGAATAAATGTCATAAAAAGATAAAGGAGAAAATTGAAAACTTGGATAAAATCAGATAACATCATAATCGTTCAACGTAGTTACAAAATGATGATTAATAAAATTTTTAGAAGTCTTACATAATTCCAACGATTCTTTATTGCTGCGGTATTCTAAAATTAAAATCGTCAGAAACATCCATTATATATTCTGTTATTATTTCTGTATAAAGAAGCTCTATTGCCATCAGATCATTAAGAGAATTAAGCAGACTTTTTTCTCTCAGAAGAGGAAATTTCTGCGTGAGTCTTTAAATTTATATAATGTAATTGTTTTCATTTTTTTTCAATTTTTTTTGAAAAATAATAAGCTGAATTCTTACAGATGAAAGATATTGCTTTAGGTCTTTAGTAGTGATATATTTCTCATTTTACGTCATCAAAAAAGGAGTTTGATTTAAAAGAAAATATAATTACGGATATAAAGTCTGGATTTTAACTGTTACCTCAAAAATCTTTTTGGTAAGGTCTTGTAAAGTATCAATTGATTTCACATTTATCATATTGGAGGACACATTCAATTATTTTAAAATAAAAAAAGAGCAGAAACTTAAAAGCTCCTGCCCCTTTTTCTACCAAAGCCTTTAAAACATATGTACTATTTCTTAGATTTTGATAAGATCCTTTATGAAAACTAATCGTTATTAAGGATTAAAATAACTTTTTTCACGGTTTTTTAGCTATAATTTATTTCTATCCAAAGATGCTGCTTTAATCAGATAAAAATGCTACACATTTCTGCAATAGATTTACATTTATCACACTTTTTTATAGGTCCTCTAAATTTTTCAGGCGTTTTTGCTTCAGCAGTTTGTAGAAAGATGGAGAAAGTCCAGTTATCTTTTTAAACTGATTGGAAAGATGCGCAACACTGCTGTAATTGAGTTTATAAGAGATTTCAGTAAGATTGAGTTCATCATACAAAAGAAGCTCTTTTACCTTTTCTACTTTATTAATGATTATAAATTGTTGTAAAGTCATTCCTTTTACTTCAGAGAAGGTATTGGCAAGATAGGTATAATCATACCCAAGCTTTTCACTGAGATAATCCGAGAAATTTTCTTTTGGAAGAGATTCGGAATAATGGATCATTTCTGTGACTGCATTTTTTATTTTTTCAATCAGAATGCTTTTTTTGTCATCTAACAATTCAAGTCCGGTTTTGAGGAGGTTTTCTTTTAGCAACTCTCGCTTTTCATTAGTAATATCATCCAATATTTCTACAAGACCAAGATCTACTACGGCATTCCTGATATTCAGTTTTTCTAGTTCCTGATGAACCACCATTTTACAGCGCAGGCTTACCATATATTTTACATACAACTTCATAATCCTTTACTGTATTTAAGTCCGCCAATCAATACATCAACAGCCACTCTTTCAAAGTTAGTCCTTTAAATTTTAATAACTATGATTTATGTAACAAATCGAAAGACTATTACAAACCTTTCTTTTTTTAATAGATGACCTTTACATACAATAAAAATATTTAAAATGTCTAAAGAAAAGGATACGAAGAAAAAAACAGATAAAACACCTGCATCTAAATCACTAAAAGAGAAGCGCGAAGACAAGCAAAACAAAAGGAAAGACAAAGAAAATGAAAGTCGCAACGCAACAACGTAAATGGTAGAAATAAAAAAAGAAAGAATTATACTCAGAAAAACCAATTTAAGTTTTGAAAACGAAGGAGTTCTGAATCCTGCAATCATTAAAGAAAATGGCAAAATACATTTATTTTACCGCGCCGTGGCCAAAGGTAATTTTTCAACTGTCGGGCATTGTGTATTGTCAGATCCGCTTACGGTAGAAAAACGGTCAGATACGCCAATCATTATTCCTGAATCTGAGTATGAAAAACAAGGTGTGGAAGATCCCCGGATTGTAAAAATTGATGATTTATTTTATATCACCTATACCAGTTATGACGGCATCAATGCTTTAGGAACATTAACGACTTCAAAAGACCTCAAATCCTGGAAAAATGAAGGAATTATTGTCCCGAAAATTTCTTATGAAGAGTTTAAGCTTCTATCAGAATCAGAGGGTTTAATACCTGATAAATATAGAAGATACAACGAATTTCAAAGTAATCATACTGACAGTGACCCTATTTTTTTATGGGATAAAGATCTGATTTTCTTCCCACGAAAAATAAACGATAAATTTTATTTCCTTCACAGAATAAAACCTGAAATTCAGATTGTCAGCGTAAAAAACATCGAAGATCTGAATTCTGATTTCTGGCAGAATTACTTTTCACATTTTAAAGACCATATTCTTTTATCACCGAAGTACGATCACGAATCAAGTTATATCGGCGGTGGTTGTCCGCCAATAGAAACAGAATATGGCTGGCTGATGATCTATCACGGTGTTTATGATACCGTTAACGGTTACGTTTACAACGCCTGTGCAGCTTTATTGGATCTTGAAAATCCGGAAAAAGAAATTTCCCGACTTCCCTATCCGCTTTTCAAACCAGAAGAAGAATGGGAACTGAAGGGTGAAGTTAACAATGTGTGTTTCCCGACAGGTACCATTGTGGAAAATGACAGACTGTATATCTATTATGGAGCAGCGGATGAAAGGATAGCCGTAGCATCACTTAATATTTCAAAATTATTGAAAGAGTTAATGATGTACGCTGTATAAAGATGATTAGCCAAAATATGGTTAAAAAGAAATTAAAAATGAATAAAAATATTAAATCAGACGCGGAGGATAAAGCAATTAGACAATCTTATAATGATAAAAAACACAAAACCTATAATAAAACCAACATTGTCTTTGTAAGCACTTTTCCTCCAAAAGTATGCGGAATTGCCACTTATACGCAGGATCTAATAAAATCTCTTCATTTGAAATTCGGAAAATCTTTCAATGCAATTATTTGTCCGATAGAAACAGAAGAGGAAAACTATGAGTATAAAAGATACACCGAGTATAAATTAAATATCTCAGATGCCGTTTCTTATTTGGAATTGGCCGCAAAGATCAATAAAAACGATACGATTAAGTTAGTGATGCTCCAGCACGAATTCGGCTTTTTTAATGAAACCCGAAATGGTTTATTTCTTTTTCTCAAAAACTTAAAAAAAGATGTTATCATCACTTTTCACACTGTTTTACCAAAACCGGATAAAGAGCTAAAGGAAAAGGTGAAAGAAATCGCCGGTTTTGCAAAATCTCTTATTGTAATGACTGGTATTTCTGCGGAAATTCTTTCGAATGATTATGAAATTCCTTTCGATAAAATTACTATAATACCTCATGGAACGCATCTTCTGCCTTTCACAGACAAAACTGCTTTGAAAGAAAAGTATAATCTTCAAAACAAAAAAGTTCTTTCAACTTTCGGATTATTAGGTTCGGGGAAAAATATTGAAACTACACTGAAAGCCTTACCGGAAATCATTGCTAAAAATCCTGATGTTATTTTTTTAATTCTTGGCAAAACACATCCTGCAATAGTAAGACGCGAGGGAGAGAAATATCGTGAACTTTTGGAAGACCTTACTTGTAAGCTCCATTTGGAAAACCATATCCGCTTTATTAATGATTATCTGCCACTACCAGAATTACTAGAATATCTTCAGCTTACCGATGTTTATCTTTTTACGTCAAAAGACAGAAACCAGGCAGTGAGCGGCACTTTTTCCTATGCAATCAGTAGCGGATGCGCCATTGTCTCTACTCCAATTCCACACGCTCTGGAAGTTTTAAAGGAAGATACGGGAATTATTGTTGATTTTGAAGCTCCAGAGCAGTTGTCTGTTGCTGTAAACACATTATTAGAAAATGAAAGCAAACGGGAGGAGCTACGTTTGAAATCACTGGAGAAAATGGCTCCGACAGCTTGGGAAAATTCATCTATTTTACACGCTTTATTATTTCAGAAATTGATAAATAATAAAACAGAACTCAATTATAACCTACCGGTAATCAATCTTGGGCATATTCAAAATATGACGACAGATTTCGGGATGATCCAGTTTTCAAAAATCAGTAAGCCGGATATCGATTCAGGTTACACATTGGATGATAACGCACGGGCGATGATTGCTATTTGCAGGCATTTTCAAATCAGTAAAGACAAAGCTGATCTACAATTAATTTCAATTTATTTAAACTTTATTAAATTTTGCCAGCAGAAAGACGGAAGTTTCCTAAATTATGTTGACGAACACCAACAGTTTACACAGCAGAATTACGAAACCAATCTGGATGATTCCAACGGCAGAGCAATTTGGGCTTTAGGTTATTTAATCTCATTAAAAGAAATTCTGCCTCAGGAATTGTCTGATATTGCAGAGAAGATTATTCAAAAAAATCTTATTTGGGCAGAAAAAATCCATTCTACAAGAGCAATGGCTTTTATTATTAAAGGATTGTATTATCAAAATTCAGAAAAAAACCTTCCATTGTTAAAACAATTAGCGAATCGTCTGGTAAAAATGTATCAACACGAAGCAAAAGACGAGTGGCATTGGTTTGAAAGTTATCTGACCTACGGAAACAGCGTGTTGTCGGAGGCTCTACTCTGTGCTTGGCTCTCAACCAAAGATGAACTTTACAAACAAATTGCGGAAGAATCTTTCGAGTTTTTACTATCTAAAATTATGATTGATGATACTATAAAAGTAATATCAAACAAAGGCTGGTTGCAAAAAGAAAACACTGAAAACGACACTCCAATTGGCGGAGAACAGCCTATTGATGTTGCTTACACTATTTTGGCATTATCAGCATTTTACAAAGTTTTTGATGACGAAAAATATTTAATGATGATGAATAATTCATTCAATTGGTTTTTAGGAAAAAATCACTTGAATCAAATTGTTTATAACCCTGCAACAGGAGGTTGCTATGACGGACTTGAGGAGAGAAATGTAAATCTCAATCAGGGTGCAGAATCTACAGTTAGTTATCTAATGGCAAGGCTTAGTCTTTAAAAATTAAGGACATTAAATACTTAATTTTTATAGTATTAAGAGACAATTGAAGTAAAATAGAGTCAAAATATGTCAACATCGATTGTTTCAAATACTTAAGATTACATAACAAAAAACTTTGCAACTATAAAAAATCAAATGCTAAATTCGCAATAATCAATTCTTGTTTAATTTGTCTTAACCAAATCAAATCATCAACAAAATTGTTTGAAGATTAAGGCCACAAACAGCCAAATGACGCCAATTGAAGATGATTGGCGCCATGTTTATTCTTAAAAAATTTATTTCTTAATTTCTTCAATCGCAGTTTGAATTCCACCACCCGCAACTTCAAAGAAAGACGGAACAGCTAAAAGATATACTTTTTTAAGTTTCTTAATTATTAAATTAATCTTAAATTCAAAAATGGAATGTTCTTTAGTTGGCTATTCATCAATAAGTTTTTTAATTTTAACTTTTTAAGCAAATCAACTGCACAAAATCACTCATTCAATATCAAAAAAAATGATTCAACTGCCAGAGGAATTTAGTATCTATAAAAAAGCAATCCTTAGCATTCATCCCGAATGTTCTGAAGAAGAATGGGAATATCTGGAAAGCGGACTGAGCGTTCAGCATTTTAAGTCTAAAGAAATGTATATGGAAGCCGGAAAAAAAAATCATCAGCTTGGATTTTTAACGAGTGGACTTGTCAGAGCATATTACATCAATGATAAAGGGAACGAAATCACGATTTTATTTGCAAAAGAAAATGAGTATATAACAGATTATCCCTCATTGCTCAATCAAATGCCCAGCAGATATTATTTTCAATGTCTGGAACCTAGCACCATTATCACGCTTCCTTATGAGCATATGCAAAACGGTTATAAAAAGTTTAGCGGCTTCGAGCGTTATGGCAGATTGATGGCAGAGGAAATATTGATAATGCTTCAAAGCAGAATAGAGAGTTTCCAGTTTGACCAGGCAGAACAGCGTTATATTCAATTTATCAGACAAAACCCTGAACTCTTTAACCGAATTCCTTTGACTCACCTTTCTTCTTATCTCGGAATTGAACGACCTTCATTAAGCCGGATTCGAAAAAAAATAGCCGGACTGTAATTTTGTAACATATGTGTCAGTGAACAGGTTTCTATAAGGATGACCTTTGTAGAAACAAAAAATAAATGAAAACAACTGTCAATGCAGTGATTAACCTGCATAAAATTTTAGTCAGTCCTATCGTCTTATTACTGATGTGGACTTATAACAACTGGAGTGCGCCTACTTTTCTATATCTTGGATTGCACGGCACTTACACCATTCTCTGGCTATTCAAACAAAAACTATTTCCCGACAAGAGATTTGAACAGAAATTACCCGTCACTACAGGGCTTCTGACTCCATTTTTGCCACTTGCAGGCTATTACATCGCACCTTACCTGCTTATTTCAGAACACACTAATATACCGGTTTGGGTTTTTGGGCTGGCTCCAGCTATTTACACGGTGGGAATTTTTCTTCATTATGTAGGTGATGCCCAAAAGTTTTATACTTTAAGAATCCAGAAGGGATTAATTGAAGACGGACTTTTTGCTCGCACCAGAAATCCTAATTATTTAGGCGAAATATTGATTTACGGCTCATTTGCACTTGTTGCCTGGCATTGGATTCCACTCATTGTACTGGCTTTCTGGGTTGGATATTTCTTTATCAATATGGGCAAAAAAGACCAATCAATGTCTAGACACGCAGGTTTTGCAGCTTATAAGGAAAAAACCAACAAACTTTTTCCAAAGTTGTGGTAAAATTTTGGGTATAAATTTTAGTAACAAAAGTCTAATCAATTTATAAATAAAAACAACCGGCATTTAAACAAATACCGGTTCTCTCACCTTCACTTTCTATTATAAAATTATTTCTTATTCACTTCCGCAATCGCAGCTTGAATTCCCCCGCCTGCAACTTCAAAGAAAGATGGACCAGCCAAAAGATATACTTTTTCCAGTTTTTTTGTTTTGGAAAGGTTGTGTTCTTTCAAATACGTTTCAGAACGGTTTGCATTCACAACACCTTTCACCACATTTCCTGCAACCAGAGCGGTTGGAGAATCAATTCCGGCATCTTTTAAGTCGCTGGCAAAGGCAAAGTTGGTTACGCCTAATCTCAAAGCTTCTCTGGTAGCCACTTCTGCTACGGAAGTCATCAGTTCCGGAGTGAAATTATTGCGGTCGCCCAAACCAATCAATAACAATTTTTTCGCTGACATAGAACCTGCCGGAGGCGTAATCAACAAGGTTTCCAAAGAATGTCCTTTGAACTGACCCAACTGTCTGATTTTGGTGAATTCACCTTTTAAAGCTTCATCCAAATGCACCAATCCGTTTAAGTTGGCAGGCAATGCCTGAGCGCTATGGATGTCGTTATCTGTATATTCGAAAACACAGGCCACCTGCAGTTGAGCGTCGGCAGAAGATGGTCCCTGAACCAATCCAATCATTGAAATTCCGTCCACTGAACCCCAGTTTTTGGATGTTCCGATGGCTGTGGTTTTTGCAGTTGCGTTGGTTGTAGTTGTAGCAGTTTGTGCAAATATCAGGGTAGAAAATGCTAGTCCTGCGATTAATAATGATTTACTTACTGTATTTTTTAAGATATTTTTCATAATATTTTTTTGTATTTTAGCTTGAGCAGTTTGCTGTGAGCTGATGATAATTTTGTTAATTTATTTTTGTTTTAATGTTATTCAAAGGTAGTTTCAGAAATAGACTCTGACATTGATGTGAGATAACTATTGAAATTAATTTTCAAATTACCGCATTCTCAAATTTTCAAATTAATTCATTAAAATTTGAATACAATTCTTGAATTAATAAAAAGTCCGTCTTTATCGTTTTCAATAATATCATCTACGAATTCTCCGGTTTTGAAATATTGAATTCCGGTATTGAAAGTAAAAGATTTGCTGATTTTATAATTAAAGCTTCCTAAAAATGCTGTTCCGATATATCTTTTTTTAGAATTCATTGACGTAAGATTTAAAGAACCACTCGGTCTGTAAACACCGTCCTGCGTAGAATATCTCCAGTTAAAAACCACATCGGCCTGAACCGTCATTTTACTATTCAAATCTACGGTTGCATACGGGTGAATGTCAATCAAATTAACAGGGCCGATTTGTGGATTGAATCCGAAATAACCACCTTTCGGATATAATGGATTGAAAGTTCCCAATTTGCCGTCTCCTCTGTTTCGGTCTCCGGAAATGTAATCGTTTCTAAGATTGATGGTCGGTTTTCCTTTTACGTTTTCGAATAGATATCCGATGTCTGCAGAAGCTGTCCAAGCACTTATTGTACTATTATTGAAGTTTCCGAACTGATAAGCGCCTTCAAAGTTGTAAATAAAACCGCCACCGTATCTGTAAAATCTTCCGCCCAAAGTATGTCTGGTTTCATCGCCTGTTCCATCTTCAAAACGGGTTTCCTTGCGGTGAATTCCTAAATAATAGAATTCCAGATTTCCACTTTTCGGAAGAGCTAAAGTGTTGTAACTTCCCCAAAGATTGACTGATTTTGAAGGTTTGTTGTCAAAAACTCCGGTGCCGATTTCACTCGCCATCATCATAAACGCATCCGATTTGAAATTCCCTCTTTTGTACATCAGTTTCAGTCCGTCAAAATAGAGTCTCAGGTTCGGACCTTCACGCACCGAAATCAATCTTCCGCTTCCGTAATCTAACTCCTGTCTTCCGGCACGAACGGTTAGTTTTTCTTTTTCATTTTTAATGGCATCAACGTCTATGAAAAGGTTCTGAACATTCAAATGGTCTTCATCAATCGGTCTTGGTCCGTTTTTTCTTCCGTTTTCCCAAGCACTTCTCAACTGTCCGAAAACACGAACTCTTGAACCTAAATGCAAATCGGCGTGAACTGTATATCTCTGGATAAAAAACGGATTGCTTCCAATTCCCAATCTTCCCCAATCTTCATTATTAAATTCTACAAATTCTGCTCTCGCCTCTCCGCCTAATGATAAATATTTATTGTTATTTTTTTCGGAAAGCGGAATGTATTTGATGGAATTAGAAAATGTGTCTGCAGAATCTTTATAAGTAGAATAATCTTCATCAAATCTCATCAGTTTAAATTGTGCGGAGACTACCGTCGGAAGGATGATTTGAATAATCAATAATATTTTAATCAGCTTTTTCATTTTAAATTTTTCTTAAATAATTATCGATTGAATATTTTCCCGGACCTACAAAAAACAGAAATAGGTAACACAGGCTATACACAAACGGTGTGTCTTTTATCAGCAAAGCATCGTTCCAGTGAAGGATAAAATATCCTGTCAAAGTCACCGCCAGAATCGGAAGAACGGCCACTCTGGTGAACAATCCGAAGATAACAAACACCGGAAATACCAAGTTGGCCGCGTCTGCAAAAAGGCTGTTGAATGCATCAGGTAAATGCAAAGGATTTGGAACCTGTTCCGCTTCCGCGACGCCTACTCCGAGTTTTTTCAGTCCGTGAGCGACGATTAATTCTAAGGACAATGCAATTCTGAAAACGAATAATGCAACTTGAATTAATTTGCCTTCGAGGTTGGTATTGGTGATGATTTGAACGAGCTTTTTCATTGTTTTTAGGTTTGAGTTTTTCAGGAGTGTATTGAGTTACTTTTGATTGTCAGTTTTGAACCACCCCGTCAAAAATTCTTTGAATTTTCGCCACCCCTCCAGAGGAGGGGAATTTTTATGCGAAATTATTTTGTTTAAATCTTAGTTATTTTGTTTGATATCCGCCGTAATATTTTACAGGAGACCATTCTGGAAGTACTGGAAGTGCAGGTGGAGAAACTATTTTGTACGTTTCATCCCCGTACACTACTTTTCCGTCAACGATGGTTAATTTGGAAGTGATGTCTTTGATTTGTTCTTCATCAACAGAGAAATAATCTTTATCTAAAATCGTAAGGTCTGCGAAATATCCTTTTTTGATTTTTCCCTTCTCATAATCCTTTATCAATTCATATCCTCCAAAAGTGGAAAGCGATAAAGCTGTTTTTCTGTCAAGAGCATTTTCTTTTGCCATCACCTGAGTTCCGCCCAAAGTTTTTCCTGAAGTAATCCAGTACAAAGCCACCCACGGATTATAACTAGCGACTCTGGTTCCGTCTGTTCCCAGTCCTACAGGAATTCCCATTTCCAGCATTTTCTTGACTGGTGGAGAAGCCAACGCAGCCTTTTTCCCATAACGGTGGATGAAACTTTCACCCTGATACGCCATTCTGTGTTGCACTGCAATTCCGCCATTTAAAGCTTTAATGCGTCTCATATTTTCTTCGGTTACGGTTTCTGCGTGGTCAAAAAACCAGACCAATCCGTTTAAAGGCGTTTCTTTATTTACTTCTTCGATGACGTTTAAGAATCTTGTGATGCTTTCATTATACGTTGCGTGGATTCTGAAAGGCCATCTTTTTTTTACCAAAAGGCTTACGACTTCTTTCATACTTTTCTCCATTGTTGCGGGCAATTCCGGTCTTGGGAAAAGGAAATTTTCAAAATCTGCGCCGTCTGAAACCAGATTCTCTCCGCCACCTTCTACGTGATAATCAATTCCGTTGTGGTCGTTGTGCCCGTGGTCATCGATGTCTACCATTCCTGTCCATTTGGTGTAGTCTGCCAACTCGGAACCTTTTTTCTGAGCAAATAAATAGTAAGGCAAACGAACGGTAATTTTTCCTTTTTTATTTAAAGCATCGGTTGTTCCGTAATCATCTGGGAAGTTTTGAAAACCACCACCAGCATCCATTACCGCTGTTACGCCAAGACGATTCAGTTCAGTCATATATTGAAGCGTTGAATTTTCTTTTTCCGCTTCGGTCAGCTCAGGTAATTTTGCCAAAGTTGAATATAGGATAAATGCATTCGGTTCTGCAACCAATAAACCTGTCGGGTCGCCGTTATTGTCTTTTTCAATTAAACCCTGAGAAGGATTTGGCGTTTCACCGTTGATATTTAATTCTTTCAAACCTGATTTATTCAACCAAGCTTTTCCGTAGAGATACATCACAAAGGCCGGCACATCGCCTGTCGCTTCGTTGATTTCTGCTAAAGTCGGCAGTCTTTTTTCTTCAAACTGATATTCATTCCAGCCACCGATCACTCTTACCCATTGACCTTTCGGTGTTCTCTGAGCCTGTTCTTTCAACATTTCTAAAGCCCTTTTCAAAGTTTTCACACCGTCCCAGCGAAGTTCTGTATTGTAAAATCTTCCACCACGGATGACATGCAAATGACTGTCAAACAATCCAGGAATCACACGGTTTCCTTTAGCATCAATGATTTTTGTGGAGCTTCCTTTTAGTTTTAAAATCTGCGCATTTGTTCCAGTCTGGAAAATTTTGTTGTCTTTAATGGCAACCGCCTGAACTTCCGGATTTTTATCATCCATTGTGGTGATTTTTCCATTGGTTACAATTAAATCTGCTTTCTGAGCATTTAATAATCCAGCACCTAAGACGAATGAGAATAGAATTTTATGGAGTGGTTTCATAATGTACTTTTTAATGGTTTGAAGAAAAAATGGCAGGTCGGTTTTCAACCTGCCTCTGTTGAAATTTGATTAGTGTTTAAGCATATCCTGAGCGTACTGAATTCCCAATCCGTAAGCACCACCATATTTTTTCATTAAATCATTGACCGGTTTATATGTTTCTTTTCTTGACCAATCTCTCTGTAATTCAAGAACATACTGAACTGATGTGATCGGTCTTGCACCTGCCTGAACCATTCTTGTAACCGCCTGGTCGTGAGCTTCTTTCGAAATATCACCTGAAGCATCCGTAATCACATACACTTCATAACCTTCATCGATGGCCGATAGAGCCGGACCAACGATACAAACGCTTGTCCACAGACCAGCCAAAACCAGTTTCTTTTTGTTTTTTCCTGTAATCGCTTTGTGAGCATTTACATCTTCCCAAGTGTTCATTGTGGTTCTGTCTACATATCCACTGGTTGCTTCAGGATAAACTGCTGAAATTTCCGGGAAAACAGGACCGGCGAATGACTTTTCCGCAACAGTTGTTACAACTGTAGGAACATTGAAGATTTTTGAACCGCCTGCAATCAATGCAACATTGTTTCTCAGTTCTTCCATACTGATGTTTTTTGTTGCGAATGCCATCTGTCCCTCGTGGTCAATTAATACCAAAGCGTGATTGGTTGGGTTTAGCATTGTAGATCCTGCTTTTTGAGCGAATGCTGTTACTGATAATACTACTGTTGCGAATGTTAAGATTAACTTTTTCATAATGTTTGATTTTTAAATGTTGTTTTGTTATAATGTGTGTTCGATTATCAAAATCTGTTTAATATTTGTTTGATTTTGATATGACAAATTTAGGGCGACGGGAAACCCTGCACATTTAACTAGTTTAATAAATCGTTTTTATTGAAAAAAAATTAAATTTACTTTTATTGAATTTCAGACATACTTAAGTATAATGATCTACAAAGAGAATAACACAACATTAAAATAATGATTATCAGTATTTTATAAATAAAATAGAAATTTTTATCTGCAAAATTTGGATAAAAAAATAAGACCCGGATATTAAACCCAGGTCTTATTCATTATAATATATCACTCAAAAATGAATGAGTGTTTAATTTTTTACTGATATATTATCACCAATTTTTCAAAATACTTTTTTAACTTTTCGAAGATTAATGACAGGACAAATTTATGATGAAAAAGTTCACTGTACATTTAACCAGTTTAATTAAATCAGTTTAGTGAAAAAAAACTGCAAAATTAATTTGTTGCTTCTTCGTCAGTAAAAATCTGTACACTTTCTTTCTTTTCAATTAACTGAAGCGGATATAATTCAGGATGATACGCTCCATTTAAAACTTCATTCAGAGCATGTTTTTTAGATTGACCAAAAGTGACAATCAAAATATTTTCAGCTTTATTGATGATAGGCTCAGTCAAAGTGATTCTGTACATTTCCTGAGGTTTAAGAAAATAGGCATCAACCCATTTTTTCTTTTCGTGTAAAACCGTTTCACCTGGAAATAATGAAGCCGTATGCCCATCATCGCCCATGCCTAAAAGGATAAAATCAAAAATGCCGTCATCGCCCAAAACATTTCGGATTTGCGCTTCATATTCTTTTGCATAATCTTTAGGTTCAACTCCATCTTTGTACATGGGAAAAACCTGATTTTCATTTACCGAAACTTTAGATAAAAGCGTTTCCCTAGTCATTTTGAAATTGCTTTTTTCATCATCAAGAGAAACCCATCTTTCATCTACCCAGAAAAAATACACTTTGCTCCATTCTATTTTACCGGCATATTCCGGAGTCGCCAATAAACTGAAAATGGCTTTCGGAGAAGAACCGCCACTTAATGCAACTGTAAACTTCCCATGTTTTTGGATAGACTTTTCTGAAAGTTCAACAAAAGTGTCTGCTGACTTTTTGTATAATGTGTCTAGATTATCAAATATCGTAGTTTTCATTTTGTTCTTTGCTTAATTTTAAACCCACTGATTTCCCTGTCTCTCAACCAAAGCATTGCTGTCATCGGGACCCCAGCTTCCTGCTTCGTAGTTCGGGAAAGATGAATCTTTCGTTTTTTCCCAGGTTTCCTGAATTGTTTTTACAACATCCCAAGCTTCCTCTACCTGATCAGAACGCATGAACAATGTAAGATCCCCTACAAGTGCCTCTAATAAAAGTGTTTCGTAAGCTTCAGGAGTATCGGTCTGACATGCAAAATTATCAAAAATCATCTCTACTGGTTTCAATTCTAATGAAAGTCCAGGCTTTTTTGACATGAACTGTAGCCTGATATCCATTTGTGGCTGAATATTGATAATCAACCGGTTGGCTGACAGAAGAGATGTACTTTCTGAAAATGCAGAATGAGGAAGCGGTTTAAACTGAATGGTAATGTAAGAATGCTTTTCCTTCATTTTCTTTCCGGTACGAACGTAGAAAGGAACGCTTTCCCATCTTTCATTATCTAAATAAAATTTAATGGCCACAAAGGTTTCTGTATTTGAATCAGGTGCAATTCCTTCTTCCTGGCGGTAGCCGCTTACTTTTAATCCATTTACTTTACCCCGTCCATATTGGCCCCGAACAGCATAATGATCTACTTTTTCGGGCGAAATTCTGCGGATTGATTTTAAAACATCCACCTTACGGTCTCTGATTTCACCGGACTCCAGTGAAACCGGTGGTTCCATGGCAACCATGCAGAGAATCTGTAAAAGATGATTCTGAATCATGTCACGCAAAGCACCTGTCTGCTCATAAAATCCAGCTCTGGTCTCTACACCCACTTCTTCTGCCACAGTAATCTGGACAGATTCGATATGTCTTTGGTTCCACAAAGGCTCAAAAATTGAATTTCCGAATCTGAATGCTAAAATATTCTGAACCGTTTCCTTTCCTAAATAATGATCGATACGGTAAATCTGTTCTTCCTGAAAAGTTTCAGAAAGAAGATTATTCAGTTCTATAGCAGACTCTTTATTGTGACCAAACGGTTTTTCTATAATGATTCTGTCTTTTGCCGGATCGGAAGCGATCGATGTATTTTTGATATGATTTGAAATAACTGATACAAAGTTCGGTGCAATAGAAAGATAGAACAGCCTGTTCCCTCTCATTCCGTACACTTTATCAAAGCTTTCCAGTTTCTGATATAAATTTTGGTAGGAACTTTCTTCGTCCAGTTGATGCTGAAAATAGCTGATGTGCGCCTGAAACCCGGCCCAGTCTTCCGATGCTATACTCCTTCTTGAAAAACTCTCAAGATTTTCTTTTACGTAAGATCTGAATTTTTCATCTGTATTTTCGGCTCTTCCCAAAGCTAAAATATTGAAGCCCTTCGGCATTCTGCCATCAATATACAAATTATAAAATGCAGGAAAAAGCTTTCTTTTTGCCAAATCTCCAGTCGCACCAAAAATTACAATAGTCGTTGGGTGCAGGATTGTATTGTCGCTCATTTTCTGAATTTTAATTATTTTCTGTGTTCCAGGATGTGTGAAAAACTCCTTCTCTATCTACTCTTTGATACGTGTGTGCCCCGAAATAATCGCGTTGAGCCTGAAGAAGATTCACTGGTAAAGATTCCGTTGTGTAAGCATCGAAATATCCTAAAGCTGTCTGGATTCCTAAGCTCGGAATTCCATTTGAAACAGCGAAGGATGCAGTTTTTCTTAATGAGGAAATTTTATTTTTAACGATTTCAGAAATATCTCCGTTTAATAAAATATTAGATAAATTTTCATCTGTAGAATAAGCCTGATAGAATTTTTCTAATAAGACAGAACGGATAATGCAACCGCCTCTCCAGATTTTGACAACGTCTTTTAATGGAATTTCAAATTGATACTCTTCAGAAGCTTTCACCAATAATGCAAGACCTTGAGCATAACTCATTAAAGTAGCCAGATACAATGCATCACCAACTTCATTAATAAGTAATTCTGTGTTTTCAGGAGTTGCAACTTTTTCTTTTGTATATAACTGAGATGCCTGAATACGCTCTTCCTTATAAGCAGATAAAATTCTTGACGTTACAGCAATATCGATTGTAGGGATAGAAACGCCAATTTCCATTGCCTGCTCGGAAGTCCATTTTCCTGTTCCTTTTGCTCCGGCTTTATCTAAAATCTGATCGACAAGAAAACCGTCTTTCAAATCATCTTTCTGTTTGAAAATATCTCTGGTGATTTCAATTAGGAAAGAATTCATTTCTCCTTCATTCCATTTTTTGAAAACTTCGTATAACTGATCGTTATTCAGGTTTGCTCCTTTTCTCAGCAAATCATAAGCCTCACTGATCAATTGCATAATGGCATATTCGATACCGTTGTGAACCATTTTTACGTAGTTTCCGGCAGCACCTTTTCCCATATAAGCTGTACAGGGTTCACCATTTACTTTTGCTGAAATCTTTTCCAGCATTGGTTTAACTAAGTTGAAGGCTTCCAAATCTCCTCCGGGCATGATACTCGGTCCTCTTCTTGCACCCTGCTCTCCTCCTGAAACGCCCATTCCCATAAAATGCAGATTCTTAGAAGCTAAATCGTCAATACGTCTTTCAGTATCTTTAAAATAAGAATTCCCCGCATCAATTACGACATCTTTCGGGCTGAGAAACGGTGTAATACTTTCTAGAACAGCATCGACCGGCTTTCCTGCAGGAACCATCAGAATAATTTTCCTAGGAATGTCCAGACCTATTACAAATTCTTCCAGAGAAACAGACCCGATGACCTTTGTACCTTTAGCCACTCCATTTCTAAGCTCAATGACTTTTTCTTCATCTAAATCGAATCCTGCTACAGAAAAACCATGATCAGCAATATTATAAAGCAGATTTCTCCCCATTACGCCGAGACCAACGACCCCGTAATTATACTTTTCCATTCTTACTTAAGATTTATTTTTATTTTTACAGCTCAAATTTACGGAAATGCATATCAGTAAAAAAATTATGTTAATTTTATTTCGTTTGATATCTTATGTATCATTAAATAAAACCGAATCAATAATTTAAAATTTTTATCAAGTTCTTACATCGTCATCGGAACTTCCATCAATAAAATTTCTGTACCTTCTGTTGTTGATTTGATATTTAAATCCGCAATATCCCAGACACCAAAACCATCTCTTGTTTCCACTTTTTGTCCTTCGATTTCTGCGCTTCCTTTTAAAATAAAAGCATATACACCGTTTCCTTTTTTCTTGATTTGATAATTGGTTTCGAAGTTATTTTCGAAGTTCCCTAAGTGAAACCACGCATCCTGATGAATCCAAACGCCTTCGTCATCTGCATTGGGAGAAAGAATCTGCTGGAATTTGTTCTGACCTTTTGATTTGTCTAAAGTAATCTGGTCATATCTCGGTGTCACATTTCTTTTATTAGGATAAACCCAAATTTGAAGAAACTTCACCAAACTGTCATTATTTTTATTGAATTCGCTGTGCATAATTCCTGTTCCGGCACTCATCACCTGAATGTCTCCACTCTTGATAATCGCCGAATTTCCCATACTGTCTTTATGCTCCAAATCACCTTCCAAAGGAATGCTGATGATTTCCATATTATCGTGCGGATGCGTTCCGAAGCCTCTTCCCGCCTCCACTTTATCATCATTCAAAACTCTGAGAACGCCAAAGTGCATTCTCTCCGGATTATGATAATTCGCAAAACTGAACGTATGATTGCTCACCAACCAGCCGTGGTCTGCCTTCCCTCTGGAATCCGCTTTGTGAATCACAGAATTGTCTTTGATTTTTGAATCGGTGTTCGGTAAATGATTGTATCCGATGGGTTCCAGCGGCTCGATTTCGTCAATCTCATTTTTCATTGTATTTCCCAATGAAGCGGTTGCTACAAACATTCCTGTTCCCAATAATCCTTTCTTTAAAAAATCTTTTCTGTCCATATCTGTTGGTTGTTTATTCGTTATTGATAGGACAAATTTATGGTGATGGAAATTGCTGCGCATTTAACTAGTTTAATAAATGCATCTAAAGCAAAAAATATGGAGCGTGAATTCCCCTTCTCTGAAGGGGTGGATTTTTGTAAAACAAAAAGACGGGGTAGTTTATACATAACGCATAAACCACCCCGTCAAAATTCTACGAATTTCGCCACCCCTCCAAAGGAGGGGAATTTCGTGCGTGTTATTATTTAATAATAAAAATTACTTTTCTTTCGTCGCCAGGCGTTTTCTGATTGTACTAACAAATTCTTTAGAAACGCCCAAATAAGAAGCTATATAATACTGCGCAACGCGCTGTGGAATCGTAGGATATACTTTGATAAATTCCAGATATCGGTCTGATGCGCTTTTGGAAATGGTATTCACCAAACGGTTTTGAAGCGTAAACAGATTTCTCTGAACCAACATTCTGAAAACCCTTTCAAATTTTGGAATTTCCTGCAACAGCTTTTCTTTGGTGGTCGGACTCAGCATAAAAATCTCTGAATCTTCAATCGTTTCAATATACAAATTGGACGGTTTCTGGTCTTGAAATGAGGCAATATCACTTATCCACCAATCCTCAATGGCAAACAAAATCGTGACTTCAAAACCATTATCATCAAGATAATAAGCCCTCAGACAGCCTTTGTGAATAAAGCCTTCAAACTGGCAAATTTCGCCTTCCCGCAGTAAAATTGTTTTCTTCGGAATGGTTTCACAAACCAATAAATCGGTGAATATTTTCTCTTCTTCGTTGCTCAGACTAATAAAACGCGTGACGTTCTTGATGATATTTTCAAACATAAATTAAGTTTACGGCTGCAAATTAGGAAAAAGTGCGTAAATTTCGTTCTTCAAAAGCCCACTTCCACCGCCGTAATGGTCGATAACCTTCACATCTTTGTCCAGATTCTGGCAGAAAGTTTTCATTTCATTTTCAAATTCCTCATCCAAACCGGAACTCAAAAGCACAATATCTACCTGATTTTCTTTGATATAATCATAGCAGACCGTTTCATCGCTCTTGATTTCTGCCTTCCAGCCTTCATTATTTTCGATAATTCTTTTCAAGGTATCAAGAATTTCCTGATTTTTCCCAATGACTAAAAATTGTAAGCTTTCCATTTGATATTTGTTGTATTGAAGTTAATTTTCAGGAGCTTAATCCCGCTATCCACTATATCTTTTTTTCCCGCCGCCAATTCCAACCGCAAAAAAAGGATGCCGTTCCTATCGGGGCTAGGGATTTGGTCTGTATTATAAATGTTTGGTACCAGTAATTTTCAGTTCATTAAGGTCAAGTTGTGATTCCGCTTTTCTGACCTCATCCTCACTGAATTGGTTTTCACGCTTTATTTTGAACAGTTCTTTTCTCTGCAACGCGAAAATATCCAGCATAATTTCGTGGTATTCATTTAAATCATTTCGTCTGTTGGTGCACATTTCCAAAGATTCCAGATGACCCTGCTGTTGCAAAATATCGTTTTCAATGGTATGTTTAAAGTTTTCCACCAGACTGTTCGTCTCCAGATTGGACTGGTATTTTTCATTCAGTCGGTTCACCGCCAAATTATCTAACCTGATTTGAATACTTGCCTGCTGTTCGTGGGAAGGTAAAATGTTATCAATCTCACCAATCTTGGTCAATTTAATAATCAAAGGCAGCGTCAAACCCTGAAAAACCAAAGTCACAAAAATCACCACAAACGTTATAAAGATAATCAAATTCCTGTGCGGAAATTCTGACTGCTCATTCATCATCACCGGAATCGATAAAGCCGTTGCCAGAGAAACCACGCCACGCATTCCTGCCCAACCGATAATCAATGGGTTTTTCCAACCCGGACTTGGGTCTTTACGCACTTTTTTGCTCAGCCATCTCGGAATGTGCGCCACAGGATAAATCCACAACATACGCACGATAATCACGATTAAACTGATAATTAGACCATATTTAATTCCATCCATCACAGATGTTTCTCCCAATCCATCGACAATGTCGGGAAGTTCCAATCCGATTAAGACAAAAACCAAGGCATTCATCACAAAAATCAGGGTATTCCAAACGCCTGCCATATTGATTCTGGTGGTTCCCGTTTTGAAGATTTCGTGCGAACGGAACGACATAAACAGTCCGCCACTCACCACTGCCATTACTCCTGAAAAATGAAAATGCTCCGCCGAAAGAAATAAGATATACGGCGTCATCACCGTCAAAGCTGCGTCAATAGCCGGAGTTGTTGGTAAAAATCTGTGGATGGCGTAGAAAATATGAGCCCCTGCAATTCCGACTACAACGCCCATTCCAGCAACCAGGAAAAACTGCCCAGTTGCTTCCTGCATTGAAAACATTCCTGTCATCACCGCGGCCAAAGCAAATCTGAAAACAATAAGTGATGATGCATCATTGATAAGACTTTCGCCTTCCAGCATTGCAATCGTTCGCTTTGGAACTTTTAAACCTTTCAAAACGGTTGTCGCAGCAATCGCATCCGGTGGCGAAACAATGCCGCCCAGCAAAAATCCCATTGCCAATGTAAATCCCGGAATCAATGCCTGTGAAGCAAATGCTACTACAATTGAGGTCAGAAAAACCAATCCGAAAGCCAGTAATCCGATGGTGCGTTTCCATTTCCAGAAATCGTTCCACGAGGTATACCAGGCAGCTTCATACAACAACGGCGGCAAAAAGATGAGGAAAATAATTTCAGGGTCCAGTTTCAAAACAGGAACTCCTGGAATTAAACTGATTCCCAATCCTGCCAACACCAAAAATATGGGATACGCAATTTTGATGCGCTGTGCCAGCATAACCAGCAGCATTACGACTAATAGGAGTCCGAGTATGAGTAGTAAATCTTCGTGCATAGTTTTTTGTTTAGAAGTTAGATGTCAGATGCTAGATGCTAGATGTTAGACTTTCCAATTGGGGATTATTTAAAATATCTTTTATCTTTTATCTTTTATCTTTTATCTTTTATCTTTTATCTTTTATCTTTTATAATTGTATAAAGAGTGAAGTTCTTTCCTTTTTTTCAAGGTTCTTGGTTTTATGGCCTTTTCCTGAAATATCTTCCACCAAAAGAATTTCATCGGTCTGGAATTTTCGGATTTCTCCAAGCGAGGTTTCAATCTCCACGCCGCCATCCAAAAGTACAATATATTGCTTTTGTGGAGCGTGATGAAAATCGTAGTCGTAATCCGCAGAAACCTTTCTGAACTGTAGTTTTTTGACATTAATATCTTCTGATAAAAATCCGATTTCGCCTTGACTGATTAATGGAATTTCGATGTCTTTGAAGTGAGATTCGCCGTTTTCGTCACTGAATATTTTTGTGATTTTCATATTGTTTTTTTTTTGCCACGAATGCACGAATATTATATTCTATTTTTATTCGTGCATTCGTGGCTATAATTTATTTAAAAATAATAGAATTCGCCAATTCAATTTCTTCCTGATTAATCGAGTGTCCGAAATTAGCGTAAACTTTCTCCGTCACATCAGCATTCATTTCTTTCAGAATATTGGCTGTTGCATACACTCTTTCCACAGGAACGTGGAAATCCGGATTGCTTGTTCCCAGGAAAATCGGGGTTTGAGCAAAATCGCCTTTATAATTTTCACGGTTGATTTTATCACCAATCACGCCACCGATAATGGCCACTGCTCCACCGAATTTCTGAGCATTTCTTGCTAAAAATTCCAAACTAAGACAAGCGCCCTGAGAAAATCCGAAAAAGTAAATGTTTTCAGTTTTAATTCCCGCATCCAAAGCCGATTTCACAGTTTTCCCAACAGTTTCAATGGCTGATGACAACCAAGGTTCGTTTTGCTCAACCGGAGCGATGAAAGATAACGGATACCAACTTCCATTGGTTGCCTGTGGCGCGAGCAAAGCATAATCTTCTACATTCAAATGTTGGGATAAGCTCAAAATATCCTGAGCGCTTCCGCCTCTGCCGTGAATCATTATTAAAACTTTTTCTGCTTCATTTAATGATTTTCCGCCTGTTTTTATATCTAAAGTGTGACTCATTTTTATCTAAATTTTTCTGTTGGATAATTAATTTTTGGAAGAACATCTATCAAATGTCCTCTGTTTTCTTCAAACTGCTCCGGCAACATTAGATTTTCACCTAAAGAAGCCAATTCCTCATCAATGTCAAATCCCGGTCCTGAGGTGGCGATCTCAAACAAAACTCCTCCCGGTTCTTTAAAATAAATCGAGGTAAAATATTTTCTGTCCTTGACTTCCGTATGCTGTAAACCGAATTTGTTTAATTTTTCAATCATTTCAAGTTGCGTTTCCGCATTTGGAGTGGCAAAGGCAACGTGATGTACTGTTCCTCTTCCTGCCAAACCTTTTAAAGCTGTTGGTGTGCAAAGCAAATCGACATATTTTCCGGGTCTGTCTTCCGTTCCAAATCTGAATCTGTCAGAGCTTTCAGCAATCAGCTGATGATCCATTTGCGTCGTTAAAAGTGAGGCAGTTCTTTCGTAAGCATCGACCCAGATTTCAACGTGATGAATTCCTTTTATTGCAAAATCTTTCGGAATAAAGCCATTGTCATAGCCTTTTCTATCGTCTTTTTCATTAAAAACCAGCTCCAAACCCAATCCGTCAAAATCTTCCAGATAAATAAAAACTTCGCCCGAAACCCTTTGCTGTGCCTGTTTGTAAGGAATATTAAATTGATCAAGACGTTCCAGCCAGTAATCAAAAGCATCCATTGAAACAGAAAAAGCGGTGGTATTGAGCATGCCTTTTCCGTGCCTTCCGTTAGCCAAACCTTTACCTTACGGAAAAGTTGTCATAATTGTTCCCGGCGTTCCAAACTCGTCCCCGAAATAAAAGTGATATACTTCAGAATTATCGAAATTGACCGTTTTCTTAACTAATCGAAGTCCTAAAACTCCGGTGTAAAAGTCTATATTTTCCTGTGCGTCGCCGGTGATGGCGGTTACGTGATGAAGTCCTGTGATGAGTGCCATAATTTCTGCTTATTGCTTATTGCTTATTGCTTATTGCTTATTGCTAAGGTATTTTGTTTCCTAAAATTGAGTGATGACCTATGATAATTTCGGTAATGATTCTTCTACCTGAGCACGGATTGCCTCGTATTGTTTTGGAAGTTTTAAGTTTTGTCCCAATTCATTCAGTGGTTCATCGACTGTAAATCCAGGATTGTCTGTTGCAATTTCAAATAAAACGCCGCCCGGTTCACGGAAATATAATGAGTAGAAATAATCTCTGTCGATCTTCGGCGTGATGCTCAAACCTGCGGACATTACTTTTTCACGATATTCCATTAAAATATCATCATTTGCAACACGGAAAGCGATGTGGTGATTGGTTCCGGCGGCATTTCTACCAAAAGGCACTTTATCATTCTCAATAATATCGATAAGGTTAGCCGTTTCTATCGCATCCGTTGCGAAACGGTATCTTTCACCTTCCTGTTTTTGAAGATTGTATCCAAGAACATCAGTCAAAACTTTGATGGTTGGGTCAGCTTTTTTCAGAGTCAGAGTAACGTTGTGAAAACCTTTCAAGCCATTTTCGCCCTTGATATCATCAGTTGTCCAGATTTTTCTATCATCGGGTGTTGACGATTCGATAAACTGTAGCAGAAGTCCGTCCGGGTCTTTGAATGAAATCAGTTTTTCACCAAAGATTTCGCTTTCTTCAACATTGACATTGAACTGTTTCAATCTGTTTTTCCAGAATTCCAAACTTCCTTTTGCAACCGAATATCCGATGTGCGTAGCCAAACCTGCGCCGTTGGTTCCCTGCCCGATTCCTTCCCAAGGAAAGAAAGTTAAAATTGTTCCAGGCGTTCCTTCTTCGTTCCCGAAATAAAAGTGATATGTTCCCGGGTCATCGAAGTTCACTGTTTTCTTTACCAGTCTCAACCCCAAAACCTGAGTGTAAAAATCTAAATTTCTTTTTGCGTTGTTGGCGATTGCTGTGATGTGATGCAATCCTAAAATTCTATTTTCCATTTTGTCTATTTTTAATTATTTGATTTGTTTGATTTTGATATGACAAATTTAGGACGATGGAAAATCCTGGACATTTAACTAGTTTAATAAATCACATTTTTTACAATTTATCAATTAAGCATCAGATCTTTTTAGTTTAGAATTCACCGACTCATTTTGCCCATTCACCGAAAAACCCATCATATTTTCAAGATTCGTTCTGAACTTTACATCAGAAAAAGAGCAATACCGCTCCAACTTAAATCTTAAAATTATGAAAACAAACATCGGACTTACAGAGCAAAACACAGAAGCTGTCGCAGAACAATTGGCAAAACTTTTGGCAGACGAAACTGTTCTTTACATCAAAACCCGAAACGCCCACTGGAACGTGACCGGCGATAACTTTCACGCCAATCATATTTTCTTCGAAGAACAATACAAACAATTGGACGAACTCATCGACAGCGTTGCAGAACGTCTTCGAAAAATCGGTCATTATGCACCTGCAACTATGAAAGCTTATTTAGAACTGACGCATCTTACCGAATACAGCGACAGAACAAACGACGGTTTGGGTTATATGAAAGATTTGTTAAAAGACCACGAAAGCATTATCGACTTTCTAAGAGGAAATGTGACGCCTTTTGCAGACAAATACAAAGATTACGGAACCAGCGACTTCATCACAAGTCTGATAGAAACGCACGAAGAAATGGCTTGGATGATTCGTTCGTACTTCAGATAAAAACGTTGCCACGAATGCACTAATTTCTTTATAATAAAAAAACATATTTATTCGTGTATTCGTGGCATTCAAAAAGTTCGCATTAGAATCCAAAAAATTAAGCAAAAAAATTCTTAGTAGTTTTAATTATATTTGTGTCAACCATAATAAACTATCCCTATGAAAGCCCTGATTGTTGATGACAATGATATCGCAAGAACTACGCTCGCCCACCTGGCAAAACAAGTCCCAAATCTGACGATTGTCAATGAATATTCCAACGCGATTGAGGCTTACAATCATTTGCAGAACAATCAGGTAGATTTGATATTTTTGGATATCGAAATGCCGGAAATGACCGGAATCGAACTCACCAAAAACCTTTCAGGGAAGGATATTATCATCATTTTCACCACATCCAATAAAGATTACGCACTCGAAGCTTTCGAATTGAATATTGCAGATTACATCTTGAAGCCCGTGATGCCGGCGAGATTTTTACAGGCCGTGAGCAAAGCGCAATCGATTTTGGAAAGCAGAAAAGAAGATGTGGAAGTCACCAAAGATGAGTTTCTTTTCGTGAGAGATTCCAATATCACAAGGCGTTTGAAGCTGGACGATATTTTGTATGCGGAAGCGATGGGCGATTATGTCAAGTTTTACACAAGAGAAAAAATGTTCGCCATCCACGGCAAAATGAAAACAGCGGAAGAACGTCTCCCAAAAGATGATTTTATCCGTGTTCATCGCTCTTACATCGTTTCTGTCGGCAAGATAGACACGCTTCAGGACGGCGGAATTATGATAAACGGAAAATTCATTCCCGTTGCAGATGCGTATAGAAAAGCGCTCAATATGAGAATGAATGTCTTTTAAAATTTTTATTTG
This sequence comes from Chryseobacterium sp. HNCC26DJ240, assembly GCF_057180485.1. NCBI lineage: Bacteria > Pseudomonadati > Bacteroidota > Flavobacteriia > Flavobacteriales > Weeksellaceae > Chryseobacterium > Chryseobacterium sp. HNCC26DJ240. The sequence continues at coordinate 293,027 of NZ_JBXUGK010000006.1, forward strand.
GGCAGCTTAATCCGCCTTCCGCTCCCAAACCTAACGAAGTGGTTCGACGAAGTCAATCTTTTTTGCAGACGATTTCAGTTTTAAATAGAAATTAAGTCAAAGCAAAAAAGGATTTCCGCTCAAGTCGGGCTGCGAGAGATTTAACGTTCCAATTCGAATGTAAAATTCCCCTCCCTTGGAGGGGTGGCGAAAATTCAAAGAAATTTTGACGGGGTGGTTTTTTACAATTCTAAAGTGGTTTTCAACAATTCAAAATAAGTACAAACACTTATGAAAAAAATATCCTCAGTAATGGGAAACAAACGGTTCAGTTATTTCATCATCCTCACATTTATTGCGGGTTCTCTCCTATTGATAGCTGTTCAAATCAATTCGGCTAAAAATACCAAAGAGCTCATTCAAAATAACAACCGACTTCTCAACGAGTTGCGTTCAAGCAATCATTTGCGTGAAATAGACCGTGATATTCTGGGTGTTGAAAGCAGAATCCGAGCTTCTATAGCGACCAACGACACCACTCATCTCGAAGGAATTGACCAAAAAATCAGTCAGATAGAAAACTTTCTCGATTCCCTTTCCAAAGACAATTCAGACGATGTTGAAGAAAAGTGGATACACAGACTGAGCGTTCTTGCGATGGAAAAGAAGACAACGAAGGATAAATTGCTGCTTCGTTATCACACCCTTGGAAATATGGACGACAACACTTCCATTGCCAATCCAAGAGCCAGAAAAATCTCGAACGAAATCACTTCCATCACTGCAAAAATCTACGAAAGTCGAAAACTTCATATGGTCGACCTCAGCAAAGACACTGAAGCGATGGGACAAAAAGCGAGATTGTATGATATTTCCCTTTTGATTCTATTGATTTTAAGCGGTTCCATTGTCGGTTATCATATTCTTCGTCAGTTCAATCGTCAGAGAAAGTTGATTCAGGAGTTGGATATTGCGGAGAAAAAAGCTTCGGTCGCCGCGCAAACCAAAGAAAATTTCCTTGCCAATATGAGCCACGAAATCAGAACGCCTTTGAGCGGAATTTTGGGCTTTACCAACCTTTTACAGAAAAGACCTCTGGACGAAACTTCGAAAGAATTTGTCTCGTCAATTCAACGTTCTGGGGAGAATCTGATGGCGATTATCAATGATATTTTAGACTTATCAAAAATCGAAGCTGGAATGATGCGCATCACAAAAGGGATATTCAGCATCAATGGATTGGTGAATTCAGTCGAAACATTTTTTGTTGAAAGAGCCAAAGAAAAAGGCTTAACCATTTCCAGTAAAATAGATTCGTCTATTCCTGATACTTTGAATGGCGATGCAACGAGACTGACTCAAATTTTGGTCAACCTCATCGGAAATGCGATAAAATTTACACATCAGGGAAACATTAATATCGAAATTTACAATAAACAACAGACCGAAAACGAAGTCATTGTCGGTTTTAAAGTTTCTGACACCGGAATCGGAATTGATAAAGAAAAACTCATTGAAGTTTTTGAAAGATTCAATCAGGGAGAAGATTCGACAACCCGAAATTACGGCGGAACCGGACTTGGTTTATCGATTGTAAAAAGTCTGATTCAGTTGCAGAACGGTGATATCGAAGTCATCAGCGAACAGGGAAAAGGCACGACTTTCCATTTTTATATTCCTTACACAATCGCAAAAGAACAGCTGAATGTAATTCCTAAAATTGACACCGATTATTTTAAAGATAAAACAAACGCACCTTTGAAAGTGTTAATCGTGGATGACAATGCTATCAATCAAAGTCTGATGAAGCATCTTCTCTCACAATGGAACATCGATTTTGAAACCGCAAACAACGGTCTGGAAGCGGTAGAATTTCTCAGAAATAACGACTGCGACTTGGTTTTAATGGACATCCAAATGCCACAAATGGACGGTTATGTAGCTACACAAACCATCCGTGAAGAACTGAAACTGAAAACACCAATCATCGCAATGACCGCACACGCTTTAGCTGGCGAACGCGAAAGATGTATGAGCCGTGGAATGAACGAATACATCTCCAAACCGATAAAAGAGGACGAATTATTCAAATTAATTTCCAATTTCGGACTGAAAGAAAACGAAAAAACGGAAATAAAAACCGACGAAATCGCTTTTAGTTACGAGTTCATCGACCTTACTTATTTGAAGTCCATCAGCAATGGCGACAAAGATTTTGAAAGAACAGTGACGCAACAGTTTTTAGATAAAGTCCCAACTCATTTGCAGGAACTGAAACTGGCTTACGACAATAAAGATTTTAAATTGCTAAAATTAAGAGCTCACGATTTGAAATCGAGTGTGGCGATAATGGGATTGCTCACTTTATTAGAGGAAAAATTAGATATTTTAGAATTAACAACCGAAGAAAATCCGTCATCACAACTGGCTTTGGAAGAGGTAAAAGATGTTTTGTTGAAATCTTTTTTTGAAACTAAATTGTTTATGCAATCGATTTAAAGGCTCATCAATTGCGTCGGGCTTTAGCCCGATGATTAAAATGCAAATAAACTCGGCTTTAGCCAAAATCTAGATTAAGTTTTGGCTAAAGCCTAACTTATTATTTTTCACAAATGAACGGGCTAAAGCCCATTCTTATTGATTTTTTTAATACCAAAATGATTATGGAAACCCAAGGCGCATCGGTGGTCATCACCCATCACGTTCTCGACGGCAAGCAAACCGAATATGAAAAATGGCTCGATGAAATTCTGCCCATTTCCAAAAGTGCCAAAGGTTTTATCGACTGGCAAATCGTTCGCCCGATTCCGAATCTGACGTTTGTTTACACCGTGATTATCCGTTTTGATACGATTGAAAATCTGCGAACCTGGATGGAATCTGATACCAGAAGAAAGTTAATTGACAAAGCGCATCCGCTTTTTACAAAAGAAGATAATTACGAAATCAAATCGGGATTGGATTTTTTGTTCTATGGCGAAAAAACAGACAACAAAGTTCCTGTCCGATGGAAACAATATTTAGCGACTTGGTCTACTATTTTTCCTTTATCATTATTGATGCAATTATTACTGTTACCGTCATTAAGACAACTTAATATTCCTGCCAATCGCTATTTTGATACTTTCATCAGTACAGGATGTCTGGTATTTTTAGTGATTTTTGTAGTGATGCCGAATTATACGAAGTTGATTAGGAAATGGCTGTATAAATAATTTAAATTTAGTTCTAAAATAAAATCCGTCTCAAACAAAATTGAGACGGATTTTTTGTTTAAATCTTTTTCTTAAAAAACAACTCGTTCAGACTCAAACACAACTTGTAATCTCTCAAAACAACCCGATTAGATTAAAACACAATTTGTTTTTCCCCAAAACAACTCGTTTAAACTAAAACATAACTTGTAATCTCTCAAAAACAACCCGATTAGACTAAAACACAATTTGTTTTTCCTCAAAGCAACTTGTTTAAATTAAAACCCATTTTGTTTTTCTCCAAAACAGCTTGTTTTGAGCAAAGCAACTTTTACCATTGCTCACGACTACCGTTTTGCAACCCACACAACTTTGGCGGAAGTCTCAAAACGGCCGTTTTGTAACCAAATGACTTTTACTTTGGTCACAAATCAAACGTTTTGTAACAAACAACTTTGGCGGAAGTCTCCCACGGTCTGCGGAAAACAAAACAACTTTTATATAGGTCGGAAATCGAAGGTTTTGTAACGAAACAACTTTCTATTTCAAATTTCAAACGACAGTTTCTGCCTATTCATCGAACATCAATTGATTTTGAAATTTGTTGAATGTAGCTTTACACCATCAAATTAACACATACAAACAATTAAACTTTAAACATTATGGAAATTATTCAAACACCAGAAAACGCATTGTCTCACTCTACAGTTACAGCGATTATCAATGCCCCAATCGAAAAAGTAAACATCGCAGATTGGTTATTAAACTTACCAGATGCCGAATATCAAAGATGCTCAACGCAGCACATCGGAGCGGCTATTTCTACTACTTACGACGGACAGCCAGTTTCTTTAAACGTTGAAACAATCGGAGATGCTTTGATGGTTCAGCATTATGTAGCGGTAGAGCACCGTCCGGATTACTGCAGAATGTTATCTATCTCAGATTCCATTACCAAAGGCGGCCGTACCAAAGTTCAGGTTTTATGGGAACTGAAAGCCACAAAAATCGATGATAACACAACATTGTACACCAACGAAATTCACGCGACGGCAACTCCCGAAATGTTCGAATATTTAAAAGAACACAACGTGAATCTTGCAGATGCAGCCGCTTCCAGACAAGCTGCTTCCGACGCCCACAACCACGAAGAAACGCCCAACTTTGCGAAAAGCATCGAAAACAAAGCATTGACAGGAAAATACAATCAACCTTTCTAATTCAAAAAAAAAATAATGAGCGTATTTCAGTACGCTCATTTCATTTTAAAGTTATGGAAACACTTTTTGAAAAACTATTAGGAAGCTGGACTTTGGTAGAGCTTATCGAAGTTCCTGTCAACGGCGGAGAAATCACGCATCCGATGGGCGAAAATCCGAAAGGACTGATTATTTACAATCCCGACGGATATATGTCGGCACAAATTATGGATATGCACCGGGAAAACTTTCATCAGGAACATTGGACCAATGCCACGCCGGAAGAATATACACAGGAAGGCTCAACCTATCTTGCGTATTCGGGACCGTTCAAAACGGACGATGAAAAACAGTTGGTGAGCCACACGATGTACATCTCGCTTTTCCCCAACTGGACGGGACAAACGCAGAATAGAATCGTTATCTTGAAAGATGGTTTTCTGCATCTAGAAAGTGAAAAACCATTCACCAACAATTCAAGGTTGGTGACTCACAAACTGACCTGGAAGAGAGTTTGAAATTAATCTGATATTAAAATTAAAAAAATGAAAGCAATTGTTATCACAAAATATGGCGCTCCTGAAGTATTGAAATTACAGGATTATCCAACTCCCGAAATTTCCGAAGACGAAGTTTTAATCGAAGTGAAAGCCGCAGGAATCAACCGTCCGGATGTTTTCCAGCGTGAAGGCAATTATCCTGCTCCAGATGGAGTTGTAGCCGATATTCCTGGACTGGAAGTTGCCGGAACTATTGTGAAATGCGGACCTGACGTCGTAGATTTCACCGTTGGAGACAAAGTTTGTGCACTTCTTGCAGGTGGCGGTTACGCAGAATATGTCGCTGTGAGGGAAGGTCAATGTTTACCAATCCCGGCAGATTTAAGTTTTGCTGAGGCGGCAAGCTTACCGGAAACAGTCTTTACAGTTTGGTCTAATGTTTTTCAGAGAGGAAATCTTCAACCAGGAGAAACCCTTTTACTCCACGGTGGAAACAGCGGGATTGGAATCACGGGAATCCAGATTGCGCACGCTTTGGGTTCAAAAGTAATTGTCACGGTGGGTTCCGATGAAAAAGGCCAAAAATGTCTTGAACTTGGTGCCGATTCTTACATTAATTATAAAACCCAAAATTTTGAAACTGAATTGCAAGATGAAGGCGTCGACGTCATTCTCGATATGATTGGCGGTGATTATTTGGCTAAAAACATCAATATTTTAAAGCCTGAAGGCAGATTGGTTCACATCAATGCAGTAAGTGGCAGTCGTGTCGATTTGGATATCTGGAAAGTAATGACAAAGCGTTTGACCATTACAGGAAGTACTTTGAGAAGCCGGGAATATGAGTTCAAAAAACAATTGGCCAAAGATATTCAGAAAAATGTCTGGCCTTTGATTGAATCAAAGAAGTTCAGACCTGTTATTTTTCAAACATTTTCTTTCTCGGAAGCCGCAGAAGCACATCGATTGCTTGAAGACGGTTCACATACAGGAAAAATTATTCTTGTGAGATAGAGTAATACATAGATTAAGTAATAATCTGACCAAAATTTCAATCCTTCTCAATTCAAATTGTGAAGGATTTTTTTGTTACTAAAATCAACTGGATTAGGTTCTCGTAATTAAGAATTCGAATCTAAAGTCGTCTACCTCTCATCTATTTTCTTTATTCTAAAGACAATGACAACAGCCACGAATGCACGAATTAATTTGATGAAAGTATTGTAAATTCCGATTTTGATTTAAAAAAATATGAATGCCCGTAATTAGTAATAAATTAGTTTTCAACAGTTTATCTGTCATTCTGGAGGAATCTCAACACACTGAAAATAAAGCTGTTTAGATTCCTCCAGAATGACAAAATGACTGATGATTTTAGTGTTATGATTAAAAACGGACATTCATAAAAAAAATCGTGTATTCGTGGCATCCAATAAACTTATCAACTATCTCTTTCAAATTCCCACCGACTCATTTTGCCCATTCACCGAAAACCACTTCAAAATCCTTTGTTTCCGGGATAGCTTTACAGTAGAAATAAAGACAAACTATCATTAATCACAAAAACTTATCATTATGAATACTGCATCATTAAGTTTCAAATACGAATTAGAAAAAAAAGAACCAAGAACCAACGATGGCGGAACTACAAGAGGTGCTTCTGTAAAAGATTTCCCTGCTTCTATCGGCATTGCCGGCGTTTCTATGAGACTACAACCGGGAAGTATGAGAGAATTGCACTGGCACGCCAATGCAGCAGAATGGGCTTATGTGATTTCGGGAACAGTTCGTACCACAATTATCCATCCCGACGGACACAGTTATACAGACAATTTTGAACCGGGTGATGTTTGGTATTTCCCAAAAGGTTATGGCCACTCGATTCAGGCGACAGGAACGGAAGAATGTCATTTTATTTTGATTTTTGATAACGGTAATTTTTCCGAAGACCATACGTTCAGCGTGACGGATTTTGTTTCGTCTGTACCACCTGAAATTGTTGCTCAGAATTTAGGTTTAACTTTAGAGGAAGTGGCGGCTTTACCTCAGAAAGAAGCCTACTTCGCAGCAGGAATTGTTCCGGACGAGATGTCTTTCGTGGCTGAAGCTCGTCCGAATGAATCTGACATCGAATTAACCAGTTTTCACCGTTATCCTTTGCATTCTCAACAGCCGAGAATTGTTCCGGGGGGAGGTTTGCAAAGATTGGTAACTAGTAAAGAATTCCCTATCAGTAGTACGATGTCCGGTTCTATTTTGGAGCTTCAACCGGGCGCTTTGAGAGAAATGCACTGGCATCCAAATGCGGACGAATGGCAATATTTTATTTCAGGACAGGCGGAAATGTCGGTTTTCTTAGCAGAATCTACTTGTGTTACAGAACAGTTCAGTGCCGGAGATGTGGGTTACGTTCCGATGGGAGCCGGACATTACATCAAAAATACAGGCGATACCGTTTGCAGAATTCTGATTGGCTTCAACAGCGGAAAATATGAATCAATCGATTTGAGCGAATGGCTGGCTGGAAATCCGAAAGATGTTGTTGTAACGAACTTTGGTTTGAAAGAAGGTGAAATTGAAAAATTTCCGACTGAGAAAGTTTTCATTCAGGCTAAGAAATAAGATTAGAATTAAATCTCTCTAAATAATGGATAATTCTGTCATCAAAACAAGCACTTCCGTTTCATCTGATTCGATTAAGATGCAAGAGAGATTGGCCATATTTTTAGCTTTGATTGCAGGATATATCGATGCAACAGGATTGATACAATGGAAAACGTACGTCTCTTTTATGAGTGGAAATACCACTTCTTTGGGAGCGGCCATTTCAACGGGTAAATCTGGAATCATTATCACATCAGTTACCGTCATAAGTTGTTTTTTACTAGGAATTTACGCCGGAACCTGCCTTTCATTATGGAAGAGAATTAAGAACCAAATATTAACATTCTATATAGTTTCCGGAATTCTTATTTTCTATTCAATTATTACTTATTTTTATAATATCAATAATTTATTATCCATTGCAATCGTCGGATTTTCAATGGGAATGATGAACACAATTGTGACTTCTGTAGGAAAGCAAAAAGTGAATACAGATTTCGTAACAGGAACTCTGAACAGCTTGGCAAGAAACACCGCAATGCTGACGATGACGAAAGATAAAGCAGAAAAAAAGGAATATCAATCCAACGCCATTCATCTTTTGCTTTTGTGGATAGGATTTTTATCCGGTGCGTTTATCGTTCCTTTCCTACTCGGTTATCTTGGAAAATGGACTCTGATGATTCCAGCATTATTACTGATGATTTGTGGAATATTGATTTCAAAAAATAACTTTAAAAACTAATATTATGTTACAAAAAAATGATGTTGCCCCGGATTTTACTTTGTACGCAACGCCAGACCAGAAAATTACACTCTCAGAATTCAAAGGTAAGAATGTCATCCTTGCTTTTTATCCAGCCGATTGGAGTCCGGTTTGCAGCGACCAGATGGCTTTGTACAACGAAACTTTGAAGTTCTTTCATAAATATGATGCTGAAATCTTTGGAATCTCTGTGGACAGCAAATGGTGTCATCTTGCATTTTCGCAATCTAGAAATTTACATTTTCCTTTGTTGGCAGATTTTGAAGCTAAAGGCGAAATCGCAAAACAGTACGGCGTTTATGATGATGAAGAAGGTGAATGCAAACGCGCACTTTTCGTCATCAATAAAGACGGAATTTTAGACGCTTTAGAAACCCTTAACACAAAATAAATTATGTCACTAAAACCAAACGTTAGTCAAGCTGACCACGCACAAGGCAACTTAGAAGCCGACCTCGTTATTGTAGAATATGGCAATTACCAATGTCCTTATTGTGGCGCCGCATATCCGGTTCTGAAGGAATTGATGAAAGAATTTGGAAGTCAAATAAAATTTGTTTTCAGAAACTTTCCATTATCTGAGATGCATCAATATGCAAGACCGGCGGCCATCGCAGCAGAAGCAGCCAATCTTCAGGGGAAATTCTGGGAAATGCACGATGCGATTTATGAAAATCAGCAAAATCTGAATGAATTGTATTTATTCGAATTGGCAGAAAAAATAGGCTTAGATATTTCTCAATTTAAAGATGATATCCAGAAAGCTGAATTGGAAGAAAAAGTAGATTCGGATTTTGAAAGCGGGGTTATGAGCGGTGTGAACGGAACGCCTTCGTTTTTCATCAATGAAACTAAATTTAATGGTGGAGCGGAAGATTTGCTTGAATTGGTAAGGGAAAACGTGAATTAACACCGAATCTGCAGCCCGACTTGAGCGGAAATCCTTTTTTGCAGGGGATTTAGCTTGGGAAAAAATAGCGGGAGTGGAAGGCGGAAATTGCTGCCCAAATAAAAAATCATAAAAAATGTACGATATTAAACTAGATTAACGAGAAACGAATTGAACCATCCTACATTTGCTAAAGAATTAAGACAACAAAATATTAAAATAAATCAATCACAACATTTAAAAAATTAAATTATGAGCACACTAAAATTAAAAGACGGAACAGAGATTTTTTACAAAGACCAAGGCGAAGGACCAGTATTGATGTTTCACCACGGATGGCCATTGTCATCAGACGATTGGGATGCACAGGTGATTTTCTTCTTGCAAAGAGGTTACAGAGTGGTGACGCACGACAGAAGAGGTCACGGCCGTTCTAGTCAGGATATTTATAATCACACGATTGAGCAATATGCTTCTGACGCAGCTGAATTGGTTGAAGTCCTTGACCTGAAAGATGTAGTTCACATCGGTCACTCAACTGGTGGTGGCGAAGTTATTCGTTATGTGGCAAAATATTCTAACGGAAGAGCGAAAAAAGCGGTGTTAATCAGTGCAGTTCCGCCGGTAATGGTGAAAAGTGAAAGCAATCCTGATGGTGTTCCGATGGAGGTTTTTGATGGAATCAGAGAACAGACTTTGAACAACAGAAACCAATTTTATATTGATTTGACGTTCCCTTTCTACGGTTATAACAGAGAAGGTGCTGTGATTAAAGAAGGTGTACAGAGAAATTGGTGGAGACAAGGAATGATGGGCGGAATTGTAGCTCATTACGATGGAATCAAAGCGTTTTCTGAAACTGATTTTACTGAGGATTTGAAGGCTGTGGATATACCTGTTTTGGTTCTTCACGGTGAAGATGACCAGATTGTTCCTATTGAAAACTCAGGTATTAAATCTGCAAAACTGTTGAAAAACGGAAAATTGATTACGTATCCTGGTTTCCCTCACGGAATGCCGACTACGGAGCACGAGACGATTAATAAGGATCTTTTGGAGTTTATTGAGGCTTAATCAGAAATATATGGAAAGCAAAAGTGAATCGATTGATTCACTTTTTTTACTATAGATCACTAAAAGTTTATGTTACCAGAAAATTATTTGATAAAATGAGCCTTGCAATTCTTGTCTAATTTGGCTCAAATGAATTAAATCACTGACAAAAGTGTTTGAAAAAGCGTGCGTGAATTTCCTAAATAGCCAAATGGTGGCAACTACAAACAGTTGACACCATTTTATTTACTTAAAGTAATTGTTTTTATTATTTAATAGAATAAATTTTTACTTTTCTGAAAAAGAATCAACTCCTTGGATCTGTCGGTTTGAATGATCTTCACCACTTTATTAATGTACCAATCATAAACATAAGAATTATGTAAAACCTTATAAAAAGCCTTCATGTATTTTTATAAGGCTTTTTCTTTATAGTTCATTCAAAATAAAATCAATAAAGAATTTTCTGTTTATCTAAGATATTTTTCGGGCTAAACCCAAACTGTTTTTTAAAGGCATAAGAGAAATGAGAAAGGTCTTCAAAGCCTAAATCCACATAGATTTCCGAAGGCGACTGCTGTTTTTCTTTCATTAAAAAATAAGCTTCGTCAAGACGTTTCTGCAAAATCCATTTATGTGGCGAGGAGTGAAAAATCTTCTCAAAATCACGTTTGAAAGTCGCCAAACTTCTTCCCGTGAGATAAGCAAAACGTTCCAGATTCACGTTATATTTATAATTTTGAATCATAAAAGACTGCAAATCAATTTTAAAAGGCTCTGAAAAATCGAAAAGAATATTTTTGAGTTCAGGCTGCGATTCTATTAAAATAAATAAAAGCTCTTTAATTTTAAGGTCGATAAAATCTTTAGTCAGTAGTTTTGGATTCTCAAGAATGGTCTGCAACGATGTGATGTAATTCTGCAGCACAGCATTCACTTCGATAGAAACCAAAGGCTTGGAAACTTCGGAATGATTGGATGAAAAATGATATTCCTTTGCCATATTCTGCAAAACCTCCTGATTCAGGTAAATATTCAGGCTTTCAAAACTTCCGTTTTCAGGTGGACATTTCGTGAATTTTACCAGCTGATTTTTTCGGATTAAATTAAAATCGCCCTCTTTTGCAATGTATTTTTCCTGACCGTCGGACAACACAAATTGTCCCGAAATTTGAAATGCAAGAACGTGCTGAGGAACAAAATTTTCGCCTTTTCGGCTTACCTCGTGATAGCAAGAATAGACAATATCAGATTTTTCCATTTTGATTGAATGCTAAAAGACAAAACGCCATTTTTGAAAACAACGCTTTATCAAATGTACAAAATATTATTGCAGAACAGCTTTTGGTTCAAGATAAGCTTCCAGACCATAAACACCGTATTCTCTGCCAATTCCTGACTGTTTGAAACCGCCAAACGGAACCATCGGGTCGTGACGGAAACCGTTGATACAAACTCTTCCTGCGTCAATTTGTGAAGCGACTTTTTGAGCTCTTTCCACATCAGATGAACTGATATAAGCCGCTAAACCGTAAGGTGTATCGTTTGCAATTTCTATCGCTTCCTCTTCTGTTTTATAAGGAATAATCGACAATACGGGACCGAAAATCTCTTCCTGAGCGATTCTCATTTTATTGTTTACGTTGGTAAAAATGGTCGGTTTTACAAAGTTTCCGGCTTCTAATCCTTCGGGTTTGCCTTCTCCTCCGGCTAAAACTACTGCGCCTTCTTCCACTCCGATCTTGATGTAGTTTTGAACTCGTTCAAATTGTTTTACACTAACCATCGGCCCCACATTTGTGTTATCATTTTGAGGCAATCCTACTAACACTTTTTCTGCGGTTGCTTTAGCGATTTCATTCACTTTATCAATTTGATTTTCAGGAACCAAAAGTCTTGTTGGCGCAATACAGGCTTGTCCGCTGTTCATATACGCTCCAAAAATCGCTGTCGGTATCACTTCTTCCAGATTGGCATCATCCAAAATAATATTGGGTGATTTTCCACCTAATTCCAGAGTCACTCTTTTCATTGTATCGACCGCTGTTTTTGCAATGAGTTTTCCAACCGCTGTAGAACCTGTGAACGAGATTTTTGAAATAGTTGGATTAATGGTTAATTCTGTTCCGACTACATTTCCCAAGCCTGTTACAAAATTGATAATTCCATTTGGTAAACCCGCATCGTGAAAGGCTTCCATCAAAACCTGAGTCTGCAGACCGCTCATTTCACTTGGTTTGATAACAACCGTACAACCAGCTGCAATTGCTGTGGCAACTTTACTGCAAACCGAGCTGTTACTGGCATTCCAAGGAGTGATAATTCCGACGACGCCAACTGGTTGTAAAAGCACTTTTGAAGAATTAATGGTTTTTTCAAACTCGAAATTTCGGATGGATTCTATCATTGAATCGAACCAAAGTCCTGTAAACTCGTTACTCATTGAAGAAAACTGAAAAGTTCCTCCGTACTCTTCAATCATCACTTCTGTAAAATCCTGCTTTCTTTTCTCTACAGCGGTTTTCAATTTTTCAAGATAAGAAATTCGTTCTTCAACGGTAGATTTTGAAAAGGTTTTAAAAGCTTCTTTCGCCGCTGCAATGGCATTTCTGGTATCCACTTCGTCGGCAAGCGTTATCTCTCCTATTTTTTGGTTATTAGACGGATTGATTAAGTCTAAAGTTTCCGTTCCGTGAGGCGTTACAAACTCGCCATTGATGTAAATTCTGTTTACTGTTTTCATTTCTAAAAATTTATAGTACAAAATTAGATGAGAAATGAAAGATAAACTTTGTAAAAAAGCTCAATGTTAGTTTGTAAAAAAGTTCAGTTTTTAATTTTGATTATTATTTAACCGCTTCTTTTTTATACTGAACAGGTGTTACCCTAACCACTTTTTAAATAATCTTGTAAAATAAGATGGACTTTCAAAACCTAAATCATAGGCAATTCCTGCGACATTACTTTCTGAATTCAGCAACAGATTTATTTCTTTCTCTATAAGAAAATGATGATGACCCAATTTTCCAGATTAAAACTTTTCGCTATATATTAGCGAATGTATAACAGACTATTGTTATCCATATTTGTACAGCCACTAATCCTACTTATCAAAACTTTAGGTTTAATTGGGGTAGGTTTTTATTTTGATGTATCTAATAAGAGTTTAAAAGAAATACTTTCTTTAATAGAATAGTTTCAACCTATGCAATCGATTGCTTAAGAACAAATGTATAATTTTGATGAAATTTCAGTACTTTATAACAGTATTTTCTCCATTATTAGAAATTCGTAAATTTTGACCGAAATTGGCTTAAAGATTGTTGGCTTTTCTGTAAATGTGTGATATAATTCAACCCTATTTTCAGGTAAAATTTTATTTAAACTAAATTTAACACTATTTCAACAGTATTGAATTTTTATTATAAATATCTAAAAACGAGACTGAAAGAAAAGGTACCAAAACAATGGTAATACAATACCAAAAGAAATATCATATTCTATTTAAAATCTTGTTGAAAAAAAAATGTTACTTTTGCGGGAGAAAAAAAATGTCAATTTTGTTATTATCGCTATCTTAGCGTTACCATATCAAAAATATTAAAAGGAAGAAGCATGAAAAAAATATTTTTACTATTTGCTATTGTGATTGGCTTTACTGCATTTTCACAGATCAAAGTTCTTAAAAATGAGACTTTGGTAGAAATCGGAAAAGATAATTCTGTGGGCCTGTACAAAAAAGATAACAGATATACTTTCAACTATCAGGATATCAACAATTCAAATCTAAATACTTTCAGATCATTCTCTTTTATTGATCTGAATGGTGATGTAATAGGACTTTACAAGATGATTTCAGACGGTTTCATCGACGAGCCTTCAGGAAATATTTCGCTTGAACTTCCAAATGATATTATTGAGCTGCATTTTGAGAAAAACTATGGTCAGCCAACGATGCAGTTTATTCAGTACATCAACAAAAACAAAAAATACGTTGGTAAATCTCAGTTTTTAAACAAGAAACAACTGGATAAAATTTTCGGTGTAGGAACTCCAAAAGCTGCACTTTACAACAAACCTGTGAAGCAACAAACTGCGGTAACTACACAACCTGCAACAACTGTTCAGCAGACCTACACACAACCAACACCAACAGAGCAGCCAGCAAAAAAACCGAGCAAAAAAAGAAAATAAAGTTATCTTTAAACAATATTTAAACTCATTCTTTACGGATGAGTTTTTTGTTTTATTTTTGTAAAATATCAAAATAGACATGTCATTAATCATAAATAATTTAACCAAGACTTTCGGAAGCCAGGTGGCACTGAATGACGTTACAATTTCTACAGAAAAGAACGAGATTATCGGGCTTTTAGGTCCCAATGGAGCAGGTAAATCTACTCTGATGAAATCTATCGTCGGAGCTCTGAAAATAGAAAAAGGAGAAATCTTTTTAGACGGAAAAAACATTGCTGAAAACGAAATTGAAACCAAAAAGAAAATAGGTTTTTTACCTGAAAACAATCCGTTGTATTTGGAAATGTATGTGAAAGAATATCTGCAGTTTGTTGCAAATATCCATAAAATTCCGATGTCCAGAGTTGATGAAGTGATTGAAACTGTTGGTTTAACGCCGGAAAAATCTAAGAAAATAAGTCAGCTTTCTAAAGGTTACAAACAGAGAGTCGGTCTTGCGCAGGCGATTATTCACCAGCCGGAACTTTTAATTTTAGACGAACCAACCAATGGTTTAGACCCGAACCAAATTCTGGAAATCAGGAGCGTCATCAAAGAAATCGGCAACAAAAAAACTGTAATTCTTTCCACTCATATTATGCAGGAAGTTGAGGCTTTGTGCAGCAGAGTAATTTTGATTCATAAAGGAAATATTCTGCAGGATTGCGCTATTGAAGATTTTAAAGGAAAATTCAATAGTTTGGAAGAAGCTTTTACTGCATACACAACTCAGGAAACAGTTTAAAATTTTTTAGATTTAATTTTAAAACTTTTAAAATCTGCTAAACCCATAAAACCAGCGAGATATAATAAAAAAAGACCTGCAAAATTTGCAGGTCTTCTTGATTTTACCAAATCATAATTCTTTCAGCGGGTGCTTTATACATTTTATCACCTTCTTTTATATCAAAAGCTTTGATAAACGAATCCTGATTAACCAAAGGCCCGAAAGCCCTGAAAATTCCCGGCGAATGCGGATCTGTTTTCACCTGATTAATCATATATTGCTCAGTAGATTTTGTTCGCCAGACCGTTGCCCAACTTAGAAAAAACCGCTGATCCTGATTGAAACCACTGATTAAACCTGGATTTCCCTTGTCTTTGAGATACATCTGTAATGCCTCATAAGCCACAGAAACACCACCAAGATCGCCAATATTTTCACCACTTGTAAATTTTCCGTTGACGAAACTTCCTTTTACAGGTTCATAAGCGTTATACTGTGCAGCCAACTGAGCCACTTTTGCATCAAAGTTTTTACGGTCTTCGGCTGTCCACCAGTTATTTAAGTTTCCATCACCATCGAATCTTGAGCCACTGTCGTCAAAACCGTGTGAAATTTCATGACCAATTACGGCTCCTATTCCGCCAAAATTCACGGCTGCATCAGCTTTCGGATTGTAGAAAGGAGGTTGTAAAATCGCCGCAGGGAAAACAATTTCGTTGTTGGAACCACTGTAATATGCGTTGACTGTTTGCGGCGTCATCCCCCACTCTTTTTTGTCAACAGGTTTACCCACTTTCTCCAGACTTTTCCCGTACTGCCAAGCTGAAACATTCTGAAGATTAGAATACAATGAAGTTCCTTTTTCCAGTTTCAGTTTAGAATAATCTTTCCACTGATCCGGATAGGCGATTTTTACGCTGAATTTAGAAAGTTTTTCGTGGGCTTTAACTTTTGTTTCAGGAGACATCCAGTCGATTTCTGTGATGTGTTTGTCGAAAGCCTTTACGATGTAATCGATGTAGGTTTCCATCTGTTGCTTAGATTCCGGCGTGAAATATTTTTCTACGTACAATTTCCCGAAAGCTTCACCCAAAATAGAATTCACCATTGCCAAACCTCTTTTGTTCATCGGACGTGGCTCTTTTTGCCCCTGCAAATATTTAGCATAAAAATCAAAACGGATATTCTCTAAATTTTCATCAAGATTGGATGCATTTCCATTGATAACATGGTATTTCAGATAATCTTTCAGAAGAGGAATATTTTTCTGAGTAAAAATCTGATCCATATTCTGGTAATATTTCAGCTCTCCAACGATTACACGATCAGTATTTACTCCGGCATCTTTAAGGTATTTCGGAAGATTTACACTTTTCACCAATGCAGGCAATTCAGAAACTTTTTTCGGATTGTATCTTAAATTCGCATCCCGGTTTTGCTCTAAAGTCAAAAGATCATTAGCCATTTTTTTCTCAAAATCGACCACAGCTTTTGCGGCTGCGTCAGCATTTTTATAGCCTAAAATAACGAAAAGTTTAGAAATATAGCTTTGATACTCTGCTAAAGTTTTGGTGTTGGCTTCGTTTACTTTCTGGTAGTAATCTCTTCCCAAACCGAGATCTGGGGCTCCAAGGTAAACGGCATTCATATTAGAATCTTTCATATCTGCAGACACTCTCCATCCGTAGAAAGAATTGTCGCCCAATTTTGTCGCTTCAAGCAAATATTTCTGAAGATCTGCTACATTTTTAATGGCATCAATTTTAGCTAAATCAGATTTTATTGGTGCTAAACCTTCAGCATTACGTTTTGAAGTATCCATGAAACTTGCATACAAATTCTGGATTTTCTGGCCTTCAGAACCTTCAGGATAGGTTTCACTTAATATTTTGTTTAAAATATCCAAAGAAGCATCATCCACATTTTCTCTCAAAGCATTGAAAGAACCCCAGCTTGCTTTATCAGAAGGAATCTGTGTTTCTTTCACCCAGTTTCCGTTTACATAATTAAAGAAATCATCCTGAGGTCTTACAGATTTATCCATGTAGGCAAGATTGATCCCCTCTTCTTTGATTTCTTCATTTTCAGGAAATTTCATTGCGGGAACAGGCCTTTCTTCTGTTACAACAGCAACTTTTTTAGTTCCACAGGAATTCAAAAAAACAAGACCTGAAAATGCCAGAACGGCAATATTTATTTTTTTCATTAAAATTTTAATTTATGATTTAAAAAAGAATATCAAATATAATGAATACTTAGAAAAAATAATCACATATTCTCTTATTAATCTTCTTAATAAAGCCAAAAATTTAAATGAAATATTTTACTTTTGAGTTATGAAAATACATCACATTGCTATCATCTGTTCAGATTACGAAGCTTCAAAATCATTTTATACTAACGTTTTAGGTTTAAAAATTTTACAGGAAGTGTACCGTGAAGAAAGGAAATCTTACAAACTGGATTTAGGCATCGATGACCATTATGTGATTGAATTATTTTCATTTCCTAATCCTCCTGAACGACCGTCCAGACCAGAAGCTTGTGGTTTGAGGCATTTGGCTTTTTCTGTCGAAAATGTGAATAAAAAGCGTGAAGAATTAATTCAGAAAGGATTAAACTGCGAAGAAATCCGCACCGATGAATTTACCGGAAAAGAATTTTTCTTTACTCAGGATCCTGATGGTTTGCCGATTGAGTTTTATGAGGAGTAAATTTTTGAACACAGAGTGCACAAAGTTTATTTTAAATGATATCGCATAAAGTCTCACAAAGCCGTTTTACTTAGATAAGCAACATGTTAACTGCTAAAATCTCAAATCTCAAACTTCAAATCTAATGCGCATAACCCGTGAAAAAGCTCACAGCCATAATCGCCAAAACAATTGAAGAAATAATAACATAAGTATAATCTTTCTCTTTCAAATATCCGATGAGAGCAAAGATAATTCTCATTAATGGTGTGAAAATCAGCATCAAAATTCCCAGTTGAATAATGGCCATACCTTCGCCTTTACAAAGCGTTTCCCAAAAATGGCTCCATACTTTTTCAGATGAAGTTCCCATGTTGAGCATTGTGTATTTCCTAGGCATTTTAAAACCTTCTAAAAAAAGTTTTACAAAGCCAATAATAGAAGTTGTAACTGCTAAAATAACGCCTAAACGGAGAAGATTTCCTACCGAACGGTTCAGGTCGATGTCTGTAAAAGTCTTTTTCATTTGAAATTACTGCTTAAACCGTTATACATCATATAAACCGAAAGAATCGTAATTACGATAGCGAAAAAGGTCTTTAATTTTTTTGTTTTTGAAACCATTAAAGTTTTAGAACCGATGAAACTTCCAACCACTACTCCAACCAGAACGGGAGCAACGATGACAGGAATAATTTCGCCTCTTTGGAAATAAATCAACGAACTTGCAACCGCAGTTACGCCGATCATAAAATTACTCGTCGTTGTAGAAACTTTGAATGGCAACCTCATCATATTATCCATCGCCAAAACCTTCAAAGCTCCGGAACCGATGCCCAAAAGTCCAGACATTGCGCCAGCAAACATCATCATAAAAAATCCCGGAACTGTATTTCTTGCAGAATAACTTTTTAAAACACCTTTATCAGGGAAAGTTCCGTATAATTTTAATTTATCTTCTAACGTGCCTTTAATTCGGGGCTCCTGATGATCAGGCTTTCCTTTTAAGTTTAAAATTACGGTTAGTAAAAGAATACTTGCAAAAATAATCCCGATGGTATTCGGATTCAGCATTCCTGAAACCAAAGCACCTGCAATTGCACCAGCTGTAGTAGCAATCTCTAAAAACATCCCAATTCTCATGTTGGTGAAACCTTCTTTCACAAAGGCAACCGCTGCTCCCGAAGAAGTACCGATAACCGAAATAAGAGAAGCACCGATTGCGTAATGCATTGGAACGCCGAAACCCAGCGTCAATAAAGGAATAATGATAACTCCACCTCCCAAACCGGTGAGAGATCCTAATAATCCTGCCGATATTGCTCCGAGGAAGAGAATAATGATTTCTGACATGCTACAAATATAAAACTATTGGCGTTGTCTGCCAAACGTTTAAAGAAAGATAAATTTGACGTATTTTTGCATCCATGGAAATGCGTCTTAAATTATTCTACATTATTCTCGGAGCAACGCCAAAAGGCAGAAATATTGAGCAGCACGATGTATTTTTCGGTATTGCGGAAACGATAAAAGAGCTCGTTCCTGATATGAAAGAATTTTGGAAAGAAGCGGAAGGAAAAATTCACCTCGATTGCTATCAGGAAGTGAAATTTGTGGATGGTTTTGAAGTAAAAATCGTAGAAAAATCGCATGAAAGCTCAGAAAACCAGCTGTATTTTGTAAATCTTGGAGGATATAAAAAAGGTTATTTTGAAGAATTTCATCAGCAACATTTGATGGTTGGAACGTCAATGTCTGAAATTGTGAAAAAGGCGAAAAAAACTGAGTTTTATAAAACAATGGGATTCGAAAATGCAGTAAGCCATATTGATGACAAACACGGAGTTGATATTGACGATATTTTTAATGTCAATGATATTTTACCTTTAAAAATGAAAGAAAAACATTCAATTTTGCTGGTGAAATCTGATGAAGAAAATCAGGAGAACTTTGTGGATATTGGGTATCGGAAGATTGATAAGTTGTAGGATGATGGATGCGGGGTGTATGATGCTGGGTGCTAGATTTTAGATGACCGATGAAATTTACTTGAACGAATTTCAAATCTCAAACATCAAATCTCAAATTAAATTTTAAATAAAATTTTAAATAAAAAGTAAACAATGAAAATAGGAATTTTAGGAGGCGGACAGCTCGGAAGGATGCTCATTCAGGAAGCGTTGAAGTATGATGACGAATTTTATACATTAGATCCGGCAGCTGATGCACCTTGCCATAATATTTCTTACTTTACACAGGGAAGTTTTAATGATTATGAAACCGTTTTAAACTTCGGTCAGGGCAAAGATGTAGTTACGATTGAAATCGAACACGTTAACGCAGACGCTTTGCAGGAGCTTGAAAATCAAGGAATAAAGGTAGTTCCGAATGCTAAAATCATTAAAACAATTCAGCAGAAAATTCTTCAGAAGAAATTTTATGAAGAAAATAATATTCCAAGTCCTGAATTTGAAATTATGGACGGAAGTTCAGACGAAATAAAAATGCCTTTGCCTTTCGTGCAGAAAATGAATACAGGCGGTTACGACGGAAAAGGTGTTCAGGTAATCCGCACCAACGAAGACATGAAAAATCTTTGGACTCAGGATTCTGTTCTTGAAAAACTGGTCGATATCGATAAAGAACTTTCGGTAATTGTTGCCATCAACGAAAGCGGAGAAAAACA
This sequence comes from Chryseobacterium sp. HNCC26DJ240, assembly GCF_057180485.1. Classification (NCBI taxonomy): domain Bacteria; kingdom Pseudomonadati; phylum Bacteroidota; class Flavobacteriia; order Flavobacteriales; family Weeksellaceae; genus Chryseobacterium; species Chryseobacterium sp. HNCC26DJ240. The sequence goes on from NZ_JBXUGK010000006.1 coordinate 313,553, forward strand.
GACTTTCCCCGTAACAGAGATGGTTGCAGATCCGAAGTTGAACCTTTTGGATTTTAATGTTTGTCCGGTTCACTTAACTGAAGAAATTGAAAATCAGATTTACTCTATTACAGATAAATTTCTGGCAGCAGTAAATTCTCCCGGGCTTTTTGCGATTGAATTGTTTTTAGATAAAGAAGGAAAAGTTTGGGTAAACGAAACCGCTCCGAGATTGCATAATTCGGGACATCAAAGTCAGGAAGGAAACGCCAATTCACAGTTTGAGCAGATGTATCGTGTGGTAAAAAACTTACCTTTAGCTGATACCGACGCCATTATCTACAGCGGAATGCTGAATTTGGTGGGAGCAGAAGGGTTTTCTGGAAAAGTAATTTATGAAGGTATGGAAGAAGTTTTGAAACTTTCTGAAACTTACGTTCATTTGTATGGAAAAACAGAGACCAAGCCGGGAAGAAAGATGGGACACATCAATGTTTTGGCAGATTCCAGAGAAGAATTGATGGAGAAATTAATTCAGGTAAAAGCGATGGTAAGAGTGATTTCTTAAGATTTTTAAAATATATTGAGAAAGACTGCCGAAAAGCAGTCTTTTTTAGTTTTCAAAGAAAAAACTTGCTACAAATAAACATCCACCAGTAAGCATCAGAAGCAGGCCAACCACTAATGCTGATGTATTTAAATTTGGACCGGGTAAAATTGTCCAGGCAAGGACATTTAAAATAAATCCTAAAACAAAACTAACAATTGATATACTAAATCCTTTTACTTTACTCATTTCTCTTAATCAATAATTTTAGGAAAATCAATCGTCCATTTTTTCTCATTTGAATTCCATAAAAGATAAGGTCCGCCTAAACCGTCATCATAAATCAATTCATAATTTCCGTTTTGATCGTTATTGTAAATTGTTTTTTCTGCGTTGCCTTTTTGTAAACCCAGTTTTTCTAAAGTTTGCCAATCACTTTCCTGAGGAAGTTTACCGTTTGTTTTCTGGTAATTTTCAATATTCTGAATTATTTTATTTCCTGATTTTATATCAGATTTTCTGGTGATTTCTATGGGAAGATTCCAATAAATTGTGATGGATAAAATAATGACCACGATGACCGTGAGTGAAATTAGGAGTGCTTTTTTCATCGAAAGATTTTAGCTGGTAGAGATTTTCTTAATTCTTTCAAATTTAATAAAATTAAAACTTATCATTGATTCTAAATTTCCAAAGGCATCATATTTGAATTTAATAAAAATCAACTCACAAAATATTCAAAATGAAAACCTATCAAAAAATAATATTTCCGGTTGCATTAGGCGTTTTAGGATTGTTAATTTTAAATTCATGCTCTGTGGGAATTCCGGATAATGCTGTCGCTGTACAGAATTTTAATGCCGACAAATACCTCGGAAAATGGTATGAAATTGCAAGATTTGACTATAAGTTTGAGAAAGATATGGATAATGTCACGGCGACCTATTCTTTAAATGAAAAAGGAAATATTAAAGTTCAAAACCGTGGTTATAATTATGTAAAAAAAGAATGGAAAGAGTCTGAAGGCGAAGCAAAATTTGTCAATTCAAAAAATGAAGCAAGGCTGAAAGTTTCTTTTTTTAAGCCGATTTGGGCAGGTTACAATGTGATTGATATTGATGATGATTATCAATATGCTTTGGTCGTAGGTCATAATTTAAAATACATCTGGATCTTATCCCGAACCACCGAAATTCCTGAAAGCATCAGATTGAGATTTCTTGAAAAAGCTCAAAAATTGGGTTACAATACTGATAATCTGATTTGGGTAAAGCATAACCAATAATGGGTTTCACGCAGATTTTGCTGATTGAGTTGTTAGAATTTTATGTGAAAAATTACTAAAAAATGTTTCGGGCGGCGGCTTCGCCGCCGCCCGAAACTAATAAACAATACTAACACTCATCTGTATAATTCTATGAAATTTGCTCAATTTGTGGAACTGGTGTTTGAGACCAGTTCCGTAAATATTAATTTTAAAAAATAATGCTTTGATGATAGGATTCCATCCTATCCTTTGCTAAATCGTCCCTTTGGGACTTGTAAATTTCCTTAGATCAAAAATAATAGAATCATAATTTCAAACCTCAAATTTCAAACCTAAAAAGCATAGCCATTTTTCTTAGCAATCTCCGCAATCGATTTCTCAATGGCTTTTCCCAAATCATCCGCATCAGAACTACCCCGTTTTTTGGTTTCAGCATCGATGAATTCCTGTCTTTTCTTCGCCAAAACTTCAATTTCTTTTTGAATTTTGTCTCTGTTAGCCGATTTCTGAGTTATAATTTTTTGAATTTCATCTTTGCTTTTACCTTTTAATTCAGACGGTAATTCTTCCTCTTTCATTGATATAATGTAGCTTTTATCTTTCTCAACTCTGTCTACCAAATCCCAGTGATCATTTTTGTAGGCATTCTTTTTAGATTTACTTACTGCTCTTTCCACAGCATTTGAGGCTGAAACCGATTCGGCATTAGAATCCTGTAAATACTGTTTGCTTTTCATCTCAGAACCTCGGCTTCCGTAAGAAACGTATGTGTCATTAAGCAGACCATTGCATTCATAAATTCGTTTATCGAAAGGCGTTTCAATATAAATCACTTTTTGGTTACTGTCGATATTAAAATATTTTCCTTCTCCCAAAACAGCACCATTTTGCCACGAAGTGGAAATTCCCTCTTCTCTTCCACCACAGAAAATCGTGTTGGTGTAAATGTTCTTTTTCTTAGCCGCAGAAACCGTTTCTTTATAGCTGATCCTTCCCTGATCAAACGGTTCATTTCCGGCAATGTAAATCAGTTTCATGCTTTTTTCGTTTCCGTCCCAGTTCAGATTGTTTGATGCATCACGAATCACGGCACCGCAATATTCATTTCCGCCATTGGTTCTCAGAGCAAAGAGTTTTTCTGATACCAAATCCAAATCCTGAGTCAAAGGCGTGACTTGTCTGATGTAATTTTCATCCTGCAATCCGTCATTTCCATATTCGTAAAGAGCAATTTCAATTTGGGGAGCTTGTCCGTTATACTTTAAAGTCGTCAACGTATTTACAATGTTCCAAAGTCTTGATTTTGCCTGGTCAATCAAACCATCCATACTGTTGGAAGTGTCTAAAAGCAAAGCCACCTGAATTTTATTTTCTTTTAAAACCGTAATTTTTGGTTCACTAGAGATATTACTTTCCATTACTGCTCTGTCGTTAGCTTTACTGCTACAACGGATGTCTGAAGTTTTTCCTGCGCTTAAAAATGCAACTACACTTGTTGTTAATGTTAAAAATTTTAGGGTGTTCATATTGTATGTTTTTACTGATTATCTTTTTGACTTTGATAGGATTTTATCCTATCCTTTATTAAATCGTCCCGTTGGGACTTTGCTATTCTCGTTTTAATTTTAAATTTTAAACCTTGAATTTTAAATTTTATCTACTGTAATACTGAATCTGCATATCTTTTGGATATTTCAATTCGTAGGAGAAATTAATTTTCTCTGATGCTCCGCTGTTGATTTTTCTGTTCCAAAGAATACTTCCTGTTTTATCGTCGTAGCTTCCGTCTCCGATATTTAAAGTTTTCACAGATATTTTATCATGCTGACTGATTGGCAACTGGTCTAAAATTTCAAGCTCAATATTTTCTTTAGTATTATTTCTGATACTGATTTCGAAAGATTCGATTTGGATTCTGTTGGAGCTCAATGTTTTCTCAGAAGTTTTATCTTCTATTTTCATGCGTTTTACCACAATTCTTTCATCAACACCCAGAGAAATCGGGAATTCATCTTTTACGTAATTGCTGGTAATATTGGTTTTTCCGATATAATTGTCTTCAAAATAAATATTCGCTTCACCTGAAATCAGATTGAGATTCTGCCAGTTTTTCACAAAAGCTATTAAGAAAACCTGATTATTTAATTTCGGAACAACATGATATTTATAAACAGATTCCACATTTTTCTTGTCTAAAATCACATACTGCTCTTTTTCCTGACTGAGAATGGTTTGACTATAATTTAATTCATACAAAACATTCATCTGGTTATCCGAAACCGTCGCCACAGGAATCTGACCCGGTGCAGCTTTTTCTTCTCTCATCTGATAAGAATTTGACATTTCAGCCTTTTTTAGCTTAGCATAACCTACCGTAACATCTTCATTATTATAAGCCGTATATTCTGCAACATAAAGTGGTGATAAAATCGGACGGTTTTGATTGTACGAAGGTCTGTAAGTAGAGACGAAAAGTTTGATATTACTCCAATCCTGTCCTGTTTTCTGGTAAATTTTGCCTTTGTAGACAATTTCCAGAGGCTTTTTGGTTGAAAGCGCACGCAAATCATAAGACGGAACCCAACCTGCGTTTGACACGATATAACTTACTCCAAGATTCAGATTCATTTCGTTTTCAGCTAAAATCTCAAGAATTAATTCTTTTCTGTTGTTGTTTTTATTGGTCTGTTCTTCAGAGAATTGTTTGTTGATTTTAGCAATGCTTTCATCCAGAACAGATCTTTGTTCATTGAGAATAAACACCTGATTATCAATTTCGAGCATTCTTTTTCTGTAAAATTCAGTCAGTTTAATCAGTTGATCCTGAGGTGTTGCTTTGTCGTTGGTAGAAACTTTTAGATTGTCATTAATAATATTCTGTTCGCCCGTGAGGTTTTTAATCTGAATATTTAAAAGATTTACCTGTCTCTGAAATTTCTTTCTTTCGTCATCCAGTTTCTTCTCGCCATCCGTCAGTTCATCACTTTTCAGATAATTGCTTTGAGGCGTGATGGATAAAAGTGTTGTGTTTTTCTCCAGATTGATTCTGTAGGTGTTTTCATCTAAATCATTGGGTAGATTAATGATTTTCACTGTGTTTTTACCTTTTTGAAGATTCACATTCGTGCTTCCGAAAACTTTAGCTCCCTGTAAAAAAACGGTGGCCTGTTTTACTTCGATTTCCTTTTTAATTTCCTGAGATTTAAAAAGTGAAATCATAAAAATGAGTATTACAATAGAATGTCGCATTGTTTATTATTTAAAGTTCTATAGTAAAATTACCCTGATTTTAAACCTGATTTTTGAAGACTTGGTAAACTGCCTTTTTCACTTGGTGGAAGTTTTTTAACTAAAAAAAGACAGCCATTTCTGACTGTCCAAAAAAACTAAAGAATTTCGTATTTTGTTTTGATACTGTATTTCAGCTTGATATTTTCGATGTTTTCGAAAGAATAATCGAGACTTTGGTCGGCTGCCTCCATCTGGATATTGGCTCTTGCACTTTTGTAAGCGACCGGGAGAATTGCATCACTCATATAATCTTCGATTTCTATTATTTCTGTTGGGTTTCCTGTTTTTTTATTGATGCTTCCCAAAAGATAATCTGCTTTCTCTTTAGCGGCTTTCAATGCATTGATTTTTACTGTCTTTCTGAAATCTGCAATCTTGGTATTTTTTACTTCCGCAATATTCAGATTGCTTACCCATTTTTGATTCAGCTGTTCAAAAAGGGCGCTCATATTGGTTTTAGCATTCACTTTAAACTGAAAACTCTTAGTAAACTTGGTGGTTTTAGAATACAAATTCTGATACATCGATTTGAATTTGATATCTTCGTTTTTCACACCATTATTTTTTAAAGTTTCAAACAAAAGTTTTTCGCTGTCTGCCAATTGGTTTTTGTTGTCGGCTTTTATTCCGATGTTAAAAATAATTTCATCCGGTTCTACTTCCATTTCGGCAACGCCCGTTACTTCAATTGTGTTTTTTCTAATTTCCTGAGCATTCACCAAACTTCCTGCTGCAAAAATTCCTGCTAATAAAAGGTGTTTCAATTTCATAATTGTTTTATTTTAAATTTCTAATGTAAAATTAGCCTGATTCAAAACTGAAAATATGAAGACTTGGTGAAATGGGGATTTGGCTTGGTGGAAAAGCATTAATCTACCAAAAGATGAAATCTGTCCTGCAATGCATTCATGTTTTTAAAATCAATCGGTTTCGCATCAATCTTTTGATTTTCAAAATAAAAACTGATGTTTCCTGTTTTTTCATTTTTCAATAATGAACTTTTAGAAATATTCTGTGTATCATCTTCAAGAATCAATTGATGATCAAAAGTAATTTCATAATGCAAAGCCCTCATTTTTTCGGATGACTTTTCCATTAAAATTAAATATTGGTCTTTATGAAAAAACATATATTGATAAGGACTTTCGGGAGAAGCCACTTGATAAGCTTTGTCAAAATGAAATGAATTTTGTTTAAAAACATCAATTCTTTTAACAAAATATGGCATTACGATTTTAATAAAAATAATGCCTAAAATAATGATTTTAACAAATGTTTTAAGAGGAAGAAATTTAGTCCGATCGAAAAGTGTTTTTGCAGGAAGACTGATTATTTTGAGCAAAAGTTCCCAACCGCTTTTTCGCAATAAAAATATATTCATAGCAAGCAAAATGAATGAGAAAAATTTAACAGAAATATCAAAACTCAAATTAATTATCAGAATTTGACAAAAGCATACAATCGCAAGCAATAATCCTAAATAATGACAGCGCTTGAACCATAATAAAATTCCAGAAAAAACCTCAATAGAACCTGTAATGGTATTGTATGTTTTGGAAGTTCCAATTGTACTCCAAAACAAAATATCTTTATCTAAATTTCCAAATCTTGTAAAAAGAATATTGGGTTCAGGTTCGGGAAACTGGGTTTTAAAAATTTTATCCAAACCATACTTTATAAGAATTATTGAAATATAAATCACGCAAAAATATTCAGTTATCAATAAAAACTTTTCAATCCATTTCTCCTTTAAACCAAAACTGAAAACTATGGATGTAAAAACCAAAATCAACAATAAAACCAGCATAGAAGCGCTGTCTGAGCTGTAATCTATTCTTACATTTCTTTTGTTGGAAACAATTTTTAAAATGAATTCCGTAAGATTTCCAAATAAAAAACGGGTAATTTTCAGCTGGAAATTATTCACAAAATCCAACGGAAAAAAGAGAATAAACTGAAGAAAGTAAGCACAAAAAAAAGTGCTTACTCTTTCTGATAAAAGCGGTTTAGTGAGCACTATTACGATATTTTCTATATACAAAAACAGAAGCTAGCACGGCAATGCTTAAAACCAAAACATAAAGAAATTCTTCTTTCGATTGTACTTTTTTAATTTCAGCTTTCTTTACTGTTCTTTTCGTAGAAATAGGTTTATATTCTTTCGTTTTCGAATCATATTTCAGAAAAACCGTGCTGTCGATGTCATTTTGAAAATGATAATCTCTTTTCAGTATTTTTTTTACTTCATCAATATTCTGATTTGAAAAAACCGGATGATTGTAAACCGTATCTCTGCCTGGCTTCCATTTTTCCAGATTTTCGCTTCTTCTGTTTTGGCAGAATCTTGAGGTAATCATTACACTTTTTTTGTCATCAATGATGATCACACTGTCCAATTTTGAATTGACAACATACCTTTCGGGAGCCATGCCAAGATTAGAATAATTGATATTCAAGCGGTTCTCAACAATACTTTTTTCAAAAAATTTTATATCGCCACTGTGGCTTTTGTAGGAAATAAGTTTGGTCTGAGCCAAAAAATGACCGCTCGACAATAGAAAGGAGATTTGAAAGAGGATAGATAAATTTTTCATGATAATTATTTTTAATTTATAAGACAAACTTAGGGTTATATAACGCATCGCCTTTTGTGAACTTGGTGAGTGATATTTTTCACTTGGTGGAAGTTATCGTAATTAAATATTTCTTATAAAATCGTAACGGCTTTTCAAAAACCCGTTACTTTTAAATCATAGAATTATTGTTTAACGATTCTTTTTAAAATCATATTTAATGCTCATATTAATCATATACTGAATTCCGATTTCCGGATCTTCATTATTGATAACCTTATCAAAACCATTGTAGGGTGCACTTTCGTAATAGAAAGTTTTGCCCTTTCTTTCCATTTTTTTAATCAAAAGATCGTTATTATTATAGCCTCTCATTAAATCAAAATCCGAACTTTCATAAGCGGTATATTGTTGATACTGTGAAGCCGGAAAAATATAGCCAAAACTCGAATTCATCGTTGGTGTTCCTATAACTTCTTTTTTAAATCTTTTAAAATAATCCTCTTTATTCTTATTAGCGATTTGGTTTGCCTCATCAGCAAGATCCTGATGAATTTTTTCGAGATCAGTATTTATATAATCAATTTTTATAATATCGTAAATTTGATATTCGGAAGCTTCGTTTATGATTTTTTCAATTTTTGAATGATCATTGGTTTTGATGATAATATTTTTCTTGATTTCAAAACCTTTTATTTTCTCACTGATGAGTTTTTTATCATCAGAAATGATCACATCATACACTTTGGTCTGGGAAATAAAATCCACATAAAAATCTTCTTTTTTAATACCTAAAGATGAAAGTTTTTTGGTGAAGCTCTGAATTCTGAAGCTCATGTTTTCAGAAGCTTTTTTTGGTGTTTCGGCTTCTTCATTTAATCCTAGCGTAATTTTGAAGAGGTCTGCTTTTTTATTCATTAAAACATTTACATTAATCACCAAAGTAGAATCTGTAGCATACAACTGCTTTTTTTCCGGGAGACTAACCCTATTGTTTTCATAGGAATTTTGGTTTCTGTATACTTGATTTCCCGAAATTTGCGCATTTCCTGATTCGAATATTAAAAGAAGTACGGCAATGATTAAAAATGATTTTCTTTTTAATAACTGATGTTTCATAATGATTAAGTTTAAAATTACTCTGCAAACTTAATCGCCTTGCGAAAGGCATTTATTTAAAACTTGGTGAATGATAATTTCCACTTGGTGAAAACAAAAAAAAGACAACCCAGCATGGAATTGTCTTAACTTTTTAAACAAAAAAATTCTATCTAAGGTAAAAAATAAACCTTCACAATTTTACCGTCTTTGATTTCATAAATAGCCGAGGCAACCACTTTTTCGCCTTTTCTCATCCCGGAAATACTTTCCTGATCGATGATGAAATTACCGTTTACAATTCTGTTTATAATCTCACAATGCAGCTCCGGAAGTTCCTGAAACATTTTAGAATAATCTCTCCGCATCGCATCTTTTCCTTTGCTCAGTAATTCATTTGGGAACATATATAGTTCTGCATCCTCGGAGTAAGGTTTTAGAAAAGCTTCTATATCTCTTGCGTTGTACCCGTCAACCTGTGCCTGAACGAGCTTTTCGGCAATTGATTTTGTGCTTTGAGCATGAATCATAAAATTCGCAAATAATAGAAAAACAATAAGATACAATTTTGATTTCATTTTCATTAGATTTTAGCTAAGCAAAATTAAACATTGAAAATCAAAAAAAGAAACTTCAACTTGGTGAATGCCAATTTTCACTTGGTGAATCATTTCTTGTACTTCAATTATATGTATATCTTTGTTTTATGAAATCCAGTCATCTCTTTTTTGCTTTTATATTGATGCTTTTTGGGAATAAAATGTATTCTCAAAACAGTGCTGTGGAAGAAGTCGTTACAGAAAGCAAAAAACTTAAAAAAGCGGTTGACACAAAAGACGAATCTGCCCAGGCCGACTCTTACTACAATATTGGCGAAACCTATTTTAAAAATGGAAATTTTGCCAAAAGCGAAGAGTATTTTTTTAAGTCAAAAAACATCTATGACAAGATGGATGATAAAAAAAATCTCGAAAAAGTTACCCGAAAACTCGCTCAATCTCAGGAAAGCCAGAATAAACTGAAAGCTGCTGCCTCCAATTACGAAGGAGCATCAAAAATAGGATATTCGAAGGCAAGCAAAAGGATGAATTCTAACGATGCATCGAGAGTTTCGACACCATCTTCAACATTAAGAGCAGAAGCTATTAAAAGCAATTTGGCCATCAGCGAAAAGGAAAATAATAAGGAAGATCTCGCCGCCAGCTACAGCCAAATGGCAGACGTAAACATCGAAGAAAACAACATTCCTAAAGCTGAAGAAAACCTTAATAATGCTTACAAAATTTCAAAAGAAGAAGCTCCGCAACAGGCTTTAGTCATTAACCAAAAATTAGCAAATATGTATGTTGAAAATAAAAATTTCGACAAAGCGATTGAGGTTAAAAAGAAAGTTCTGAAAGAAGATTTCGTAAAAGAAAATTCAAAAAAAGAAGTAGAGCAAATTCAGGAACTTGCCGATATTTACATTAAAAAAGATGATCCTAAAGAAGCCATCAATCTTCTCAAAAAATCTTATGGAATTGCTTTAGAAAAAGGGCATACTTTAGAAGCTCAGAAAAGTGTAAAAAGACTCGACAGTTTGTATCAGGTTTCCAAAAATATTGATGAATCCATCGTTTTATACAGAGATTTTCTTGGAAAATTGCCCGATTTGGTTTCAAAGGACAGGAGTTTGGTGGATGAAAAAATTCTGGAAGATACCGAACAAAAAATTCAACAGCTGGAGGAGGAAAAAAAGCTCAAAGACGAGCTAATTCACAAAAAAAACCTATTCAATTACAGTCTCATTGGAGCTTTAGCTATTTTAATTGGTCTCATATTTTTCATTTTTAGAACCTTGAAAAAAGTTCAAATTAAAAATAAAAAAATTGCTTTACAATCGCTTCGCCGTGAGATGAATCCGCACTTTATTTTTAACAGTTTAAACTCTGTAAATCATTTTATTTCAACCAATAAGGAACTGGAAGCCAACCAATATTTAACCAAATTTTCAAAATTAATGCGTGGCGTCATGGAAAATTCTAAAGATGATTTTATTCCGTTTCAGCAGGAACTGGATTTGCTTCAGAATTATTTAGCTTTAGAAAAAACCCGTTTCTCAGATAAATTTGATTACGAAATTGAAGTGGATGAAAGTTTAAATACTCAAAGTCTGAAAGTTCCGGGAATGTTGGTGCAGCCTTTTCTTGAAAATGCAGTTTGGCACGGCTTAAGATACCGAACCACAAAAGGTTTTTTAAAATTAAGATTTGAGAAATCATCTGAAAATCTGAAAATCACTATTGAAGACAACGGAATCGGCATCGAAGAAAGCAAAAAACAAAAAACCGAACACCAAAAAACCCGAAAAGGCCGTGGAATGAAAAATACGTTGGAAAGAATTGCATTGCTGAATGATTTATATAAGCAAAATATTGAGTGCAAAATCACAGATAAACCCGACTCTCAAGGTGTTTTTGTTGAAATAAAAATGAATTATTAAATTTACAAATGATGAAAAATTTATTACAATTTAAAGTTGTATTACTCTGTTTTTTATTTTTTAGAACATTGTTTTCAGCGCAAGAATATGATCAACAAAGGCAAGAAAGTGTTTTCAAGCAACTTGGTTTAGAAAAGACTAAAGTTCACAATGAATTATATGTAGAAAAGAAGATGCCCAATCAGGAAGATTCATATATCATTGTAGTTCCTGTTTTACAAGGTGAAGGTGAATTTGAATATGATGGATTTAACGTAAAGAACACGATTGTAATCACCAACAAAGAAGGACAAATAAAAATAAAATATGTAGATCCTACAGAATTTGGTTCAGACGCTATAATGCTGTCAGGTTTTACAATTGACACAGGGCTTTATAATCTAAACTCAAATACAAGAGCGTTCGGTATTTCCGCAAATTATACTGGAAGTAGCAGACCAAACCCTTATTATTCTTCGGATATATCTTTATTTATTCAAGATGGAGTAACCCTTAAAAAAATTCTAGAAAGCTACAATTTGAGAACCTTTTCCGGAGAATGGGACACCAATTGTTCTGGAGAGTTTGAAGAGAGTACATCTGTTATTATGATAGATCAGTCAAAAACAAACAGTTTTGCAAATCTTAAAATTAAAACAGAGACTTCCAAAATTTTAAATAAACCAACAAATGATGATTGCAAAGAAACCAAATCATCGAAAATTTCTTACAAAACCTTGAAGTTTTCTAAGGGTAAATATCAATAAATCTAAGCTCTAATTAAAACATAAAATGATAAAAAAAATAAATTTCTTACTTTTCATGTTGATTCTCATACACGTTTCAGCACAAAATCAAAATTTTTACGAATTTCAGTATAATTACAAAATGGGCGTTGTAGATGCTGAAGGGAATGAAGTTGTAGAACCCAACTATGATTGGAAACTTTACACTTTAAATCATAAGTCACCATTCTTTGTGTTAATGAGCAAAAGCTTAGATCCACTTATCGTTAATAAAGAAACTGGTAAAACTGAAACTATCAAATACATTACTGGAGCATACACAATTGACTTAGATAAAGCGCAGTACATTTACATTTACAACGAAAAAGATGGATTTTTGATGAATAATAAAAACCTGGAAGAAAGAATCCGACTGCCAAAAAAGTATGAGAATACATTACAGGAAGATGATTATTTGTTTGGAATTACGGGAAAAGGAAAAGCAGATGTAATTGCAAAAAACAATAGCTCTAAAATTTTAATGAATATTGATTATGAGAGTGTTGATGCATACTCTGATTCCAAATCAGGTAAAGTTTATGTGGTTCATAGTACAAAAGGCACAACTTTCTTTGACCAAAAATTCAACATATTATTTAAAAACAAAAATCAATTAAAAGATTTTGAAAAGATTGCTAATTTCTTAAAAACTAAAGGAATACAGATTACAGATAAGCCTTATGCAGCTACTGAAGCGACGATTGGAGATCCACCAGATTACCCGCATTTCAATTTAAAACAGGCAGAAGGACAGAAAGTTCTTTGTTACATTAGCGAATCCAAAACGTCACAATATGATTTGTTCACCTTTAACAGGAAAAATTATAAATTAAGTACAGATCGGTACAACAACGAATTAACGTTTTCACGAAATGAAGACAATCGGGTGTTTGATTATATTTCCTTTTATATTAATGCAAAAAACAAACAGATTTTGTTTCCAAAAAAATATTGGAATGCCATTGATTTAAGAGAAATTACTAACTAAAAAATAGAGCATGAAAATAAAAGCCGTAATCGTAGACGACGAACTCATTGCAAGAGAAGTTCTCAGAAATTACCTCACAAAATATTGTCCGCAGGTAGAGATTTTGGGCGAAGCGGAAAATATTAAAGAAGCAGTTCCTCTGATTGCTGAAAAGCAGCCACAATTGGTGTTTCTGGATGTTGAAATGCCTTTCGGAAATGCTTTTGATGTATTGGAAGCTACCAAAGAATTTTCCTACGAAACCATTTTTATTACAGCATTTTCTCAATATTCTTTGCAGGCTTTGAATAAATCTGCGAGTTATTATATTCTAAAACCAATCGATATTCAGGAATTGATTGTTGCGGTGAATAAAGTCGCTGAAAGCATTCAAAATAAAGAAGAGCTCAACAGGAATAAAATTCTTCTGGAAAATTTAAAATTAAAACCTGAAAAACAACAGCTTATTCTCCCAACTTTACAGGGATTTGATGTCGTGAAAACGGAAGATATTGTAAGACTTCAGGCCGATGGAAATTTCACTCAGGTCTATTTAACGGATGGTTCAAAGAAAATGGTTTGCCGGTTTTTAAAGCATTTTGACGATCTTTTAGAAACCCCTTTTGTGAGAGTTCACCGTTCTCATATCATCAATACGGGATTTGTGAAATCTTATCACAAAAGCGGAACAGCAACACTTTCCGACGAAACAGAAATTGAGGTTTCGGGTAGTTTTAAAGAGCAGTTTTTAAAAGTTTTTTCTTAGAATCTGAACTAAAGATTTTAAACCATTAAGATTTTTAATTGGTTAAGATTTTTTAAGAAAATCAGACAGATTTTATTAAGCATGCGCTTAAAGCGGAGCTCGACTTAATCATTCTAAACAACTTAATAAATCTTAATGGTTCAAATTACCACTCAAACCTCACAGGTTTTTTAAAAAAAAATTTTAATTGAGATTTTTATATTCTTTCCATTCCTGAAAGCGATGGTCAATCACCTGTTTCATCAAATCGTAGTTTTCGTAAGTATCTTCAATGTGATAAAAAGTTTCATATTCAGAATCACTTTCCTCGGCGATACTGTCGAAAATATTGATGTAATCTGTGGCAAATGAACTGTATCGATTTGCAAAATCAGTTTCGTCAACGTAATAATCTTTAGCGAAAGCATTTCCAAAATCATTCAGATCATCTTCAGAAAATTTTCCATCTAAAGCACTGATAATAAATTCGGCTCCGGTAATTTCACGTCTTTTTAAACTTTCAATTTCAATTTCATTATCTTCCTGCAATTCCTGCGAATGCAGATTATGATTAATGCACCAATTCAGAAACATTCCGGTATGCGTCGCACCGTTTTTTTGTGGAAGTCCATCGGGAAAATCTCCGCTGTAATGCCACGAAGCATCATCATATTTTGTCATGATATTTTATTATAGTTAAAGACAGTAGAATTCAAAGATATAAAAAATCATATTCTTTTGCTTGCTACAGAGATTTTCACTTCATTTGTAAGGAATTTTTTCAAAATTAAAAGCATGCAAAACGCAGTTCTTATCACCATTGGAGACGAAATTTTATCAGGAAATACCGTAGATACCAATTCAAATTTTATTGCAACAGAATTAAAAAACATTGGAATCAAAGTCTCTCAGATCATCACCATTTCAGACGAAATAGAAACCATAAAATCGACCATACAATCAGCTTTTGACATAGGTAATTTAATTATTACCACAGGCGGTTTGGGACCGACAAGAGATGACAAAACCAAGAAAGCAATTGCCGAATTTTTCAATGATGAAATCGCTTTGGATGAAACCACTTTTGCCCATCTGAAAGCGTATATGGAAAAAAGAGGCAGAATAGAAATTCTCGAAAGAAACCGCGAACAGGCTTTTGTGCCTACAAAATCAACTGTTTTTCAGAATCATTTCGGAACTGCACCGTGCATGATGATGGAAGAAAACGGGAAACTGCTTTTCAGTCTTCCAGGTGTTCCTTTTGAGGTAAAACCTTTGATTAAAGATCAAATTGTTCCTTATTTAAAAGATAAATTCAGTTTAAATTATCTTTCGACAAGGATTGTTTCGGTAGTTGGGATTCCAGAAAGTATTCTGGCAGATATAATTGAAGACTGGGAATTGGCTTTACCGCAGAACATCTCACTCTCCTATCTTCCCGTTGGAACCCGCGTGAAATTGAGAATCACAGCAAGCGGAAATGATGAAAACCAGCTTCACAGACAGCTTGAAGAAGAGATTCAGAAGCTTTTACCTTTAATAAAACCAAATGTAATTGCCACTTCTGAAGATAAGATTGAGAAAATTCTTGCTGAAATACTAGCTGAAAAAAAACTGACATTATCTACAGCTGAAAGTTGTACGGGAGGCGAACTTGCCCGATTAATTACCTCAAATCCCGGAAGTTCAAAGTATTTTTTAGGTGGAATAATCCCTTATGACACTCAGAAAAAAGTCGATATTTTAAAAGTAAAGAAAGAAACTGTTGATCAATTTACCGTTGTAAGTGAAGAAGTTGCGGCAGAAATGGCTTCCGGTTGTCAGAATTTGTTTAAAACAGATATTTCGCTTTCTACAACAGGAGTTGCAGGTCCCGGAAAAGGTGAAGACGGAAAAGATATCGGATTGGTGCATTATTCCATAAAAATTGGCGATAAAATTCACAGTTCAAAATTATTTATGCCTCATTTAGAAAGAGTAGATTTTATGAATTTTGTTTCGCAAAAAGTGATTCAGGATCTGGTTTCTATTTTAATTTCTGAATAGATCCCCAAAGTTTTTATTAAACATGAATTATTGCTTCAAAAAGGCGATAGCGCTTAGATAAGCAGAAATATATTACCGAAAAATTCTTGAAAATTTTAAAATAATTCCAATTTTAAGTAACAAAATTTAATGATAACAGACATATTGTACAAATTATAAAAAAATGAAAAAACTAACATTATCTTTAGTTCTTTTGGCCGGAACTTTTGCTGTACAGGCACAAAAAACGGTAAAACCTGTAGGAGAAAAAGGTTTGGAACTGAATTATATAGATAAAAATGTTCGTCCTCAAGATGACTTTTACAATTTTGTAAACGGAAGCTGGATGAAAACCGCAAAAATTCCTTCTGATAAACCAACGTGGGGAAGTTTCAATAAATTGGCAGATGATACAGATAACAACTCGATGACAATTTTGAATTCTTTACTGAAAGATAAATTTGCAGAGGGAAGCGAAGGCAAAAAAATCCAGGATTTGTATGCAACTTACATGAATATGGAGAAGCGTAATGCAGACGGAATAAAGCCTATTCAGGAGAACATCAGTAAAATTGATAAAATTAAAAACCTTACAGATCTTCAGAATTATTTGGCTTCTGTAACTAAAGAAGGTGAAAATAATTTCTACGGATGGGGTGTTTATTCTGACCTTAAAGATTCTAATATGAATGCTGTTTATCTGGGGGACGCTTCATTGGGAATGGGAAGAGATTATTATCAAAAAGTGGATGCTAAAAATACAGAAGCTTTAGCTGAATACGAAAAATACGTTGCTTCAATGTTGAAAGAATTGGGCTACAAAAATGCTGATGCCGCTGCAAAAGGAATTGTGGGCTACGAAAAAAGCATTGCAAAACATTTATTAACAAACGAGCAAAGCCGTGACAATACGCTTCAGTACAACCCAAAAACAATGGCTGAACTGAAAACTTTAGTGAAAAATGTAGACATTCCTGCATACCTAAAGAAAGTTGGAGTAAATACAGACCGGGTGATCATTGGAGAATTAGGATATTACAAAAACTTCGATCAGTTGGTGAGCGAGAAAAATCTTGCTGTCATTAAAGATTACTTAAAATTTCACATGATCAGCGGAAACGCTTCTTACCTGAGCGAAAAACTGGGTAATATGAAGTTTGCTTTCTATGGTAAATATTTAAGAGGTCAGCAGGAGCAGAGAGCTTTAAACAAGAGAGGTTTTGAGTTGATCAACGGTTCTTTGGGAGAAGCTTTCGGTAAATTGTATGTTGAAAAATATTTCCCTGCTGAAGCAAAAGCTCAGATGGTGGAATTGATCGATTATTTAAAGAAAAGTTTCGTTGTTCACATCAACGGATTAAGCTGGATGTCTTCTACGACTAAGGTTAAAGCTTTAGAAAAATTAAACAAATTCACAGTAAAAGTAGCTTATCCAGACAAATGGAAAGATTATTCTAAACTGGTTATCACTTCAGAAGCTCAAGGTGGAAATTTATACAAAAACCTTCAAAACGTTGGAGAATGGCAGTATAGCAAAGATTTGGCAAAAATCGGTAAGCCGGTAGATAAAACCGAATGGGGAATGACGCCACAAACAGTAAATGCTTACTACAATCCTGTAAACAACGAAATCGTTTTCCCTGCAGCAATCCTTCAGCCGCCTTTCTTTAATCCTAAAGCTGATGCAGCGGTAAACTTTGGTGGAATCGGTGCGGTAATCGGTCACGAAATGAGTCA
The DNA here is from genome assembly GCF_057180485.1 of Chryseobacterium sp. HNCC26DJ240. Classification (NCBI taxonomy): domain Bacteria; kingdom Pseudomonadati; phylum Bacteroidota; class Flavobacteriia; order Flavobacteriales; family Weeksellaceae; genus Chryseobacterium; species Chryseobacterium sp. HNCC26DJ240. The sequence continues at coordinate 331,028 of NZ_JBXUGK010000006.1, forward strand.
CGGTTTTGATGACTCTGGAGCGCAGTTTGATGCAGACGGAAACCTTGTTGACTGGTGGACGCCGGAAGATAAAGCGAATTTCGAGAAAGCTACAAAATCTTTGGCTGCACAATATGACAAATATGAGCCTGTGAAAGGAACTTATGTAAACGGAACATTTACCAACGGTGAAAACATTGCAGATTTAGGTGGTGTGAACATTGCTTATGACGCTCTTCAAATGTATCTGAAAGACAAAGGAAATCCCGGAAAAATCAGTGGTTACACACAGGATCAGAGATTTTTCTTGAGCTGGGCAACAGTTTGGAGAACTTTATCAAGCGAAAAATACATGATCAACCAAGTGAAGACAGATCCGCATTCTCCTGGATATTTCAGAAGTTTTGGTCCGCTAATCAATGTTGATGCCTTCTACAAAGCATTTGACGTGAAAAAAGGAGACAAATTGTACAAAACTCCCGAACAGAGAATTAAAATTTGGTAATATAATTTGAGTCGCTCAGAAATGGGCGACTCTTTTTATTTTCAGTTGGATAATAATTTTGAAGCTGTAGAATTTTTAACAAAAATAATGTAATCAAAATCTTCTGAAAGATTTCCGGAATCATGGTCTTTCTTATGTATCGCAGCGCCCACCGTTCTGTATTCGATTTTGTTTAATAGCTTCTTAGCCAGCTTATTATTTTCTTTTTTAATGCTTTTCAAATCTAAAATGAATAGTGGAATGTCAAACGAATTTAAAATATCTTCTATTGAGTTCGCAGAATTTTTCTCTATAAAAACAGGTTTTACTTTTTGGTCTTTCAAGTCAACAATAGAATTGTGGCCTTCATAGAAAAACGTCCCTACACTGATGTATTCATCTTTAAGTTTTTCCTCTAAAAATTTCCCTGTTTCTTTTGCTTCTTTTTTGATGTGATTATTGTGAGCCCAGATAACGAAGGCAGATTCCGGATATTTATCCTTTAGCCATAAAATATTTTCTGCCATATATTTTGTTCGGGCCCAATAGGAATTATTCAGATACTGGTCTAAAAGAACGACATTCTGCAGAAACCAGGACTTATCTTTTTCATCTTCTATTTTTGAAGAAAGTACTTTAATCTTGCCAAGCTTATCTAAAGCTTCAGTTCTCATACTCTCCTTCTCTTTGAGTTGCTTCTTATCAATCTTACTGTATGCGTTAATTTTTTTCAAAAAGTCTATCAAATCATCAAGAGGAATTTTATATTTATTCATCAGTATTGTGAGCTGCGTAACCGAACCCCTATAGTTCTGGTTATCAAAACCGCTGAATGTTATTTTTTGATATAGGTATCGTTGTACACTTTCATCCATTCCATCATATTCAGAATTTCCTGTGTCTGATAAATCCAGGCATTGATATTCATCAAATACGTTTTTCCTGTTCTTTCCCCTTTTATAAGGTAGTCATTAACAAGATATGAATTTGGCATATCTGCTTCGATAGAAAAAATACCTCCACTGTTCTTCTTTAAAATATATCGGGTCAGTTTATCTTTAATCTTAAAAATTTCTGCCGAACCATGCGAAGCTTCTCCCAATCCAACAAATTTAGAATTTGAAAAAAATTTATTGAAGACTAAAGAATCTTCTTTGAAACCAATTTCCGGCTCATAAGTCTGTAGAGGATAAATAAAATTTCTCAGATATTTATTTTCATCAGGCGAGATTGGTGAACTCTGTTTTGAAGACTGTGAAAAAGTGAAAACAGTTGTAAAAGTGATGATAAAAAGAACGATTTTATTTACTAAGTACATTAATTTTAATTTTTGTAAAATTAAATTTTAATTCTCTTACAGATGTATTAATAAAAATGAAATTAGAGTTAAAAATTTTATAAAAATCACTGTAAGAACAAGCGTTGAAAACAATAAATTAATATCATTTAAGTCCATAAATTTTAAATTTTGTTTAAATTAGTGCTTTGTTTTGAAGCGTCATGTGGGAACTTTATTTAATTCTAAGTATTTTAATCGTACTATTTTCTGTACTACCCAAAATTCCAAGTTCTTACTGGATTTTCAGGGTTCCGGATTTTGGTAAAATTCAGGTTTTCGTCATCGCAGTTCTTACTTTTGGACTGGGATTTTTTCTTGAAAAAGATTTAACATGGAAAATATTTCAGGGAATTCTGTTGTTGCTCATTATTTTTCACGGAATTGTTTTGATAAAATACACTCCAATCTACCCTATCAAAGCACACAAACCATCTGATAAAGCTTCAAAACCAATTCAGTTTATTTCCGCAAATGTTTATCAGTTTAATACAGATTTTAAACAGTTTATTGATCTCATTAATCACTGTAAACCCGATGTTTTCCTCACAATGGAAAGCAATGGAGACTGGGAAAATGCGATGAAAGTTCTAGAAAAAGACTTTCCTTACCATCATAAAGTAACTTTGGAAAATACTTACGGAATGCATTTTTATTCTAAATTTGAAATTTCTGAATCTAAAACCCACTTTTTTGTAGCTGATGATATTCCCAGTATTGAAGCACATCTGAAAACTGAAGACGGTTTCGAATTTGTATTTTTTGGTGTTCATCCGCCTCCGCCGAGTCCGACTGAAGAGAAAACATCCAAAGAAAGGGACGGCGATCTTTTAAGTACGGCAAAAAGAGTACAGGAAATTCACAAACCAGTAATTGTTGTAGGAGATTTCAATAATGTTGCTTGGTCAAAATCATCCATATTATTTAGGAAAACAAGTGAATTGATTGATCCCAGAATTGGCCGAGCTTTTATTTCCACGTTTCATGCGAAATACAGATTTTTCCGATTCCCAATTGATCTGATGTTTCACAGTGAAGAAATTTTTATTGAAGATTTAAAAACACTGGATAATTTTGGTTCAGACCATCTTCCTGTTTACTGTAAGTTCAAAATTGATCACGTGAATGATGATCAGGAAGAAAGAATAGATTCTGCAGATGCCGAAGAAAAAGCCGAAGCCGAGGAAATGATTGAAGAAGGAAAAAAAGAAGATGGTGAAAGAGATGCCATCGTTACCGAATAAAAACATAAAAACCTGATTGATGAATCAGGTTTTTTAATGATAATTTTTAAGTATTATTCAGCTTTTAAGTATTATTCAGCTTTGTTGAATTTTAAAAGTAACAAACTATCCTGATAAAGCTCTAAGCTGGAATCTGTTACTACATATTTATTTACTTTCTGTAAAGCACCAAGATAGTTGCTTTCAACACTCATATTTTCGCAAGCCATTTTTGTTGAACCCACTCCTGAAGGGGTAAAGGTTCCTGACTGTGCATCCATAGCCACAGTTCCGAAAAATCTGTTGCATCCACCATTTCCGTTGATTTTACTGCCCTCAATATTTAATGTTGGTACAGTTCCTTTTACTTTATCAGCCAAAACCCATTTTGTATTGGCGATAGAAGCCTGCGTTTTTCCCACTTTTGATGAAGAAGAACTTCCGCCCATCGTTCCACAGGAAACAATTGTTGCAGCAGCTAAAATTCCTAAGATATAATTTTTCATTTTTTAAAATTTATTGATTCAAATTTAGGCAAAATAAATTATCTGCCCGAATTTAGTTGATTAAATCATCCTCGTCTTTCACTTCCAAAATATATTCCAGACCGTCGATGGCGCGGGAAATAATTTGATTTTTTAAAACTCCCGCCATATTATCCCAATATCTTTTGCCGTAGAAAGCATAATTCTGTGGGATAATTGTAATCTGGACTGTTCGGATGAAACCTTCTTTTGGCTTACTGCTGATCATGGTTCCGCGCGTCACCCGAATTTCCTTCAGTTCATCTTTCAGCACCATTTCACAATAGTTTTTCACATCCTGAATGGTAATAATTTTGTCTGTGGATGTCAAAGCAAATTTAAAAGCCTGAATGCTGTCTGTTCCGGTCTGCTCTTCTGTCCCTCCCAAACTTTCTGTGAGAAGCGTCATAAACTGTGATTTTTTCTGATTGGAAAGTTCAGTTCCCGGTCTCATTTGATTGGCTAAAGTACAGTTGGTGTACCAAAAAGCCGCAAAAGTATGCTTTGAATTTTCCAAAGGCTCAAGAATCACGTAATTAAAATCCTGTCTCGTATTTTGTCTTACGTTATTTATTTTCTGCATCATCGTTTTCATTTGACCGGAAATTTCGTTGAGAACCGTTTTCACATTGTCTCTGTTTAAAAGAGAAAATGCCGTGATTTCGTCTCTTGTCAATTCAAGAACATTGGCAATCATATCGACAGCATTTCTGTTGTTGAAACGCTCCATTCCGCCTTTTCTTACGGTATAAAGTCCTTTTTTCAAATGATCATTCGGAGTAAACGGAATTTCCTGATAATAATTTCCGTCGCCGTCCTGCACTTCATCTACGTAAAGAAAATGTTCTCCGACATCGGTAATGAGAGGAATATTATTTCCCATCACGTCGAGACTGTATTCAGTTTTTTTCCATCCTCTGTTGTATACTGGAAAAGCGTTTAAAACAAAGGAAAAATTATCCAAAATCTCAGCAGTGAACTGTGGTGGAAATTTTATGGTCAGCCAAAGCATATTTTTACCTGAAACAAAATTCTGCAAAGATTCCAATTCAGATAAATGCTGAATTTCCTGAGGAAGTACATTTTCAAGCAAAAGTTTATCTGAAAGTCCGGTAATTTCTATAAATTTCTGTTCGTAAATATTCTTAAGTGAAGTTTTAATTTTAGTTCTGATCGACTGCTCGTTAAAGATTTCTTCATAACCCTGATATGAAACATTCTTCTCATAGGAAAGACCGCCACGCACGGCAATTTCGTTTCCATTGGAAGTAATTTCGGTAAACGGTAAAAGTTTAAAAACATAATCCAAATGCTCAAAAGAAGGATTTGAACAGTAAAGACTCAAATGTTTGGGAAATTTTTCGTTTTTAAGCTGGCTTGCGTCGATTCCAATTGTAATCTTTCTATAATCCTCGATCTTTCCCTGAATTCTTCCCATCGGAATTTTATTGAGCTTTTCGTCTATGCCATAACAGGTGTTCCCAACGATCATCACCGAAGTCTGCAGTTTGTTTAAAACAACAGAATCTATCGGTGTAAACGGAATGCTTACCTGTCTGTCAGACTCGCCTTTTATGCTGGAAGCAATTGTTTTCTTGAAAAAAAACTCGGTATGCTCCCATAGTTTTTCTGAAATTTCAGAAGGGTTCACAAACGCAATCGCATGTGCGGGAAAAGGATGGGTGTAAATATTTGGGGTAAGAAGTTTAGACAGTTTCTCCAGAATTCGGCTGTTCACCGACTGTACTTCGTTGTTGGTTTTAAATATTTCGGTACTGAAAGCATCGATCAGCAATTTCACAAAAGGATCCAGCGATTGCGGACTTTTTACACCCCAGATTTTGGTGGCGTTCTGCAACATTCGTGCTTTTACAGATTCTTTTGAATATATATTTTGATCCAGATTCATAAATGTTTTTGAAAAAAATTAAAAATAATTAAACAGAAGAAGCCTTAGTCAATAGACATTGGGCTGAGAAAAATTTCGGTGGCAAAACTGTAGCGCTCGCCACTTGCCTCCATGCGGGCATTGACAGCAATTTTCACCTTCTTTTTGATTTCTGTATGCTCTTTGGTATCGTAATTATGCTCTACAAATTCGAGGTGAGCATCTACTTTTGCATCTACAATTCTAGGTTCGTAGACTCTGATCTGCTGTCTGAGACTGTTGATAAAAATGGTTTCCCACATTCCGGAGCTTACGCCGTTATCAAATTCGAGATTCCAGACTTCGTTTCCGTAGTTGTCATCATAACGGTTTTCGCCTTTTTTTGTAGTAATCAAAAGCATGATGTTGTGGGCAATACTTTCGGCTTCATCGCATGTATCCACACTTCCGCCCTCTACCATCAAACTGTCCGGAGAAAAGGGCATTCTGTAATTGGTTTTATCCATAAACTGACTTCATATTTATTAAGGAATTGGTTATACCAAAATAAACATTTTTTATGAAAAATCAAACATCCTTTTTGCTGGAATTGATGAAGTAATAAATGGGAAGACCAATCAGCACCAAAAGCAGTCCGGGCCACGTGTACTGGGTTTTAAAAAATAAAAGCAATACACAAAAAGCAGTCCCAATCACCAGATAAACAAGCGGTGTCACAGGATAAAGCCATGTTTTGTATGGTCTTTCAAGATCAGGCTTTTTAAATCTTAAATAAATCACCCCGAAAACGGTAATCATGTAGAAAAGAACGATTACAAATGAAATCATATCAAGCAGATTTCCGTACTGACCGCTCAGACAAAGAACGCTCGCCCAGACTCCCTGCATCCACAAAGCATTTTCCGGCACCTGATTTTTGTTGTTTTCGGAAGCCGATTTAAAAAACATTCCGTCTTTTGACATGGTCTGAAAAACTCTCGCACCTGATAAAATAAGTCCGTTATTACAGCCAAATGTTGAAATCATTACAAGCAAAGCGATAATCAATGTTCCTGTGTTTCCGAAAATTGCTAATGCAGAAGAAACTGCTACTCTATCATCCGCCGCAAAAGCAATTTGATCTCTCGATAAGGTTGAAAGATACACCAAATTAACAGCGAGATACAAAACCATCACAGCGGAAGTTCCGAAAATCATTGACCTTACAACATTTTTCTTTGGATTTTCAATTTCACCTGAAACGAAAGTCACGCTTTCCCAAGCCACAGAACTGAAGACTGCACCCACCATCGCCGATGCGATTCCGCCAAAAAGCGTCAATCCGGAAACTGATTTCCAGCCGGTCTGAAGGAAATTTCCTAAAGAATCTTTTTCTAAATTGTTAAATGCTTCAAATCCAAAACTAAAATTTTCAGTGAAAAAACTGTTTTTAACTAAGAAAATCCCGGCAACAATAATTCCTATTAAAGCTAAAATTTTGGATCCTGTGAAAAGGTTTTGTAAAAATTTACCGCTTTCCACACCTTTTGTGTTGATAAAAGTAAGAAGCATAATGACAAAAATTGCCAAAATCTGAATGTAAGTAATTTTAAATTCCCCCTGCTGAAAAATGGGTTGAGCGTTATTTAAAGCGGGAATCAGATACGCTGTAAATTTCCCGAAAGCTACCGCCACTGCGGCAATTGTTCCGGTTTGTATTACTGAAAAAAGTCCCCATCCGTATAAAAAACCGATTCTTCTTCCGAAGATTTCTTTTAAATAAACGTACTGTCCGCCGGCTTTAGGAAATATCGCTGACAGTTCGCCATAGCTGATTGCTGCTGCCACCGTCATCACACCGGTGATAATCCAGACGATTACGAGCCACCAGCCGGAGCCGAGATTCCTCATGATATCTGAGCTGACGATAAAAATTCCGCTTCCGATCATTGAACCCATCACGAGCATGATGGCGTCCCAAAGTTTTAGTTTTTTCTGCATTTAGTTTTGTAAAACGTAAATATAATTAAAAGTTTAGTGTTTAAACATAAAAAAAGACTGCTCTTGCGAACAGTCTTGTATTTAAATATGAATCTTATTGCTAAGACCTCAATTCTGCATTGAATTCTTTCTGGAAAGATTTAATTAAAGAATCCATCACAGAAGCAATTTCTTTTTCTTCCAAAGTTTTTTCTTCATTTAAAAGTTCAAAACTCATGGCGTAAGATTTCTTGCCTTCCGGAAGGTTTTTCCCATCATAAACGTCAAAAAGATTGATGTTTTTGATATACGGCGACTTATTCTTTTTCGCAGTCTGATAAAGATCCTGATACTGAACATTTTTATCAATCAGCAAAGCCAAATCTCTTCTGATTTTGTTGAATTTAGGAATATCTTTAAATTTAAGTTCGTTTTCAGATCTTAATTTTTGAGCCAATTCCAGTTCGATTTCTGCGTAGAAACAATCCTGATCGATGTCAAAATCTTTCAGCATTTGAGGAGCTACTTTTCCTATTCTCACTAAAGTTTTTCCATCAACCTCATATTCCAACGCATCAGAAAACCTTTCGTCAGATGAAGCAATCTCTTTGTAATCAATCGATAATTTTTCAAGTAAAACTTTTACATAAGCTTTCAGATTATAGAAATCTGTAGCAGATTTTGGCTGAAGCCAGTTTTCGGCAACATTTCTTCCTGAAACTAAAACCGCAAGCTGTTTTCTCTCTTCGTATTTCTCCTTTTTATGGTAGATCTTACCAAATTCGAAAAACTTAATGTCCTGATTTTTTCTGTTGATATTGTAGATTGCATTCTGCAAAAGTCCTTCCAGTAAAGACTTTCTCATAAATGCCAAATCGTTGCTAAGAGGATTTAATAATTTTACAGCATCTGTTTCATCTTTTACGGAAGTCAAAGAATTGTTCATTACTTCGTTGAAACCTAAGCTCTGAAGCGTTCTTGCCCAAGAGTTTTCAAGCTCGTCCTGATCTTTTGCATTCAATTTTACAGGTGTAAACGAAATTTTTTGCGGAGCATCAATTTTATTGTAACCGTATATTCTTAAAAGTTCTTCTATTATGTCGATTTCTCTCGTCACATCGGCTCTGTACGCAGGAACTGAAACTTCAAAACCATTTTGAATTTCATTTAAAACCTGAATATCAAGTGCTTTTAAAATCTCTTTTACTTTTTCTCTGTGAATTTTTGTTCCTAAAATCTGCTCGATTTTTGAGAATCTGATGATCACATAACTGTCTTTGATTTTCTCAGGATATTCCTCAAGAATTTCACCAACCAACTTACCTTCAGCTAATTCAGAGATTAATTTCACAGCGTGAGTAAGTGCAGTTCTGGTAATATTCGGATCAACACCTCTTTCAAATCTGAATGATGCGTCGGTATTCAAACCGTGTGCTTTTGCAGCTTTTCTTACTGCTACAGGATTGAAATAAGCACTTTCAAGGAAAATTGTTTTTGTTTCTGCGGAAACACCAGAATTTAAACCTCCGAAAACTCCGGCAATACACAAAGGCGTATCATTTCCGTCTTTTATGATGATTTCTGAACCGTTTAAAGTTCTTTCCACACCATCCAAAGTTGTGAATTTTGTTCCTTCGGCAACGGTTCCTACTTTTACTTTTTTGCCTTCAATTTTGTCAGCATCAAAAGCATGAAGCGGCTGACCAAGCCCATGAAGAATATAATTGGTAATATCAACAATATTATTGATTGGGCTCAAACCGATGGCTTTCAATCTGTTTTTCAACCAAGATGGTGATTCCGCAACTTTCACGTTTTCAACTACAGCTCCGATATATCTTGGTGTAAGTTCTGTATTTTCAACTTCTAAGCTGAAGCTGTGCGAACCTTCGTTATTCAACACTTCAGAAGAAACCTTATTGAATTCCGATTTTTGCTGGTTGGTTGAAAGATAAGCAAAAAGGTCTCTGGCAACACCATAATGCGACATGGCGTCAGTTCTGTTTGGCGTTAACCCAATTTCGAATACTTCATCATTTGAAATATCAAAATAGTCTGCAAATTTTTTCCCTACTTCATATTTGGTTTCGTCTAAAACCATGATGCCACCGTGGTCTTCGCTCAATCCCAACTCATCTTCAGCACAAATCATTCCCTGGGAAACTTCCCCACGGATTTTTGCTTCTTTGATTTCAAAAAAACTTCCGTCTTTGGCGTAAATTTTTGTTCCCACAACTGCTACCGGAACTATTTGCCCTTCTGCAACATTAGGAGCACCACAAACAATATTCAAAATTTTGCCAGTGCCTACATCAACCGTCGTTTTGTTGAGCTTGTCTGCATTTGGATGCTTTTCGCAGGTTAAAACCTTCCCTACTACAATTCCTTCAAGGCTTCCTTTAATGCTTTCAATTTTTTCTATTCCTTCTACTTCAAGACCAATATCTGTAAGAAATTCACCGATTCTTTCGGTTTTAATATCTGTTTTGATGAAATCCTGAAGCCAGTTGTTTGATATTTTCATTAATGATGAATTTAAAATTTAAGCTTTAAAAAAAGAATTTAAAGCTATTTTTTACGTCTACAAATATCGTGTTTTTTTAAGAATTGCCGAAATATTTTAACTCTTAAAAAAGCACAAAAAAAGGCTTTGGAAAGCCAAAACCTTTTATTTTCTATTCAATTTTTAATCTTACAATCCTATTACCGGCATTGAAAGCATTAAGATATTTTCATTTTCTTCCAGTCCATCCAAAGGCTCGATGATTCCAGGTCTGTTTGGCTGAGACATTTTCATGGTGATATCATCTGCGCTTAAAATTCCCAACATTTCCGTTAAAAATTTAGAGCTGAAACCAATGTTGATGTCCTCCCCGTTGTAATCGCAAGGAATCTGCATGTCTGCTTTGTTTGCATATTCTGTATCTTCTGCGTGAAGGTGCAAAATGTTACCTGAAAGCTTAAATCTTACCTGATTGGTAGATTTATTAGACATAATTGAAGCTCTTTTAATTGCACTCAATAAAAGATTTCTGTTGATTGTCAATAGATTAGGGTTTTCTTTTGGAATTACCGCAGTATAATTAGGATATTTACCGTCGATTAATCTACAAATCCAGATATTTTTATCAAAAGTAAATTTAGCCATGTTATCATTAAATTCAATGATAACATCACCGTTTGTACTTGCTAAAATATTTTTAAAGATATTCAAAGGCTTTTTGGGCATGATGAATTCCATTGGCTCAGGATTCACCAAGTCTGTCCTCTTATAAACGACCAATCTGTGAGAATCTGTAGAAACAAAATTGGTTTCGTTTTCTCCAAACTGGAATAAAACCCCTGTCATTACCGGACGAAGAGAATCATTACTTGTTGCAAAAAGTGTATTGGTAAGAGCTTCAGACAAAACTCCTGATGGAATGCTCACTATTTGTGAAGCATCAAATTCCGGAAGCTCAGGATAATCGTCAGCATGATCTAATGCCACGGCAAAATTATCTTTTTCGTCTAAAATCTCAAGAAGACTTCCTGTACCTTCCGCATTGTCTTTTACTACAAAAGTAAGCGGCTGCTCACCATAAGTTTTTATAAAATCCTGAAAAATCTTCGCAGGTACAGCGAATTTTCCTTTATCGTCAGATTTTACTTCAAGCGAAGTTACCAAAGTTGTTTCACCATCTGATGCTGTGATGGTAACGTTGTTTTCGTTGAGTTCAAAAAGGTAATTTTCTAAAATCGGTCTCGACTGAGAACTTGAAATCACTCCACTTACCGTTTGTAAAGCCTTCTGCAGTTCGCCACTTGAAATAATAAATTTCATATGTAGATTATTATTGTTTTTTATAGGTCATATGTAATCGCAAAACTAAAACAAAAGTTTATTTTAGAAAACAAACGCAATTTCATAGATTTAAAAATAAGTTTTTACAAATATAACAAATAGAAAATAGATGGAAAAGAATAATGTATAGAGTTATTAACAAAAATCATTATTCTGTTTTAAGGCTAATGATAATATTTAAATTTTTGTAATCATCAATTTTACTATCGAAAATCTGAGTATTATAATAACTGATAATCACTTTCTTTTTAAGAAGAGACTGGTATTCTTTAGGCAAATCCAGATCAGATTCAATATTTGAAATCCAATAAAATTTATTTAAAATCTTATTCTCACCCACCAAATGGAAAACGACGAAATTATCTTTCTCAATTTTTGTAATAGTACCACTAATCAACATTTCAGAAGATTTTTCAAACTCAGCTTCTTCATTTCCTTCTTTCATAATGTTTTTAAAAGCTTCAGGACATTCAGAGGCCATTAGTAAACCGACCTGCACACCAAATTCCTGCATTTTACTATGATCTCCAATATCGGCAACCAAGTCGATATTAAAATCTTTTTTTAATTCTTTTTTATAAGGCTGATAATGTTTAAAAGCACAAAGCCCGAACTGCAACTGTCTTTCGGAAGCTGTTTTGTTGGAAACATCCACGTTTTTTACACACTCACAAACTTCTTTTGTGAATTTCTGTTTGTAATCCTGTGCTATAAAATAATTTGAAAATAAAATGTAAAATAGAAGAAATATAGTTTTTTTCATCTGCAAAAATAAATTAGTCCTCAAATATAAGAGAAAAACCGCTGAATTATAAGAAAATGTATCTTTACTAAAACAAAAAATGCGAAAACCAACCATTATAAAAAGTTTAAAAAACGCTTTCAACGGACTCTTGCTCATGTCAAAATCTGAAAGGAATTTTCAGCTTGAAATTTTAGCTTTGTTCATCAATATCTTTTTAATTTTTTATCTAAAACTTTCGCCAATTGATACAATTTTAATTCTGATTGTTTCATTTGGAGTTTTGTCTGCTGAAATTTTTAATACTGCCATCGAAAAAATATGTGACTTTATCCAACCCGAATTCAATAAACAGATTGGTTTTATTAAAGATATTTCTGCAGGAGCAGTGATTTTAATGGCAATCCTGTCTTTAATTGTCGGAATTTTGGTGTATTGGAAGTATATTTTCAATATTTAATTAAAACCAAGCTTTCTATTTTTTCCGTCAATAAAAATACAGTGATTGAGGAAGATTTTATTACCAATCATTCCAGACATTCCTGTGAATTTCATTAATAAGAACTGTGCGTCGGAGAGACCTTCTACATAAGTAATTTCCTGAACAGGAATCTCAATATTTTCAAACTTTATACTCTCATTACATTCGGTTGTAAATGTCGTCAAAACACGATTCCAGGATTTTGCATTTTCAGTTTTCACTTCAGCATTTTTCAATTTCAATTTTTCCCATTCTTCTTTGTAGGTAAGAAATTCGTAAGCGCTCGTTCCGGAATCATAAAGAAATTTCCTTTCCTTGCCTTTCAAGACTCCTGAAATAACAATTTTTCTTTTATTAAATTTAAAATCGATCAGATTAGACTTAAATGCTTTTGGAATATCAGAAATATTCAAAAACACAAAATCATTCCTGAAATCAATCATCGTTTTTCTATCCTCCAAAACATCTGCACCTAAAGTTCCAATAATTTTTATAGAATCATTATCCGATTTTTTATTTTTAAAAATCTTAAACTGATTTGACGAAATTTCGGTGTTTCCAATATGAATTACAGCTTGAGCTCTTTCATTTTTTACAGAAATTTCCTTTATATTTTTAATGGAATTAAAATAGAACTGAGTGTACGGAGAACCTGTATCAAACTGTAAATAATAAGTTTCGGAATTACCTTGAAAATGAATTGGCAACAACATCACATTCTTATCACTTCCCAACCAGATTACAGGAATATTACCACTTTCATTTTTTATGTTTAAATAATTTTCTTCAGGTGTAAATTTTTGATTGAAATAGAAATATCCACCGGATAAAATCAAGATTAAAAGAATCAAAAAAGTAAGGGCAATTCGTTTAAAAAGTTTCATTATATTTTTTTCGGCAAGATTAGCTTTAAAAATCATTTCCAAACGAAAAAAACAGGCGACATTTTTACGACAGTTTCACAAAACAGATTACAAAACACTGTTTTTCAACCTGATAACCAGGTCTCTATTTTTACTCAAACTGACTCCGTTTTTTAGAATGACAAGCAATTTTGTGAGTATAAAGAGTAATAAAACAATAATAAAAAGAGGGAATTTAATTGATAGAAGTTTCTGAAGAAATGGTGTAATAATTAACAAAACGGAAATAAAAACAGCCAAGACAATCTGAAAACTCACAATCTCTATTCCCAACATCCTATTGGTTTCATCTTTTGTTTTTAAGGTAAGAATTAAAGGAAAAATTACCCCGCCAAACGGAATTATCAATCCGCATAAAGCTGAGAAGTTAATCAGTTTTGCACGTTCAACGCTAATACTTTTTTCTTCAGTGAAAAATAATTCTTCAAGTTCAGTATTCAAAGTTTTTGCAATTGCTTTCAGAGTAAACCCTTTCATCACACTCCCCGACTCGATTCTCTGGATTGTTCTTAAAGAAAGTCCGGAATTTTCAGCCAATTCAGCCTGAGTCAGATTCTTTTGTTCGCGAAGTGTTTTTACTTTGTTTTCCATTGAATCAAATTTAAACTTTATCAGTCTAAAACCAACTGTATATTTTGATGTGACTCTATAATCTCAACCAGAATTTCAAAAATGGTTTGTCCTTTTCCTGCAATTAAATAATCTAATTTCTGTTGAATCAATTCTATATTAAATGGTTTTCCAATTTTGATCTTGTTTTGATAAAATTCTTTAGTCAAATCAAAACCTAAATCTATTTTTGATTTCTGAGAATCTTTCCAAGTTATATCTGAATTGATCCCATACAAAATATCATCAAAACCATCCAAAGTTCCGATTTTCCAATCTTCATCTTTCATAAAAAGTTGAGAGACCTCTTCATAAAAACCTTCTAAATTTGAAAAATGACTGCCACTGATGACAGTCATTCTTTTATGGTGACTTTTATTACTCATTTTCACAATATTCAAATTTAAGTAGAAAAACCAATTTGTTTACTTTTTAAATTTCAGAAAATTATTTTTTAATAAACTTTATCCTTTCATTATCAATAAGAATAAAATAAATTCCGGAATTTAATTCCGAAACTCTGACTATGTTATTATTCTGATTAACATTACCTGTTTTAATAAACTGTCCTGAACTGTTGAAAATTGTGAAAACAGCTTTCTTCTTTAATCCTAAAATCTTAATTTCATTTTCTGCCGGATTTGGCGCTACTGAAAAATCTGAATTGCTGAGAGCATCTTTCACTGATAAAGTACTGTTTCCAACCCAATTGGAAGTAGTACCCGATAAAGCAAAATTCAACAATGTACCGTTTGCTGTGTTAAGTTCATCATTAGCGGTGGTGACAGTCGGGTTGTTTCCATTGGCTATTCCCTGATCAAATTTGTAGTATGAAACGAGTCCTACCTGTGGTAAAACCAAAGGACTATTCATGTTAGAAGCTATTTGAGATTGAGTTCTTACCGTATTCCAAATTCTGAATTCATCAATAGTTCCTTTAAAAGGCTGTGCTCCATCTGTTCTTGATCCAAGCGTCATTACATTTTGAGTTCCTGTAGAGGTAGTACCACCGTCTGAAAGAGTTTGTGCAATACCATTAAGGTAAATCGCCGTCGTGTTACTGGTCGAGGATCTTGTAACAGCTATATGATTCCAAGCATTCAAAGTAAGTGTACTGCCAGTGGTAAAATTATTGGTTCCACTTATATAAGCATAAAGATTTCCTGAAGCACTTATTAAAATAGTGACATAATTAGAATTTGTTGTCTGCATAAAAAATACACGGCTGATTGGAAAAGCAGTAGGCTTTATCCTTGCTTCAACCGTAAAATCCTGACTAGCAACATTATTAAACA
Organism: Chryseobacterium sp. HNCC26DJ240; assembly: GCF_057180485.1. Classification (NCBI taxonomy): domain Bacteria; kingdom Pseudomonadati; phylum Bacteroidota; class Flavobacteriia; order Flavobacteriales; family Weeksellaceae; genus Chryseobacterium; species Chryseobacterium sp. HNCC26DJ240. The sequence goes on from NZ_JBXUGK010000006.1 coordinate 346,315, forward strand.
TTGAGGGTACACCACAAGTAACATAGTCATTTGAGCCATCAAAATCCAGTGCATTTCCGGATTGAGCCTTAGAAAAAATCATTGTAAACAATGAAAACAATAGGAAGTAGTAGTTTTTTATCATGATCTAGCTTTTAATTTGTTTAAAATTAGTAAAAAAAAATAAACAAGTATTGCATTGAAAATAAACTATTTAATATAAAATTTAAGATTCCTCAGGAAAATAAAAAGGATTCGAATATTTTTGTATCCGAATCCTTTTTTTATACTGAATTTTAATTTCTGCTATTTAAAATACTCCACTCCGTTTTTAAAGATATTGTGATAATTCGCTGTTGGAATATTTTTCATCAAACCTTTAGCAAAACGTTCAGGGTGCCCCATTCTACCGAAAATTTTTCCATCCGGACTTGTGATTCCTTCAATTCCGAACAATGAGTTGTTTGGATTAAATGGCATTCCGTGAGCGATGTTTCCTTCTAAATCTAAATATTGAGTAGCAATCTGTCCGTTTTCATACAACTTCTGAATTTCAGTTTCTGAAGCCATGAAACGACCTTCACCGTGAGAAATAGGAATCGTGAAAACCTGATCTTTCATTCCTTTCAACCAAGGAGATTCGTCATTTAATACTTTCACATTCACCATTTGAGAAATATGTCTTCTGATTGCATTGTGAGCTAAAGTTGGAGAATTTTCATCCAAATCCTTAATTCTTCCGTACGGCAATAATCCTGATTTTACCAAAGCCTGAAAACCGTTACAGATTCCGATGATCATTCCGTCTCTGTCGAGTAATTCGTGAACGGCATTTCTCATCTTTTCATTCTTCAAAACATTCACGATAAACTTAGCTGAACCGTCCGGTTCATCACCCGCAGAAAACCCTCCGGAGAATGCTAAAATCTGCGACTGTTTAATTTCTTCTACCCACGCATCGATACTTTCATCAAGCAACTGATGATTGATATTAATCAGAGGTAAACTGCTGACAATTGCACCTTCTTTTTGGAATGCATTCAGCGTATCGTATTCACAATTTGTTCCTGGGAAAACCGGTGCAAAAACTCTTGGTTTCGCCAGTCCGTGTTTCTTAATGATGATATTTCTTGGGTTGATTGAGTTCAATTTTGAATCTAATTCAACCGTTATTTTTTCTTTTTCAACCGTTGAGAAAAGGCCCTCAAAAGTTTTCGTATTGACTTCAAGTAATTTTTCGATTTCAAAATTCAAATCACTGATTTTTAGCAAATTTGAATTTTCAACTTCACCGATTAGTTGAAGATCAACAGAACTTAATTCTTCAGTCGATTCAATGATTAAACTTCCGATATTTTTAGCTAATAAAACGTTCTCATCAACGATATTTGTTTCAGCTCCCAATCTGTTTCCGAAACTCATCTTGGCTAAGGCAACTGCAACACCACCTTCTTTCACAGTCTTCACTGAAACAATTTTTCCAGCTTTGATATTTTCTAAAATCAATTCGAAAACTGTCTTCAGATTTTCATAGTTTGGAAGTCCGTTTTCCTGTGGAATATGATTGAAGAAATACAGTTTATTTCCTGCCTGTTTAAATTCCGGAGAGATCACATTTTTCTTTTCTCCGTTGGCACAAGCGAATGAAATCAACGTTGGCGGAACATTCAAATCCTGATACGTTCCACTCATAGAATCTTTACCTCCAATCGCTGCTAAACCGAAGTTAATTTGGGCATCATAAGCTCCTAAAAGAGATGCTAAAGGCTTGCCCCATTTTTCAGGATCCTGACCCAATTTCTCAAAATATTCCTGAAAACTGAATCTGATATTTTTATAATCGCCACCCATCGCAACGATTTTGGCAACACTTTCTACAACCGCATAAGAAGCTCCCAACAATGAGTTTTGCTTTGAAATTTCAGCATCAAATCCCCAACTTGCCAAAGAAACCGTTTCGATGTCTTTTGCTCCTAAAATAGGTAACGTTTGAGCGCTTCCTTCCATCAAAGTCTGCTGATATTTTCCACCTAGAGGCATCGCAACCGTAGTCGCACCAATCGATGAATCGAACATTTCCAACAAACCTTTTTGAGAAGCAACATTTTTATCGCTTAAAATTTTTAAGAAATTCTCTTCGTTAAAAGTCTGTGCTTCTTCTTTCAATTCATTAAGATGCGTGATCTTAACTTCCTGACTTTTAGAACAACCGTTTGTATCCAAAAATTCTCTTGAAAGGTCAACAATTTTATCGCCTTTCCAGAACATCTGCATTCTGCCGGAATCTGTAACTTTCGCAACTTCTACAGCCACAATGTTTTCAGCTTCACAGAACTTGATGAACTGCTCTTTATCTTTTGGTTCAACCACAACCGCCATCCTTTCCTGAGATTCAGAAATAGCAAGTTCAGTTCCGTTCAAACCTTCATATTTTAAAGGTAAAACATCTAAATTAACTTCCAAAGAATCAGCAATTTCACCGATAGCAACGGAAACTCCACCCGCTCCAAAGTCATTCGATTTTTTGATCAATCTCGTCACTTCAGGATTTCTGAATAATCTTTGGATTTTACGTTCTTCAACGGCATTTCCTTTCTGAACTTCAGAACTCATCGTGTGTATTGAAGTTTCATCCTGTTCCTTCGAACTTCCGCTTGCTCCACCAACACCGTCACGACCTGTTGCACCTCCTAAAATAATGATTGAGTCGCCAGCTTCAGGCTTTTCACGTCTCACCCAATCCACAGGAACGGCTCCGGCAACGAAACCAACTTCCATTCTTTTTGCTTTGTAGCCTTCATCGTAAATCTCAGAAACCATTGTAGTTGCCAAACCGATTTGGTTACCATAAGAAGAATATCCGTTTGCAGCCTGTTTTGTGATTGTTTTTTGAGGTAATTTACCCGGTAAAGTCTGATCTACTGATTCCAAAACATCTGCAGCTCCCGTTAATCTCATCGCCTGGAAAACGAAAGAACGTCCAGACAAAGGATCTCTGATGGCACCACCTAAACACGTAGAAGCACCACCAAAAGGTTCAATTTCCGTTGGGTGATTGTGTGTTTCGTTTTTAAATAATAAATACCACGGTTCTTTTTTACCATCGTACTCAGCTTCGATTTGGATGGTACAAGCATTGATTTCATCAGAAACCACCAAGTTCTCCAGGTTGCCTGTTTTATGGAAATATCTTCCGCAAACTGTTGCCAAATCCATTAAAGAAATAGGTTTCAATTCGCGTCCTAAGAATTTTCTTTTTTCGATATAGTCATTGAAAATAGTTTCCAATGTATGTTTAAACTGTCCTTCAAACTCAATATTTGACAGTTCTGTTTCAAATGTTGTGTGACGACAGTGGTCGCTCCAATACGTGTCTAAAACTTTAAGTTCAGTTTCCGTAGGATTTCTCTGTTCAGTTTTAAAATATTCCTGAATGAATTTTAAATCATCCAAACCTAAAGCAAAACCGTGATTGTTAAAGAATTCTTCCAGCTGAGCATCATCAAAATTGATAAAACCTTGGTGAACAATTACTTTTGACGGTGTTTCTTCCGCAGGAATATTTAAAGTTGATAAATCTTTCTCCTGAGATTCTACTTTATTGATCAAAAGGTCTTTGATCTTAACTAAGTCAGATTCAGAAACACCTTCGAACTCGATGAGTTTACCGCTTCTTACTTTAGACTTCTCATTCTCAGTCAGTAAAGCAATACACTGCTGTGCAGAATCTGCACGCTGATCGTATTGTCCAGGTAAGAATTCTAATGCGAAATGAGTTCCTTGTGCAGGATTTTCTTCGATTAAAATATCAGTAACCGGATCTACGAAAGTACTGTTGACCACTTTTTCGAATTCACCGTCGTTTAATCCAAAAATATCGTAAACGTTATACACTTTTACGCTTTGGATAGACGGCACCACCGCTTTTACTTCATCAAAAATTTTTGGACTTTCTACATCGAAAATTCCTCTTTTTTCTACGAAAATTCTTTTGTTTTGAGACATTAGATGTCAGATTTTATATATTAAATATTATATTTTCAATAATGAAAGATATTTTTAAAATTTCTTTCCCGAATAATTATGATGTAAACTTAAAATTTCAAAATGCGGATCTCTTTCATAAAGCAAGTATGAACCGTCAGCGAGAATAACAGCAGAACATCCACACTGTCTTTTCTTTTTGAAAATAATTCTTTTAAGTACTTCCTTCTCATCAATAATAATAGATTTATCCCACAGCTTTAATTTGTTGAAGCTTTTGCCTGGTTGTCTAAAATTATAAGCCACAGCTGTCTGAAATGTCTCGTTGAAATTTAAAACATGATCCTGAAAACCTTTCAAAACATTGTTCACATGATCACTATCCATTTCATCCAACCGATCCCAACAGTCTTCATTTTTAAAATCGTACTTAATAAAAACCGTATCTTTTAGTTTTAAGTTTTTTGAAATTAAATAATTTTTAAACTCTTCATGTTCTTGTTTTGTCAGTTGAAAATCTTTTAAATCAGATGACTTAATCTGAGCAAAAGTTTTAACGGAAATAAAACTCAGGAAAAATAAAAAAAGTATTTTTTTCATCATAATTAATTTAATAAAAAAAATGCAGCCCAAAAGACTGCATATCAATTATACTTTAAGATCAGCCTCCAAGCCAATCAGCTCTTTGTTTGCATCGATAATTGGCTGAACTTCATTAGCAATGAATTCTTCCGTCTGAATGGGTGCAAAACCGATGAAGTTTTTAGGGTCAAGAACTTCTTTTAATTTTGATTTGTCTAATTTCAACGAATTATCGTTTAAGATTCTTTCGATCAAATCGTTTTCTTTTCCTTCTTCTTTTACCTGCTTGGAAGCTTCCATAGAGTGAACTCTGATTACTTCGTGGATTTCCTGACGGTCACCACCAGCTTTCACTTCTTCCATGATGATGTACTCAGTCGCCATAAAAGGAAGTTCTTCCATAATATGTTTATTGATTCTGTTTGGATAAACAACAATTCCGTTCATGATGTTGTTCCAGATTAATAGAATTGCATCAACCGCTAAAAACGCCTGTGGAATCGTCAATCTTTTGTTAGCAGAATCATCCAAAGTTCTTTCAAACCATTGTGTTGAAGCGACCATTGCAGAACTCGTCGTCAAAGACATCACGTATTTTGCGAGTGCTCCGATTCTTTCACTTCTCATTGGATTACGCTTGTAAGCCATTGCAGATGAACCGATTTGGTTTTTCTCGAATGGTTCTTCAATTTCTTTAAGATTTTGAAGAAGACGTAAATCGTTTGTAAATTTATGTGCAGATTGAGCGATATTTCCCAATAAAGCTACCACTTTAGCATCGATCTTTCTGTCGTAAGTCTGTCCGGAAACTCCGAAAACTTTCTCAAAACCAAATCTTTTTGACAATTCCTTATCCAAATGTTTTACTTTAGAATAATCTCCGTTGAAAAGCTCAAGGAAACTTGCTGCAGTTCCTGTTGTTCCTTTTACCCCTCTGAATCTTAATGTTTCTAAAAAGAAATCCAATTCTTCGATGTCAAGAACCAAACTCTGTAACCAAAGTGTTGCTCTTTTCCCGACAGTTGTTAACTGAGCCGGTTGGAAGTGCGTGAAACCTAAAGTCGGTAAATCTTTATATTGAATGGCAAAATCAGAAAGATTTTTCATTACGTTGACCAACTTTTTCTTTAAAATCAAAAGTCCGTCACGGATTTGAATTAAATCTGTATTGTCTCCTACAAACGCCGAAGTAGCTCCCAAGTGAATAATTCCTTTTGCAGAAGGCGCCACATCACCATAAGCGTGAACGTGAGCCATCACATCATGACGGAATTTCTTCTCGTATTCAGCAGCTTTATCGTAATCGATATTGTCGACATTGGCCTTCAACTCTGCAATTTGCTCGTCTGTGATGTCAAGACCCAAGTCTTTTTCAATCTCAGCCAACGCGATCCAAAGCTTTCTCCAGTTCTGGAATTTGTTGTTGTGAGAAAAATTAAACAACATCTCTTCGCTTGAATAGCGTTCTTCCAAAGGATTTTTGTAGGAATTCATTCTTTACTTTTACTTTTTTATAGATATGCAAAAGTAAGATTTTTTGATGAGAATTGAAAGAGGTTTAAAAAACTTCAACTGGCGGAATTTTAAGTGAAAAGATGAAGTATATTTTGATTTTTTCAACGTAGTAAGTGCAAAACTTCAGGCGTGTTCTTATATCCGAAAAGGCTTTGCGCATTTAACCACAAAGAGCACTAGGATCTCACAAGGAACACTGGAAATTTGTAAACTTAGTGAAAAACCTTTGTGCTCATTGTGGTAAAAATAATGACACAAAAGGTTTTCAGATATGCTAAAGTGCACTAAGTACATTTTTAGATAAAAAAACGCCGCAGAAAAACTGCGACGTTAAAAAAGAAATGTTTTTTAGTAAGTATATAAATAAAATGTTTGGTCTATTTTATGGTCCACATCGAACCGTTTTTTGTGGTTGTCTTCTCCAGTTTCCCCTGTGAAGTCAGGTCGTTCAGCATATTTTCGCTGTCTTTTCTTCCGTTTCCGGAAAGTTCTGTAAACTCTTTTGCAGTTAATGAGCTGTATTTTTTAAATAAAGATTCCCAGTCTTTTGCAAATTCTGACTTTTCAGCTTTTGGATTAACTGTAAGAATTGCAGTTTCGTAAAAAGGATAAGGTTTTGAACCGTAAACCATTTGTTTTTCGCCTTTATTATTCACGAAAAAGATTGTAGGAAAACCTCTTACACCCAATTCTCTCGCCATTTTAAGATCATCTTCAAATAAAGTTTTTGCTTTACCTTCAAAATCTGATTTTAACTGTTTCACATCAAGACCCACTTTTTCAGCAGCCAAAGTCATATTTTGCCATTTGGCGATATTCTTCTTTTTCAGGAAAACCAATTCTCTCAGTTCTCTCATAAAAAGTATCGCTTTTTCTTCACTCTGCAACTGCGCTGCTTTGAAGGCAATCGACGGTGGATAAGAAGAATCCAATGGATCCTGCAACCATACATCGCCATCAATCGGCATGTCGTAGTAACCGCTTACTTCGTCCCAATGTTGGGCAACATCAGACGGCTTGCTGATGCCTCCGCTGTTGTAGCTCCAGTCTGGCAGAAGTCCGCCCATGTGGTATTCTACATCGATTTCTTTTCCGTATTCGAGTTTCATTTTTCTCAACTGAGGCTCGATTCCCCAGCAGGATGAACAGATTGGGTCTGTAAAATAGATTACTTTGACAGATTTTTCGGTTGTATCAATAGTTACTGAACCGTTTTCTTCACTTCCCGAAACTCCACAAACTCCTGTTTCAGGGTCGCAAAGAAGTGGGTTGTTTGTCTGTGTACTCATTTTCTTATTCTTTTTTTTGTCGGTCTGACCGCTGCAGGACAAAGACAGGATGCTCAGGCTACAGATGATCAAATTTCTATAAAATCTCATTAGAAATTCTCTTACTTCAGCAAATCTAAGACAATGAAAATTCTAAAATACCATGAGTTTCATTTTGGAAACCGGTTTCCTCGAAGAAACTACCTATCTGAAAATTTGTATCTTTGAACCCTAAATAAAAACAATATGAAAAAAACATCAACCGTAAACAATAACGCTATCTGCAAGCATCGCATGAATGCAATAAAAGATACTGTAGAACTGCTTTCAGGCAAATGGAAATTCCATATTGTGGGGACGCTTTTGCAGAGTAATAAGATGAGATTTATGGATCTGCTCCGTGAAGTGGATGGAATTGGCGCAAAAATGCTTTCAAAAGAACTTCAGGATCTGGAGATGAACCATCTAATTACAAGAGAAGTTCTCGACACAAAACCTGTAACTGTAGAATACGAAATCACGGAATTTGGCAAAACTTTGGCTCCGATTATTGATGAAGTGGCGAATTGGGGGATTAATTACAGGACGAGTTTGTATGGAAGTAAGACGGAAATATCTGAATAATATTTCACATATACTATTTCATAGAAAAATGTTAGTATGACAAAAGATGTATTTTTACAATTGTTACGGAAATGTTCAATCTCTTCATACGATTTTGCAAAGAATTATGTGCTTAATGATCTTCCAGCTACTTTTTTGTATTCTGTAAATTTAAATGATTCCTATGACGAACCCGCACAAACACAATTTGATATATATCCTGAAGATAGTGGAAAAAAGATAAAGTTGATCGACGAAAAACAAGTTGTGGAACTTCTGTGCAGAAAAAACAAAGTTCCTGTTTGGATTGATATCTCTGTAGAATGTGTACATAAAAACAAAACAATTTTCAGCTTAGATTGTGCCGGTCGTTATTCGGATGATGAAAACGAATTTTACTACAATAATGGAGGAACTGGATCATTTGGCATAAAAAGTCCTGTATTTCCTGTCGACTTTATTGAAGGTGAAAAATTTAGACTGAAAGACAAGTATAAAAAATCGTGGTTAACCCTTCTTAAGGAATATTTTAATTTAAGTAATGATTTGTTAGAAAAATTATCTTTTTACAGCATCACTCCTTTTAAACGCATCCACTTTCAAATAAGCATCATTCTTTTCTTTCTCATTTTTATCCGAAATTAAAATTCCGAAAAGATGGTCGATTTCGTGCTGGAAGATGACGGCTGTGAAACCTTCAACTATTTCGGTATATTTCTGACCTTTTAAATCAACATATTGCAGCTGAATGACTTTGCTTCGGTAAAACTGACCGTGAAAATCGGGGATGGAAAGATCGCCCTCGGGACCGAGATTCTGAAATTCGGATTTCCATGTGATGACAGGATTCAGGAAGTACTCCAACGGTTCGCCTTCTTTGTCGAAGCGCTGTACCCAGATTACTTTTCTGTTGATTCCCACTTGAGGTGCGGCAATGCCTACTCCACCGTCGGTGGATTGAAGCGACGCTTTCATTCTGCTGACCAAAACCGATGTATTTTTATCAAGCGGATCGATGTCGGCGGAAATGCTCAGTAATGTTTGATGCTGATGATCTTCTGTAGTCTGGTAAATAGGTAAAGCTATTGTTATGTCGCCTTGATTGATGATTTTCAGTTCATCAGGAGTGAATTTCTGGGCGTTGATAAAACTGATCAGCAGAACGAAGAGCAGAGAGATTTTTTTCATTTTGGTGGAATGTTGAGCAAAGATATTAATGTTTTTTTAAACAAAGTAATTGTCATTCGATGGGAAATCTAAGAGTTCTGATCCTTTCAGGATGACAAACAATGTGTATAAATTCTTCTCGCAGATTCAACAAATTAAGCAGAAAAAATCTGCGAAATTTCCATAATCAGCGTGACATTAAAACTTGGCTCCTTTTACTTTTTACCTGGCTCTTTCTAATAAGTTTTCGTCATATCTTCCGGAATGATAAGATTGAAATCTGTTGGGATATAATCTTTCGTGGGAACTTTTAATTCCGGGTCTTCTGATTCGAAGACTGAGATTACGGCCATTTTAAGGTTTGGGTTTTTCTGTTTGATGTACCAGTAGATGCCGCCAAATTCTTTGCTGTGGTAATTTCCGTTGTAGTGGATGAATGTTTTTCCGGACTGGAAGTTTTTTAAAATTGATTCAGCCATCGTTGCGTCTTTGATGGCTTGGGCTGAGACGAAATTCATTACTTTCATTTCGTCGGCGTGGTCGCCCATCATGGTTTTCATTTCAGGATAACCAGGAGTTTCGAGAGTGACTTTTATTGGAAGCTGAGCAATATAGGTTTTTTCTTTTGCTGATAATCTGTTTAACGATTCAAGACCTTCCTTTGAGGTTTGGGAAGCGTATTTTCTTGGAACATTGGTGGCGATGAATTTAAGTTTTTTGTCTTTCGCAAAATCTACCAAAGGTTTGTAATCTGTAGCATAATTATTCCACAATCTTGCGGAGTCCTTGAATGTTTTCGCATCAAATTTTCCGTTTAGATACTGATCCAACTGAGACTGATTATCTCTTTCAAACATTTCCGCGCCGAGAATTAACTGTCCATTTTTCTTTTCAAATAAGGCTTCGGTAATTTTGAGCTGAAGCCAGTGGTTGATGGAATTGTTGTGGTTTTCGCCAAAGAAAACGACGTCATATTCAGCTAATTCTTTAACCAGCTTTTCGGATTTTATTTCCTTTCCTTTTTTGTCGTAGAATTGGTAGGGTTTGAAGCTCTGCGCATTAAATGAACATAAAATGACCATTAGAAATAAAGAGAATATACTTTTCATTGTTATTTTTTTACAGTTTTTATTACTAGAATGTTTGTCATTCCGTAGGAATCTAGACACAAATCTTTCCAATTTAATCTCTAATAATTCTGCTTAGATCCCTACGGGATGACAAACTATGTGGAAATATTGTTTCGAAGGTAGACAAATTTACAATTTAAAATCAAAAAGGCCGCCTTGCAAAAACAAAACGACCCTATCAATTAATCTAACTTTTTAGTTTTCCAAGCCTGCTACAAGGTCTTTCCACTCCTGCAGTTCAGGGATTCCCGGTTTTCTTTTTCCGAAGAACTGTACGATGAAATCTCCTTCTTTATTGAATACTTCGATTGCGGTTACTTCGCCGTCTTCGGTTGGTTTTTTTACAATCCATGCTTCAGCGATTTTAGTTACATCAAGGTGTAAATTGAAGTCAGGATCCATCACGTTGAACCATTGCTGGTGCCACATTGTTTTCTTTACTTCACCGGTGTGGATCTGGATAATCCCTCTGTTTCCAACGAAAATCATGATGGGTAAGCTCTTTTCAGAAGCTTCTTCAAGAACGTTGACCACTTTTGAATTGTCGATTTTCTTGGCATAACCTTCCGGAGCCAGTCTCAAAGCCTGAGTTCTTGAAACACCGTATTTTCTGGTCATCATAAAGAAATCGTGGGTATCTTTTAATTCTGTCCATGACTTTTGGAAACCTACCACATCAATTTCAGAATCTGCTTTTTCTTCTGCTTTTGGAGCAACATTTTCAAATTCCAAAGCAGCATTTTGATCATCCGCTTTAAATTTCTCAACGATTGTATCGAAAGCTTCAGCATTGCTGTCTTTCGTTAAATAGATTTTGTGCAGAGCCAAACCGTCTTTTCCGAAAAACTGAAGACTTTTTCTGTCGCCTTCCACTACTCCGAAAGCAGATTTCCAGTGGTTCTGGAAAATTCTCAAGTCGATATCTTCATTCACGAAAAGCTGCGCGTGCGGGCTGCTGAAATCTCCGTTTTTGTAAACGCCTTTTCTTTCGTGAACACATTCGTCGTTTCTCGTTAAAGCCATTACTTTTCCTAGCTGCTCAACTTCGGTTAAGATGTTTGCAAATTCAGGTTTTAAAACGGTAACGCCTTCTCCAACGTTGGTTGCCAATAATTCAGCTTCGCTTACGCCTAACTGATCTGCTGCATTTCTTATTCTTAAATGTGGGTTTTCAGCTTTCAGAGCTTCCCATTTTTCTTTTAATTCGTTAACTAAAGTGCTCATTTATTTATTTTTTGATTGTTAAAACTGTGTATAATCTTGTAACGGTTTCGCCGCCTGCTTTACTTTTTACCTGCTCTTCTTTTTCTGAAATTTTCATTCTTTTGAAATGACTTTTAGCAACCGTTTCTTCCATTTCATCGGAGTTGTAGAGTTTAAAATCATACTGCGTGAAAGGCAGAGTTTCCATAAAATCACGCTGGCCGAACGTAAGAACAAAGGTTCCGCTGTCTTTTAAAACCCGGTAAATTTCATTTAAATAATCTACAGGCTGTTTCCAGAAATAGGCTGTGTTGACGGTAAATATTTTGTCGAAAGTCTGATCTTCGAAAGGCAGTTTCGTTCCTTCATACAATACAAATTCCGCCTGATCTTTAAATTCATCATTTAATCTTCTGGCTTCATTGTGCATGGTTTCAGAAATATCTATTCCTGTATATTTTAAATCTTTTGCCAAATTTAAAATACTTTTTACATGAGCGGCATTGCCGTGGCCGATTTCGAGAATACTTTCGCCATCTTCAATTAGAAGTGTTTGTATACTTTCAACCGTCATTCCGATGTTGGTGGCATTCATCATTTCGGCTACTTTCAAACCAGTTTCGCCTTCCGGATTAGCGAGATTCTGTGCTAATATTTTTAAATCTTTGTCTTCCATATTATCCAAAAATAATCATAGGGTTGCTGGTGATTGGGTGGTCACAAATGGTACAGGGAAAATTGTACGCTTCGCTGATATTTTCTGCTGTGAAAACTTCTTCGGGCGTTCCGTAGGCTGCTACTTTTCCGGATTTCATCAATAAAATTTTGTCTGCGTACTGAGCCGCTAAATTTAAATCATGAAGAACAACCACTGCTGAATTTTCATTCTGAGTGAAATTTTTAATGATCTCCAACGCTTTATACTGATGTTTTACATCCAGATTATTCAAAGGTTCATCAAGAAAAAGAAGTTTTTGGGTGATTTCATTTTGCAGCTGAGCCAAAACTCTCGACAAATGAACACGCTGTTTTTCGCCGCCGGACAAAGTGTTGTATTCTCTGTCTTTTAAATGGTATACGTCCGTGTGATGCATCATTTGGTCTGTTGCCTGAAGATCTTCCTCTTTCGGCTGGGCATCAAAATAGGGATAACGCCCCATCATCACAACATCTTTTACTTCCAGAGGAATGTCGTTTGAATTGTGCTGGGAGAATTTCGCTTTATGTTTAGAAAGCTCAGTAATTTTCCAGTCGGTGATGTTTTTATCTTTAAATAAAATCTCCTGTGCACTTTTCACTTCATTAGCCAAAACACTCAGAAGGCTTGATTTTCCGGCTCCGTTGGGACCGACGATGGCTAAAAATTCACCAAAGCCTAAAGACACATCCACATTATTCAGAATATGAAATTCTTTGTGTTTATAACTGATCTGCTGTGCCTTAATCATTAGATTGACTTTTTAAATTTCATTAAAATAGCGATGAAAATAGGACCTCCGATTAACGAAGTTAAAATCCCGATCGGTAATTCTGAAGGTGCAACAATACTTCTGCTGATGGTATCGGCAATTAAAAGCAAAATACTTCCCAAAACCGCTGATAAAGGCAGAATGAAGGTATAATTTGATTTGAATAAAAGCCTTAAAATGTAGGGAACAATAAGCCCTACGAAACCGATCGTTCCTGAAAAAGCAACGCAGGTTCCGATCATTAAAGAAGTAATGATGATAATCTGTTTTTTTAATCTCTCCACATTAATTCCCAAATGCTGAGCATCTTTTTCGCCTAAAAGCATTGCATTCAGAGCTTTTCCCTGAGGGAGTAAAATAATGTAGGAAACAGTGAGAACCAGTGCGAGAATCAAATTTTTCATCCATGTGGCACCTGCAAGACTTCCCATATTCCAGAAAGTAAGGTCTCTGAGCTGCTCGTCTTTTGAAATATAAATCAGAAATCCGGTAATTGAAAACCCGATGGATGTGATTGCAACACCGCTCAAAAGCATCATGACAACATTGGTCTTACCTTCACTGGTAGATATTCTGTACACCAGCAACATGGCTCCCAAAGCCCCGAAGAACGCTGCAATTCCTGTAAGCGAAAACTGAATCATCTCAGGAAGATACTGTCTGAAATATCCTCCTAAAACAATTGCAATTGCCGCAAGCAAAGTCGCTCCCGAAGTTAAACCAATCGCCTCTCCCGTTGCCAGAGGATTTTTAAACAAACCCTGTAAAGTTGTACCTGAAACAGCCAAAAGACTTCCCACTAAAATGGCCATGATAATCCGTGATGCCCGAACATCCCAAACCACATATCTGTCGCTCAAAGATAAGTCGGAATCGCCTTTTATCACTTTTAATAAAATTTCAAAGGCAGATTTTCCTCCAAAATCGTACACGCCAATATTAAGAGACCATACTGCTATCAAGGCGAGCAGTATGGTACTTAGTGTGATGTAAAAATATAGTTTACTTTGCGTTTTCAATTAGAAGTTTGTTTAATGAAACTGCAGCCTCTCCCAGTCTTGGTCCGAAACCTGAAATAAGGCCTCCATCCATAGCAATCACTTTTTTGTTTTTTCCGGCGTTGGTTTGTGCAACTCCAGGAGCTTTCAAAACACCTTCGATTCCTCCGGAGCTTTCCAGTCCGCTTGAGAATAAGAACAATATGTCAGGATTTGCTTTAACTACCGCTTCCGGAGTTAACGGTTTGAAATCTTCAAAATCATTCACTGCGTTTTCACCGCCTGCAATTCCGATCAATGCTGCCATCGGTGTGTTTCTACCTGAAACCATCATCATATTTCCTCTTGCGTAGATGAAAAGAACTTTTGGTTTTTTAGTCAGCGTCTGAACCTGTGCTAAATCTGAATCAATTTTATCATTTAATTGCTGATAATCATTATTTCCGATGGCTTTTGCTACGTCAGCGATTAATTTTTTTGTTCCTTCCACAGAATATTCCTGCTTGAACGTTTCAGTTTTGATGCCTGAAGATTTTATTTTACCCATTAAATCAGGGTTAATGTCTTTGTCTGAAGCTAAAATCAAAGTTGGAGAAACAGCCATAATCGGCTCGATTGTGATTGATCTTACGTGACCTAAATTTTCAGCAGAAGTTTTTAAACCTTCCGGATAAGTGCTGGTAACATCAGTTGCAACGATTTCTTTTTCGTGACCCAAAGCGGCAACGATTTCTGTAATTCCGCCGTTTAAGGTTACAATTTTATGGTTGGTTTTCGGAGCTTCAGCTTTTGCTTCGGTGTTGTTTTCTGTTGATTTTGTGTCTTCTTTTTTGCAGGAGTAGACTGCGATGAGCATGGATGCTGCTAATATGAATTTTTTCATTTTTATTTGAATTGTTGGATGTTTATATGATGGGTGCTGGATGTTGGGTGTTTGATGTTTGATGTTTAAACCAATTTTTCTTTTCCCCAACCCTAAAGGGAGGAAAAATTGTTTTCAATCTACTACAAAGGTTTGAATTCAAATGATGGGAAGCCTCTTTCTCCGGCCTGTCCTTCGCTGTCGTTTGTAGCTTTGGTTAATCTTGTGAACCTCAGTTTGAAATAATATCCGTCTGCATCTTTTACGACATAAAAGCGATCTCCGAGTACTTCAGGACCATTTACTCCTGCGGTTGATCTCCAGTTGGCCCCTAAAACCCTCTGGTCGTTGTAGATGAATTTGGACTGATCAATATTGGCAGCTTCAAATTTATTGTACGCATTCACCCCGGTTTCCGGTGCTGTAACTTTAACCTCATAAACACCGACATTCCCGACATTATTGTGTTGAATAAAATCTGCATAAATGTAACTTCCCGTTCCAGGAATAATATTCAGACCCACTGAAAAGCAAAGATCCCATTTCTTTTTCTCCGGCTGGATAGAAACCTGTGCAGCCGGTTGAGCAGTAAGATGATTCAAGGTAACAAAGCTGTAGTTGTATAACTGATTTTTAGCAACGGTAAATTCTTTGTGTGTGGTATCATCCAGTTTAGCATATTTGATTTTATAACCTTCGCCTGCTCTTACCACCTGAATTTTCATCCAGCCTCTCGGATCTCCGTTATACGTAACTGCACCAATTGCAACAGCGCCATGGTAGACATCTTTTCCCATGTTTACAAGATAAATTCCATTATCAGAATCTAAAGATTTAACTTCGCCGACAGCGGTGTATCCTGTAGGAAAATTTCCTGCAACATCATCTATATAAGCTTCGTTGGCAGCACTGAAACTGGCTACCTGCACCAAAGGCTGAAGAGTTGCAACATTAGCAGTGGTAACTGCATCTATATTGGTTGCACCAGGAATTTTGGTGGCTGCCATCTGAATAGATGAATTCAAAATTACTTTAAACGAACTTCCTGAATAGAAAGCAAAATCCCAGTCGGTTCTTTTTGTTTTAATGAATTGGTTTTCGCTTAAATCAAACCAGATTTGATTGGGCTGTGTAGCTCCGCCAACACTTAAATTTACCAAAGCTCCGTCGATAGGTGCTACTGCTATAGCGTCTTCGTTGTCATTGATACAAGATGTAGTTAGTAAAGCCGTCCCAAATAATAATCCAAACAGTATTTTTTTCATTTTCAATATTTTAAAAGTTATAGTTTAGTCTGGCAAAATAACTTCTGCCATAGAAAAGGTTTTGGTTTCCTAAAGCAGCATTGTGAGCATCACCCTGCACAATAGAGTTTCGTACTGTATCTATATCCAATATATTTTTAACACCGGCACTGATCTCAAAATGTTTAAACAAAGGCTGAGAGACTGTGAAATTTAACATATTGAATGATCCCAACTCACCAAGAATAAATTTAGGTTCTGCTGAAATATTTGCGGTCTGCTCCTGGGTAAACATTTTGCGGACACCCGTGTATTTGTAGTAAAGAGCAAACAATGTTTTTGTCTGAGGCAACGTATAATTTGCGGCAAGATTGGCTTCTGCATAGTAATTGAAATCTTCAGGAGATTTTACATTTCCCGCTGTAAGCGATTGTGAAATACCTAATAAAGATACTCCGGCGTTGAAAGAGAAATTATCTCTTTTAGCACTAAATCCGCCTCCAAACTGCATCGATCTGTACTGATCAACATTCAGATATGTATATCTTAAAGGACTGTTGCTGATGATTACGCTTTCAATTCTATCCTGCACATCAAGATACAACGCAGAAAGATTGACATCAAACTTCCAGATGCTGCTATTTTTTGTTTTATAATCCCAGAATAGTCCGACAGAATATCCTGTTTCCGGATTTAAATTTTCATTTCCTCGGATATCGTGATTGGCATCAACTACATACGTATATAATTCTGTATATGATGGAAATCTGTTTGATGAACCAAAAACAGCACGCAAGTCAGACTGTTCTGAAGTGCTGTATCTTGCTGTCAAGGAATAATTCTGTTGAGAATCAAATCTGTCGCTCAACGCAAGACGGTATCCCGGTCTTACTGATAAATCTTCTGTAATCTTCCATTCTGCTGAAATAAAATTAGCATAGCTGAAAATTGACCTGTTGATATCTTCAAGAGCTGCAGTATTGGTTGACTGGATCTGAGCATTCGTCGCAAAACCACTTGTTCTATCTAACTCATACCCTAACTGAAAATTAAATTTATCACTGTTTAAGAAATTACTGAACATCCCTCTTGAGTAAAGAATTTCAGAATCGAAGTAAGTGTTTTTAGAAGCTCTGGAAATCTCAGTTCGGTTTGGAACATCATATCTGTAATCCTGTTTTTCTCTTTTTTGTGTTTGATAAGAAAAATCTCCCATGTAGTTGATTCTTCCCAGTTTTGTCTGAATATTAAACTGATGGATCCAACGATTGGTAAAATAATCTGCATCATTTGCCACATAAGTTCTGTTTCCTCCACCCAGAGGAAAATCCTGTACACTCTGACTTCTGAAGTTGATCACCTCTCTTAAAAAGTTGACCTTATAAAATAATGTGGTATTGTTTTTCGCATATCTTATTGCTGCATTTGTCGTCAGAAGATCTTTAGGAAGCCATTCGTAACCTCTCAGTCCGTCGTTACCTTCAGAAAAATGTTTGTATCCGTTAAATTTCCCTTTGTAACCCTGAAAATCATTATGGTTAATATCAGCAGTTACCGTCCAGTGGTCATTAATTTTGTATCCTAAATTTAAAGACTGAATATGTCTTCCGTTTCCTTTTTTAAACCAATCATAGTCTTTCCCCACCGTTTCCTCCTGAAGGGAAACATTGATATTAACTTTTTTATTATACGTTTTTTTAGTGATAATATTGATTACTCCTGTTACAGCATTATTACCATATTCAACTCCCATTGCACCTTTTACAATCTCAATGCGTTCAATATTGTTGACATTCAGTTTGCTTAGATCTGCCTGGTTCCCACTTCCGGTATCTGTAACTACAGGAATATTATCAATCAAAATTTTAGTATATTCTCTACCAAGACCCATAATGTTGACTCCTGCATCACCCGTTTGCCCATTAGGTTCAATAAGTATATTTAGATTTTGATTTAAAACTTCAGCAGCGGTAGTTACTGCCATATTTTTGATCATTTCAGCATCAATTACCTCAACCTTGTAGATTGATTTGTTGATTGATTGCTGCATATATTGTCCTGTAATAACAACTTCACCGATGTTTTTTTGGTTTGCAGAATCTTTTTCTTGAGCATAAATGCTTGTAATTGCTGATAATGCCAGAATCGACAGTACTCTCTTCTTCATGTGGAAAAAAAATTTTGACAAATATAATGGTTTATTTAGAACAGATAAAAATAATTGAGAGAATTTATGGTATGACTTTTTCCCAAAGGACAGCTGATCAAAAAAAATCATTATCAAAAATTTGTGAATAAAACTAATCTGAAAGTCTTTATCCATGGTACTTTCAGATTGCAAGATCAATGATTCTTTTGGAGTCATAAATATGAATTTTGTGTGAAAACAAGACAAATGTCATCTTTTTATTTAGAATGTTTAAAAATAAATATTTACTTTTGTAGAATAATTCTAAATAATAAAAAACGTTATGAAATTAAAACTACTTTTCGGAGCTTTAGTTTTCACTGCAATATCTGCAAACGCACAAGTTGCAACAATCAACGAAACTTTTGAGTCATTTACCACAGGATTAGGCGCACCATGGCCTCAAAATAACTGGTCAAAGGTTGTATCAACAGCAGGACCGAGAGTTTATGCTGACGGAACTTCTGATAAGTACGCACAATTTTACAGCTTTTTCTATCCGGGAGTGGATGGCTATCTGGTAAGTCCACAAATTGTGGCACCGGATGGTACAAAAACGTTAACCTTTACATACGCTCAAACTGGTGGAACGGGTAGCTCAGGAACTCTACAGGTAGGATTAATTTCTGAAAGTTCAACAACAGGAACTGCTGCGTTTACATCGATAAGTCCGGTATACAACGTGACTTCTACAACAGAACAGACGGTTACGATCACCGTACCTTCATCTACAAAGCAGTACATCGCTTTTAAATTTATCGGAAGTGCGGAGCATGCTGCTGTTTTAGTTGATGATGTAATGTATGATACGCCGCCAGTAGGAACAATCAACGAAAATTTTAATGCATTTACCGGAGCCGGAAACCCTGCTTCACTTCCGCAGAACGGATGGAATAAAGTAATTGCAACTGTTGCTCACAATGTTTATACTGCTGCGAACAACGGTAGTACTGCAGTTCAGTTTTATGCGAACACTACTCCTAACACGAACATGTATCTTATTTCTCCAAAGATTGTAGCTCCAGACGGAAGTAAGAAAATAAGATTTACAACCAACATTTCTTCAAATTCTTTAGGAAATGCAACAATTGAGGTAGGAATGGTTTCAAGTATCACAGATATGACAACTTTTACATCATTAGGAAGCCCAATAGCTCTAACAGCAGGTTCAACTACACCTCAAATTCTTACGTTTGATGTACCAACCTCTACTAAGCAATACATTGCCTGGAGATTTAGCGGAGCAACAAATCACGCTGCAGCTTATGTAGATGATGTAATCTATGATGCGTTAGGTTCATTGGCAACTTCAGATTTTACAAAATCAAACAGCGACATTAAATTTGCAGTAAATGCAGAAAACACAGCTTTACAGTTTGTAGGAAAAGATTCTCCAAAATCTGTAGAAATCTATTCTGCACTGGGAACAAAAGTAGCTGCAGGAACTGTAGATTACAACAGATTCAGCATCAGCACACTTCAGACTGGAGTTTACTACATTCTTATCGAAACTAAGGACGGTAAAACAGTAAAGTCGAAGTTTATCAAAAAGTAATACTTTCTATTTTTTCTAATAAAAAGGCAGTCTCAGAATTTCTGAAACTGCCTTTTGTTTTTGAGCGGGGTGTTGGATGATTGATGATTAGCAAAATTACTTTATCAAAAACAATTTTCTCCTATCTTTTCTTTGATTTTTTCCCCTTCCTACCTGATTCTTGTTACTTTTGCCTTGGCTCTTCCAACCTGGCTCTTTAATAAATCTTAAACCCTTTGTAAACCTGTGCGGATTCTTCAGATATTTTAGAAGCATGTTTTCTAAATTCCAGAAGATGATTCGTGCCGTTGTGATGATTGTGGTGCTGAACCGTTTCCCAAAGCTCTACAAGGAAAAAAGTTCCTTTGTTTTCGTTATCTTCGATAAGGTCATACTGAAGACAACCCTCCTCTTTTCTGGTTTCCCTTACCAGAGTCTGAAATAATTCTACAGCTTCCATCAGATGATTCTCTTTAAATCTGAACAGCGCGACAATATGTAAATTCATGTGTTATTTTTAGGCTGTAAAAGTAGATTAATTTTGATTTTAATTTGAATTTAGTTTTGCTAAATTTTTCACAAAAAACACCTCTCTTATCTCAAATCACTTTTAAAATAAAATTCCATACAAAATCCCGAAGCACGCATCCCGTATCACTTATCCCGAAACTAAAAAATTGATTTAAAAATAGTAATCGAGCTCATCACAATGACCAATGTTCCGATGATGATAAACATATTTTTTACAGGAAGTTTTGAGGTGAGCATTGCGGAAAATGGCGCTGTGATAATTCCGCCAATTAATAGTCCTAAAATGATATTCCAATGCTGAATTCCTAAAGTAAAAAAGAACGTGACAGCTGCAGTGATGGTCAGAATAAATTTAGCAACCGTAGAACTTCCTACGGCAAATCTTGGGGTGAAAGAATTTTTAATTAAAGTTCCGGTCACCAAAGGTCCCCATCCTCCACCGGCAAATGAATCAATAAAACCACCAATAACACCGAGTCTTGTAAGATTTGTTTTTTTCTTTAAAGATTTATTTTGCTTAGGTTTAAAAGCATTCAAGAAAATTTTAAAACCTAGATAGAAGGTATAAAAAGAAATGACCGTTTTTGTAATTTTTGAATAGTATTCGCCTAAATAAGTCAATGAAATGGCTCCAATAATTGCTCCAATAATTGCAGGAACAGCCAACTTTTTAACCAAACTCTTGCTTACGTTTTTTAATCTGATATGACTGATACTTCCCGCAGCCGTTGTAAAACTTTCGGCAGAATGAATACTTGCACTTACCGCATGAGGAGGAATTCCCAGAAATAAAAGTGTCGTCGTACAAATCACACCATAACCCATTCCCATTGAACCTGCGACAATTTCAGCAAAAACTCCGACCAAAAGCATCCAGTAAAATATATAATTGTCTTTCGCCAAAACAATTTGAAGTTCATCCAAATATCCTAAACTGTAAAGTGTAAAAAACGCAACAATTAGAACTGCAATTGTCACCAAAAGCAAATTAATTCTAAACTGGATTTTCGGAGTAATCACCATATCATCAAGTGTTTAAATATAATTACAAAATCATCACAGCTCCTACTGTCGAATTACTCGTTTCATCAATCAGAATCGCATTTCCGGTTGATTTACTGTCGTCAAAACTGTCAAAAACTAAGGGTGATGCAGTTTTTAATCTTAACTTCACAACTTCATTCAGCTTAATACTTTCTGTAATCGGAGTTTGTTCTAAAGTGTTCACATCAATTTTGTATTCGATTTCTTTCACAATAGCTTTAACTGTTTTGCTTTTATGCTGAATGAAATATTTGTTGCCTTCGTTCAGTTCTTTTTTATCGAGCCAGCAAACAACAGCTTCAAATTCATTTTCAACTTTAGGCTGCTGATCAGTTTTCACTAAAAAATCTCCTCGACTGATGTCAATATCGTCTTCAACATGAATTACCGCAGGTTGGTTGGTAAACACAAAATCAATTTCCTTTCCTCCTGTTTCAATTTTAGAAATTTTAGTCTGAATATTTTGCGGAAGTACAGTAATTTCGTCTCCTTTTTTATAAATTCCCGAAATCACTTCTCCCGCATAACCTCTGTAATCATGCAATTCATCCGTTTGCGGACGAATCACATACTGCACCTGAAATCTGGGATTTTCATTAGTCTGCTTTTCATTAATTTCAACATTTTCAAGGAAATCTAAAAAGGGTTCGCCTTTGTACCAATCTGTTTTTTCAGATTTTGAAACAATATTATCTCCATGAAAAGCAGAAATTGGAAAATAACTGACGTTTTCCAGCTTCAGTTTTTTTGCTACTAAATCGTATTGTGCTTTGATGTCACTATAAATTTCTTCAGAATAATCCACCAAATCCATTTTATTAATGGCAACCACGACATTTTTCATTTTTAATAATGAGGCAATAATCGAATGCCTTCTTGTCTGCTCAATCACGCCTTGTCTTGCATCAATCAGAATCACAATCAGTTGCGAATTTGAAGCTCCCGTAATCATATTTCTGGTGTATTGAATATGTCCCGGTGCATCGGCAATAATGAATTTCCTTTTCGGTGTTGAAAAATACCGGTAAGCGACATCAATCGTAATTCCCTGCTCTCTTTCGGCTCTCAAACCATCTGTAAGAATGGCGAGATCAATCCCGTTTTCGTTTTTATTTTTTGACTGTTTTTCCAATGCTTCGAGCTGGTCAATCAGTATATTTTTGCTGTCGTAGAGAAGTCTGCCAATCAAGGTGCTTTTCCCGTCGTCTACACTTCCTGCGGTGATAAATCTTAGTATGTCCACGTTTATTTTATTAGTAATGAGTAATTGGTAATGGGTAATTAGGTTAAGGTTAAGGATGAGGTTAAGGTTGAGGCTAAGATTGAGAGTGAAAATAAATTTGATTTTAACATTAATTTTAAAACTTCGCTTTATAAACTTCCAGCTTCCCTCACCCAGCTTCCAGCTTAAAAATATCCTCCTTTTTTTCTGTCTTCCATTGCGGCTTCTGTTGCTTTGTCGTCAATTCTGGTTTCGCCACGTTCGGAGATTCTGGACGCGGTGATTTCACCTAATACATCATCCAAAGTTTCAGCAGAGCTTTCAACGGCGGCAGTGCAAGTCATATCACCAACAGTTCTATAACGTACTTTTTTATTGACAATCGTATCATTTTCATCAATCTGAATAAAATCTGAAACCGCAATTAATTGTCCGTCATATTCAATTACATCACGATCATGAGCAAAATAAATCGATGGAAGCTGGATATTTTCTTTTTTAATGTAATTCCAAACATCTAATTCAGTCCAATTTGAAATCGGGAAAACTCTTACGTTTTCACCTTTGTTGATTCTTCCGTTGTAAATATTCCACAATTCCGGACGCTGTAACTTTGGATCCCATTGTCCGAACTCGTCACGGACAGAAAAAAATCTTTCTTTTGCTCTTGCTTTTTCCTCATCTCTCCTTGCTCCGCCAATACAGGCATCAAACTGAAATTCTTCAATTGTATCTAATAAAGTATGCGTCTGCAACCAGTTTCTTGATGCAAATTTTCCTTTGGGTTCGGTTAAATTTTTAGCTTTAATCGTGTCTTCAACTTTTCTTACAATCAGTTCAGCTCCCAGACTTTCAGCAAAATAATCTCTGAACTGCAGTGCTTCCGGAAAATTGTGTCCCGTATCGATATGCACAAACGGAAAAGGGATTTTCATCGGAGCAAAAGCTTTTTTCGCCAGATGAACCAATGTAATCGAATCTTTTCCGCCACTGAAAAGCAAGGCAGGTTTCTCAAACTGAGCCGCAATTTCACGCATGATGTAAATGCTTTCGGCTTCCAGTTGTTCGAGATAATTTAGTTTATAGTCGCTCATTATAATTTGAAAGATTAAATTTGAATTAATTTGAATGCAGACCGCATTCTTTTTGTGAAGTTTCCCACCACCAACGTCCGGCTCGCGGATTTTCGCCCTCTTCAATAGCTCTTGTGCAAGGCTGACAACCAACGCTGATAAAGCCTTTTTTGTGCAGGGACAATTCCTGAACATTATTTTGTTTTAAATAATCTAAAACATCCTGATAAGTCCAGTTAATTAAAGGGTTGTATTTGTATAAATTTCTTTCATCATCCCACTCCAGAATTGGCATGTTTTCCCGATTTTCTGATTGCTCAGAACGCAGGCCTGTAATCCAGACTTTGGCATTTTCCAAAGCACGGTTCAGAGGTTTTACTTTCCGAATGAAACAACATTCTTTTCTGTTTTCTACGGAATGATAGAAAGCGTTGATTCCTTTTTCAACGACGTATTTTTCTACATCTGCAGATTCAGGAAAATAAACTTGAGTAGTTTTTTTATAACGTGAATTGTTTTTTGAAAGTAAATCGTAGTGCTCATAAAAAAGCCTTCCCGTATCTAAAGTGAAAACTTTAATCGGCAAATCATTCTTAAAAACAGCGTCGGTAATGACCTGATCTTCCTGACCAAGCGAAGTTGAGAAAACAATTCCTTCTGATATTTTAGACGAAATAAACTGTAATCCGTCTTCTAAAGTAAGTTGCTGTAAGGTAATTATATCTTCTTTTGAAAACATTTTTTCTGTTTGATACCAGCAAATATCCAACAAAAATATTATCCTACCAAATAAGTAGACTTTTAAAATTAAATAAAAGACTAATTAATCTTTTAAATCTAATAATGTTTTTTCTTCCAAAATTTTTAATGAAGCGTCTCTTACTTCAATTAAAACATCGTGTAAACTGCAGTGATCTTCGTTGCAGTCGGCACATTTTTCGTAAAAATTCAGACTTACACATGGAAGCATCGCAATCGGACCATTTACAAGCCTTATAATTTTTGCAAGACTTACATTTTGTGGATCTTCTTTAAAGAGATAACCGCCGCCTTTTCCTTTTTTACTGTCGAGGATGTCTGCTTTTTTCAGTTCGAGGAGAATATTTTCAAGAAATTTCAATGGAATTTTCTTGTGATCTGCAATTTCTGAAATAAGAATTGGACCCTCATTTCTCTTTTCTACGAGATATGAAAGTGCCTTAAAAGCATATTGAGATTTTTTTGACAGCATTACAGCAAAAATAGGAAAAGTTTTCTTAAAGAAACAAGGCAAAAGTAAAAAGAGACAAGTGTAATAGCAGCATCTAAAATTTGTAGAGAATTTTATTAGAAAATTTGAAAGTCTTTTGCCTTTTTCACCTGACCCTTTTTACTTCGCTCTTTTTACTTTTTACCTGGCTCTTTTTACTTGGCTCTTTTTCCTTAATTTTGTCTCATGTTCAGTAAAGAAGAAGCACAACAATTAAAGAAAGAATTTTGGACGGCATTCGGGAAATCTTTTCCGAGAAAATGGATCTTGTACAATACCAAAATCAAGGATTTTTCGTTTAAATTTTTCGCCGACAAGAAAAAAGCCGAAGTTTCTTTGGATATCGAGATGAAGGATGAAGTTTACCGAGATGCCTATTACAACAAAATCTGGTCGCTGGAAGACATTCTGAAAGATTTCATCGGCGATTTTCATAAAGAAGAATTCTACACTCTGGAAAACGGAAAAGTCATCAGCAGAATCTGGGTAGAAAAAGAAGGAGTTTCGGTTTTTAACAAAAATACATGGCAGGAAACCTTCGAATTTTTTGTTGAAAAAATGGATGGCTTTGAAAGGTTTTATTTTGAGTATGAGGATTTTATAAAGGATGTTTAAAAATTAATTTAAAAAAATAAAGCAAACACAAATGAAAAAACAATTAACAATACTGATTCTTTTAGTATTCAACTTTCTGTCTGCACAGAATGTGTTCAAATCGCAGAAGCAGATCTACTTAGCGGAGTATTATAAACATCTCAAAAATGATAAAAAAGCTCTCAATTATTATCTAAAAGCTATAGAATTAAATTCTAAAACCGAAAGCAATGATTACCTAAAAGCAACTTCCCTGGCATTTGAACTTGGTAAAAAAAGGCTTGCAAAAGACCTTCTCACCAAAAGTATTACCAAACAAAAAGCTCCTTTGGAATATATCAAAAGCTTCAAAAGTTTAAAACCTTATTTAGATTCTAAAGAAATGGTAGATGTCTTGGCTCACTATGACGACTTAGAAAATCAATACTATCGTGAATTGAAAAATCCAGCAGCATACATTGAAATTCAAAATCTTGTTGCGAGAGATCAGTTAATTAGAGAAGAGGAAGATGTTTTTCAGGAATTGAGCAGTAAAGTTGATTCTGTCAATATTATGAAATTACAGGAACTTTCGATAAAGTATGGTTGGGAATCAAGAGCATGGCTTTTGCTCTGGCATCATCGAGGATCATACAAAAAGGACAATTTTGTCTGGAATTTTTTCAGCCCTTTCATTCAGAAAGAAATTGAAAAAGGTAATGTGAATAAAGATTTTTTCGTTGCTTTTGAAGAACTTTATGCCTCAACAAATAACTTTCAGTCTCCCGCAATTTATGAGCTTGGCAGTGTGGGCCGAATGAGTATCAACCAAACTTATGAGGATATAAAAAATCTTGATAAAAGAAGAAAATCTGTAGGTTTACCACCGTTATATTTTGCACATTTTTTACACGGAATGGAACTTCCCAAAGATTATCAATACAACCCGGAAAATCTTTTGAAGGACTTGGAAAATTTGTAAGTATTAAATTTTTAGCAGAGTAAAAACAAAAATAATTTAAACCATCGTTTAAATATTTTCCTTATTTTAGTTAAGCTAAAATAATCGTCTTTTACTTATTCATCTTACTTTACGATAAATAGTATTTGATCTTTTTTAAATTAAATCACAAAAATTAAATCTTTTATGGAAAATAATCCCATTTTTTTTGCGGATGGAAATGACCCGAAAATGTTGGAAGCTTATAGAAAAGCGCACGAAACCTTTAAATATTTCTGGAGAGAACAGTCTTGGGAATACCGAAGAATAATCCCTGGGCTGAATGTTTCCTGTGTGAAAGTGGCTTTCTCTCAGGAAGATCCCGACTCTGAATATCCGATTGTAGAACAAATGTGGATCAATGAAATCGATTTCGACGGCGATTATGTGAAAGGATATTTAATTAACGAGCCCAACGAACTTACCAATGTGAAAGTTGGAGACTATGTTGAAATCCCGCTCAGTGAAATCAGCGACTGGCTTTTTGCTATTACTCCGACACAAAAAAAACCTAAAGGACTTTCAAAACTGTTTTCTTCATCTTCAACACCAAATCCAAAAGCGTATGGTGGATTTACCATTCAAAAAATGCGTGCCGACATGTCGGAATCGGAAAGAAGAGACCATGACGCAGCGTGGCAATTGGATTTTGGAGATTTCAACGATATCGAAATTGTAAACGGACAAAAAGAGAATCCTGAAAATCTTATCGAACATCCGATGAGCAAAAACATGAAAGAAAGTTTTGTAACATTTCTAAATGAATATCCTGCAGAACTCACCAACATCGACGAAAACGGATTTACACTTCTCCACAGAGAAACGATTGCAGGAAATTTAAGTTCAGTTGAAATTTTGCTTAAATCCGGAGTTGATAAAAACGTAAAAACAAACCGGGGAAAAACGGCTTTGGATTATGCAAAACAGCTGAATTGGGAGCATTTGATTCCGGTTTTGGAAGCTTATACGAATCATTTGAATTAAATTAAATATCTCAAGAATTCATATTTTATTGAAATTAACATTCCCTATATGAAGATTGGGAATTTAACTCCATCTAAAGGTTTGCAATAGGATTTATTAAACAATGTTTTTATGGAAATAAATTACAACATAAAACTTTTTACGATTGTATCAAATTCACTTTTGGCAATTACTGTTATGCTATCCCAATTAATTCTGAATCTCTGAGATATAGTGAATATCTATATATTTGGTCTATTTCAAGAACGGCAATTCTCTGTTTTCATGGATTTGTAATTTCACTAACTATTTTAAACATTAGTTTCATCATTCCAAGAATTAATGATAATAGAAAAAAATATTATGTTTTACTATTGCGTAACTTACCCATTATAATAATATGGCTGGGCATTTTTGCTACTCAATTTTTAATTTAAAAAAAATAGAGATTATGGAGCAGAACAAAATCATTTGTATTTTGCATCAAAAGTAAGTAGTCTTAAAATTTAAAAACAAAAAAGAGAAACGGTGTGTTTCTCTTTTTTCATTTTATATTATCCAAACTTCTTCTTTCTCAGCCAGAAGAACAATCCTCCTAAAAGTGCAATAATTGCTAATGGTAGAAGCAAATTCAGCCATTGCCATTTGCTTTTTTCTTCGGAGATTCTGTATCTGTCCAGAAGTCTTTCTTCGATGTTACGGTTTCGTAATTCTATTAAATTGCTGTCGTCTAAAAGATAATCTAAGGCGTTTCTCAAAAACTGCTCGTTACCAAACTGTTCGTCCGTTAATCTGTCGACACCTAAAGGCAATGGTTGTCCTTTGATGATTTTATTTCTCGCCAAATCGCCGTCGGCAATCACAATCATTTTGTTGTCATTGCTTTCCGCTTTAAAGCCTGGATAGTTTTTTCTTTCAATCCTGTTTGCGTAAGCAGAATTGAATTTTCCTTCCAGAGCAACCGCAAAAATCTTCGGCGTGCTTGGTCTTTCCATCTGTCCGAGACTGTCGACGCTGGCAATTTCTTTCAGATCTACATAGTTTGGAACCTGCTTCAATAATGTTCTCTCGCTGGATTCAAAAAGAACTTTGGTTTTAAATTTCTTTCCACCCAAAGTATCGATGGATGTCGGAAATTCAAATTTTACAGGATTTATATTTTTCGTAATCGGATTTGCATTTTCTGCAATTCCCAAAGGAAAATAAGGCCACGGAAGACTGCTGAACTGAGGATTCCCATTGATTTCGCCGGTCACCAGTTTCAGCAAAGCATATTTTTTCACATCCTTTACCAAAGCCGGATTGATTCTCAAACCGTAATTAAAAAAGAAATCGGTCATGTTGATATCTACAGGGAATGGCATTAGTTTTTTAGATCTCGTTAAAGTATCCATTTCCGCATTGACTGCATCGATCATCCACAGCGTTTTTCCGCCGTTCATAATGTATTGGTCGAGAATCAGTTTTTCGCCGTCTGTGAAAGCTTTTCGCGGTTTTGCGATCACTAAAGCATTCATCTGTTTCAGCATCGGCAGATCTTCCAGTGAAAGTTCTTTTGTATTTTTTGGAATCACCGGTCCTGCCTGATAATTTTCATTGGCAATCTGCATGAAACTTTCAAATTCAGACGGACTCAGCTCGTCCTGATTGACCAAAACACCAATTTTCTTTCGTTCGTCTGTTGCAACAGCTTTGATGTTTGATGCAAGATTGTATTCCAGATTCTCTATTGATTTTCTCAACTGATCCTGAGCATTGATATTATTCTGCTGCACAATTAAAGGAATTGAAATCCCTCTTCCCTGATATTTTACAACAGCGTAAGGATAAACTTCAATCTGAGTAATCTTCCCTTCTTTTTCGTCCGGAAGAATAGATTTCTGCATTCCCATTGCCATCAGAGTGTCTTCGGGAATTCTGTTTTTAATAGGATCTGTAAATCTGAAATCTACGTTTGAATTGATTTTTCTGAACTCTTCCAGCATAAATTTGGTTTCATTCTGAAGCTGCTTGAAACTTGCCGGAAAATCTCCTTCAAGGTAAACCTCAACCATCACAGGCTTTTTTATGGATTCCAAAACTTTTATAGTGTTGTCTGAAAGCGTGTATCTTTTTTCTTTGGTAAGGTCTAATCTGATGCCTGAAAATGCAAGTACA
Source organism: Chryseobacterium sp. HNCC26DJ240 (assembly GCF_057180485.1). Lineage (NCBI taxonomy): Bacteria > Pseudomonadati > Bacteroidota > Flavobacteriia > Flavobacteriales > Weeksellaceae > Chryseobacterium > Chryseobacterium sp. HNCC26DJ240. The sequence goes on from NZ_JBXUGK010000006.1 coordinate 375,853, forward strand.
ATAACCAAAGGCAGAATTACAAAAATTAAGATTCCGAGGGGCGATTTAAATTCTATCTTCTTCATTTTTTACTTCTTTTTTGTTATAAAATAATTAGACAAAAACAGCGTGATGCCGATAATTAAAACAAAATAAGCTACATCTTTAAAGTCAATTAAACCTCTTGTAAAACCTAAAAAGTGCTGATAAAAACCTACATTCTGAAGAATAAAATCTGCACCTCCTAAAAGTTTATAGCTCGCCAATTGTTCGATTCCGAAATACATGATGAATGACATGAAAACGCCCAGCAAATAAGCCATTATTTGGTTTTGAGAAATGGATGAAGCCAATATTCCTACACCGGCAAAACCGGCAATAAGAATGATTAAGCCTAAATAACTTCCCATCGTCATTCCCATATCGATATTTCCTTCGGGAACACCCAAAACGTAAACTGTGTACAGATAAATGAGTGAAGGAATTAAACATAAAACTCCGACTACCCAAACAGATAAAAATTTTCCTGTGACTAAATCTGAAATTTTCAGCGGTTGTGAAAACAGCCAATTCAATGTTCCGGTTTGCTGTTCCTCGGCAAAAGTTTTCATAGAAAGCGCCGGAATAATAAACATTAAAAGCCAAGGCACCAAAACGAAATAGCTCTGCAGCGAAGCAGAACCAATGTCGAAAATATTAGAATCATTCTCGAAGAAAAACAGAAACAGCGTCGTTATCAGACTGAAAGCAGCGATGATAATCCACGCGCTCCAGTTCCCGAAATAACTCCAAAGTTCTTTTTTTAAAATTGCAAACATAAATTAATTTGAGGTTTGAGGTTTGAGGTTTGAGATTTAAAATTTCGTGCTCAAATTCAGTTTTTTTTTATTTTTATTAACCGAAAGATTTCATCCAATATTTTTCATATTCAACCACTCCGTGGTTGTGTTTGGATCGGGTTTTCATTTCCATGGGTTTCACCCACGGCTACTAACATTCAACCACTTCGTGGTTTCCAAAAATGCTTTTAAATTTAAAATTATAAACATTTCTAATTGTGAATTATAATCTAAAAAAGCAATTACCTTGGCTCTTTTTACTTTTTACTTGGCTCTTTTACTTCTATTGACCAACTTCACCGTCATCATAATTAAAAATACAAGAACGAAAAATCCGCAGATTAATTGCCACCAATATTCGATAACCATTGATTTTAAAATTACTGTAAACACGACAAGAAACAATATAAAAGTAGCTATTTCATTAGCCTGTCTCAGTTTTATGTTAGCAGTTTCAAGGTCATTTCCGTTGAGGGCTTTTAATTTTAATACTTTTTTCCAGCACCAGAAATGATAAACTGCCAATCCGATGAGGAATGTTAATTTTAAATGAAACCAGGGCGTTTTCATTAAGTTGAAATTCAAAAAAATCATAACTAAACCGCATAAAGTCATGATTATACCAGCCGGAACCGTGATGATATTCCAGAGTCTTCGCGCCATGAAGGTGTATTGTTCTCTGAGAATATTTCTTTTCGTTTCATCAAAGGCGTCGGTATCTTTATAATACACAAAAATTCTGACGAGATAAAAAATTCCCGCAAAATAAGAGACCATAAAAATAATGTGCAAAGCCTTGATGATGGTATACAGCATCGTAAAAATTTGTGGGCAAAGATAAGTTATTTCAGAAAAAAAGCGAATTTAATCTGAAATCTTTAGGATAAAATAATAATGATTACAGAATTTTCACGTTTCCCAACCAGCTACTATCGTAACAATATATCCATTTCCACTTTTTTCTATTAAATAAGTATTACCATAGCCAATTTCATCAACTTTTAAAATATATGTATCTTTTAAATTATCACATTTAAAAATCTTGCTGTAATTTTCCACATATAAATTATACGGACTTAATTTTTGATATTCCTTAAATTCGGTTGAAGTTAAAAAAACTATTTTTTCACCATAAACGTTTATTCTTCTTAAATTATCATCATCAGTAACAATTACCTTAGCTTTTAAATTATCTACATAATCATTGGGTTTTGCAGGAAATTCATTGTTTAATACTTCCTGCTGTCTTTTAATATCTTTCTTAAAATTTACAATATCTATTTCGAAAGCATCTTCCATTGGATTTTTTGTTTCCAAATAAGTATAATTTCCATAAATAATAGATTCAAAAATTTTGGTAAAATCATTTTCGATTGTAGCGTACTTAGGATTTAAATCTCCAGAATCAAAAATCCCATCGCCATCAGAATCTTTAGAAAAAGGATTTGTAAAATAATTCATTATTTCATCCAAATCATTCCATCCATCTTCGTCACTGTCTTTTAAAATTTCTTTTAAATTAATGACTACTAACGCATTATTTTTAACCGTTTCATAAACCGGACCGCCACCCGGAAGAGATAACGGCTCTGTCATTCTTACAATATCTGCCTCAATCTGAAAATGATTTTCATCTTTCCATAACAGAAAATTTGAATTAGATTTAAAAACAAAATTACTTTCTTTATACAGACCTGTAAAATAATTCTTCCAGGTTTTCCCTTCGTCATTTGAAATTTTCAAATAATATGCAGGATTGAAAGAATGTTTTAAAACATAGAGAATTCCGATTTTTCTACCAATTTTTCCTGTCTTAATAATTAAAGGCCTTGGTATCTCATAATATTTTCTCTGAAAAGCAAGTTTAGAGATTGAATCTTCTATTTTATAAAATCCAAGTATTGAATCGGGTACTTTATTTAAAATTGCTTTATTGTACTCCAATTCCAAAGAATCTACAACAGCGTTTATTGAAGCAGGGTTTTTTACTGTTTGCACTTTTATAAAATCAAGTCTTTTTTTAAGTGCATTGCTTTTCAATTTTGTATTTTCAATAAGTTTTTCTGAAGTTGAGTAACTAGCCTGAACACTGTCTTCATATTTAATCAACAAATTGCATTTACAAGCCGAAGATCTTTGTGACTGCGCTGTATTGAAGACGATTAAGAAGGTTATCAAAAACATTTTTTCTATCATGCTATTTTTTAGTTTTTATAACGATAATAATTGCTTAAATATTCAAAATTAAAGAAATAAAAAACGGAATTTCAAAAATGAAACTCCGTCAAATATTTTTAAATGAAAATTTTAGGAAATCACACCAAGCTCCTTTCCTACCTTCTCAAATCCTGCAATCGCTTTATCCAAATGTTCTCTGGTGTGCGCTGCAGAAAGCTGAACTCTGATTCTTGCTTTTCCTTTCGGAACAACGGGATAGAAGAATCCGATCACGTAAATGCCTTCATCCATCAGCTTTTCAGCCATCTTCTGAGCCAAAGGTGCGTCGTACAGCATCACCGGAACAATCGCAGCATCACCATCCGGAATATCAAAACCTTTAGATTTCATTTCGGCTCTGAAATATTCTGCATTTTCCATTACCTTGTCACGAAGGGAAGTATCTTCTGAAATCATATCCAAAACCTTCAACGCCGCCCCAACAATTCCCGGAGCCAAAGAGTTTGAAAATAAATATGGTCTTGAACGCTGTCTCAGCATATCGATAATCTCTTTTTTTCCTGAGGTAAATCCACCCAAAGCCCCGCCTAAAGCTTTACCTAAAGTGGATGTAATGATGTCAACTCTGCCCATCACTTCATTCGCTTCGTGCGTACCACGACCTGTTTTACCTATGAAACCGGTTGCGTGAGAATCATCTACCATTACCAAAGCATCGTATTTATCAGCAAGGTCACAAACACCTTTTAAATCAGCGACAATTCCATCCATAGAAAAAACGCCGTCTGTAACGATGATTTTGAATCTGTGATTTTTTTCTGAAGCAGCAATCAACTGTGCTTCAAGATCTTCCATATTGTTATTTTTATAACGATATCTCGCTGCCTTGCATAAACGAACGCCGTCAATAATCGATGCGTGGTTCAATTCATCCGAAATAATCGCATCTTCTTCTGTAAAAAGTGGTTCAAAAACACCGCCGTTAGCATCAAAGCATGCTGCGTACAAAATGGTATCTTCAAGACCTAAAAAGTCTGCAATTTTTTGCTCCAGCTGCTTATGAATATCCTGAGTTCCACAGATAAAACGTACAGAAGACATGCCGTAACCGTGAGACTGTATCATATCCTGAGAAGCTTTCATTACTTCCGGATTGTTTGATAAACCAAGGTAATTATTGGCGCAGAAATTCAGAAGTTTTTTTCCGTTGGCTTCTATTTCGGCACTTTGCTGTGAAGTGATGATTCTTTCTTTTTTGAACAGACCATCGTTTTCGATATTCTGCAATTCGTTCTGTAGGTTTTCAAGATACTTTTTAGAGATCATTTTTGATAATTTTTAGGTGTGCTAATTTAACAAAATCAGAATAAACTAATAACTTTTATCATTCTATTCTATGAGATGTTAAAGAAATATTTATTTTTAATAGTCTATAATTTTAGTAGACTATTTGTTATATTTGCTTTTTTAAAATCGTTAAAATGAGATTATCTGCAATACAAAAGATTAAAAATATATCATCAGAAGACTTTTTAAGAAACTATTTAAAACCTGCAAAACCAGTTATTCTTGAGGATTTTGTTGACCCTAACAGTCCGGCTTTCCAAAAATGGAATTACGATTATTTCAAAGAAATTGCCGGTAATCAGAAAATAAATATCTATGGAAGCGAAATTGAATCTTTAGACCGTGTTGCCAGCAAACCTATTGGTCAAAGCACCTTTTCAGAATATCTTGATCTGATTGTTTCAAAACCAACTGAGCACCGCCTGTTTCTTTTTAATTTACTGAATATCAAGCCCGAGCTCAAAGATGACATTCATTATAATGATGTTACTAATGGAAAAATTTTAAAATGGCTTCCCTTTATGTTTTTTGGTGGAGAAGGCTCCATAACAAGAAATCACGTCGACATCGATATGTCTCATGTTTTTATCACACAGTTTCAGGGCATTAAAAAGATTTGGCTTTTTCCCTGGGAACAGTCGGATTTGCTGTACAAACTTCCTTATAATTTCCACAGCATCACGAATGTGAAGGAGCCTGATTACAAAGAATTTCCGGGTTTAAAATATATAAATGGCTATGAAGCAATCATCAAACCTGGTGAAACGCTGTACATTCCGTCTGGTTGGTGGCATTATATTCAATATGAAACTGAAGGTTATTCTGTTTCTGTGAGAGCTTTGCCTTCAAGCTGGCTCGAGAAATGGCGTGGTTTTAAAAACCTGGTTCTCATCCGCCATTTTGATAATGCAATGCGGAATTTATTTAGAGAAAAATGGTTTGATTTTAAAGTGAGAAAAGCAGTCAGAAAAGCCAACCGGTCTATCAAAAGGCAAAAGAGTTTTGAAATTTAAATCAGATTCAATTTTAATCAATATTATTGAACTTTTTAAATTCATTCAAATAGCAAAAAAGACCTCCAGGCGAAAGTCTTTACAATTAATATCTAATCTAATTGTTAATTCTGGTTTGTAAAAACAGCTTCCTTAAAGGTCTTTACACGATTGACACATTTGTCATCCACAGAAGTAAAATGCAGTTGATTACCTGTGATTTCAAAGGTATAATTCGCCACTGAACCCACAGCACACGGCGAGCCTCCGGAAACTTTCTCAAAATGGATATCTTTTCCCTTTTGAGTGTACTTCATGCTTTCAATCATGGCATCTTTTAGGTACGCCTCACAATGGGTCTTTGTAAATTTCAGCACAATTTCATTTGGATCTGGAATATTTGCCATTCCTTTCCAACTGGTTCCTTCCAGTGATTTCGTTTCAGAGCCTTTGCATGACAAGAGCAAGCCTGCAAAAAGCAGAGAAATTCCTATTACAATTAATTTTAAGTTTCTCATAGTAAATGTTTGTTTATTAGTTGAATAAATTTAATAAAAAAATCAAACGAAAAATAAAATTTACTGAAAAATTTAAATTAATTATCATTTTAAATTTAAAAAACTACTTATAATGCTGGAAAATCCCGACATCTGAAGCCGTCCAGAATGCAGCTTTTTGTCCGGCAGCTTTCAGGGCATCATTCGACCATGTGTTGCAGGTGTACAGAAAACTGTAAGTTCCTTTGGCATCGTAGAAAGCGTCGTTATCATCATATACGGCATCGGTTTTTATAAACATATAATTTCCTTTGGTGTCTTTATCGAATTTTGCATCAACAAAACTGACCAAATCTCTATACTGTTGTTCCGAAATCATTATTTTTTTGCAGTCGTCAGCTTCTTTCATTTCGTTGTAAAAACTGCAGTGCATCGCAGATTCACTCATCCAAAAAGCCGCTTTGAAAGCCGTTGAAGCTTTAAGGTCTGACCACGTTGGCGTGTCGAGATAAAAACCCTTATCACCCCATCCAATTCCTACATATTTGTAATCAGTTTTCTTGGATTTTACGTTTTCAAAACTGATTTTTTGGCTCCAGTCTGTGATATTATTTTTCACTGGCATCACGATGTCTGTGTGCACGCCATTGGTGTAGATGTAAATCGGGATATTTTTAGCATCACTGGTTTTCTTTTCTGAAGTTTCGATAAAGGGCAAAAGATAAGCAAGCAAGGCATATAGAAGTATGACACTTAGCAAAATTCCTATTGCTTTTAACAGAATAAAGATCATTTTTTTCATCTTGAATTATTAATAAAATTTCATATACAGTTTTGGCTGAAAACACATTGTATTTCAAAGATTATTTTTTATCTTTAGAAAACAAATCTCCACAAATATGCAGAAAAAAAGCAAATCTCAGAAAAAATTTAAGTTAAGAGTGAAAATTGCGCCAAAAAGAAAACAAACAAGACGCTGATTTCTTTTTCTTAAATCTTTATCTGGCCAGATAATTTCAATGCTTTACGTTCTCTGAAAGGGAATTAGTGATATTTTAAAATACCACTTAAAATTTTAACCCCTTTTATTTTCTTTCAAAAAACTGTCTCTCAGCAGTTTTCAGGGCATCGTCTCCCTTAAAAAAATCTAAATTTTCTTTTTTAACTTTTTTTTAATCTCAGTCTTTTGTCAGATTTCTATTCATTGTCTACCTTTGTCCCCGGAATGAAAAGAAGTCTATATCAATATTTTTTCTTTTTACTGCTTGTAATCCTTACTTGTGGCGGTGCAGATTCTCTACACCATCGCAATCCCGATGCACAGCCTGTTTCCAAAGCTGAAATCCCAACAATCAGCAGCTCGGTTTCCCGAAAAAATTCTATTTCTCATCAGGAAAAATTTGCGCTTCCGCACAGAAGTTCTTCTCATTACAGCAGAGATTATCAGGACAGACACCAAATTTTGGGAGAATTGAACGATGCCGATTCTGAAGAGGAAGAACCTTCAGAAACCGAAACTTCCACAGAATTAATCAAATTTGCAAAAGCAGACCTTTGGAATGCTGTTTTCGCCTTTGTAAAAACTTTTCACAACAACGAAAGTGCAGTATATTTTGCACATTCAGACTACCAAGATTTCCCTATTGATGCACTGTACATTCAGTACAGGGTCATCAGACTGTGATTCCCTTTTCTATTTTCAGGCTTAGAATCCTGATTCAAAATTTTTGTTTTTAAACAAATAATAATTTTCTCTAAATTAATAGAGATTATTACTAAAACTGCATGGACTATATTATAACATCGGTCTACAGGGTTTAAACATGATTCTGAATTTCAAATAGATTCTACAACTTTCTTATGCGCCAAAAAAGGCGACATAAAGATTACATCAATTTTATTTCAAAAATACCCGTTAAAAAAACTTATTCATGATAATGGTTAAGAAAAGTCTTATGTATGTAAGCATGTGCCTGTCTTTGGTTTTCACAAGCTGTCACTCAGAAAAAACAGAAAAAACAGAAGAGGCCACCTACAAAATCACCAGTCCGCTCGTGCAGGACACCCTTATTGATAAACCGTATGTTGCGCAAATCCGCTCTATCAATCACATTGAACTTCGTGCTCAGGAAAAAGGGTACATTCAGAAAGTGTATGTAGATGAAGGTCAGTTTGTACAAAAAGGTCAAATATTATTTAAAATTCAGCCCAATCTGTATCAGGCAGATGTAAGCAAAGCTCAGGCTGAAGCAAGATATTCTCAGATTGAATATCAAAACACCAAAAACCTTGCAGATAAAGACATTGTAGCTCCTCAGGAAAAAGCAATGGCACAGGCAAGATATGAAAAAGCTCAGGCTGAAGTGGCTACGATGAGAACTCACCTTCAGTTTACCGAAATCCGGGCTCCTTTCAGCGGAATTGTCGGAAGATTCCACGTAAGAGTCGGAAGTTTAGTTGATGATGGTGAATTGCTGACCGAACTTTCAGACAACAGCAAAATGTGGGTTTACTTCAATGTTCCTGAAGCGGAATATTTAAGCCAGATGGCAAATAAGAAAAACGGAGATAAACTTCACGTCAACCTTCAGATGGCAAACGGACAGATGTTTCCCCAAGAAGGTGTAGTAGAAACCATCGAATCAGATTTCGACAACGAAACCGGAAATATCGCCTACAGAGCCACATTTTTAAACCCTGAAAAACTGCTTCGTTACGGTCAAACAGGAAACATTATGATTACAACACCATTCAAAAATGCGATGTTGATTCCTCAAAAAGCCACGTATGAAGAACTTGAGAAAAAATATGTGTACGTGATTACCAAAGATAATGTGGTAAAAGCCCGCGAAATAAAGGTAGCCGCAGAGCTTCCTCACATTTATGTGGTGGCTTCCGGTTTACAGAAAGGCGACAGAATACTTCTTGAGGGTTTGAGAATGGTTTCAGAAAACCAAAAAATCAAAACCGAGTTTATCGCTCCACAGAAAGTGTTATCAAATCTTGATCTGTACGCAGAGTAACCAAATCAGAAAATCATGTTCAAAAAAATAATACACAGACCGGTATTTGCAATAGTAATATCGGTGATCATCCTCTTTGTGGGTGGTCTTTCCATCAAACAATTACCCACCGAACAGTTTCCGCAGATTGCCCCGACGACAGTTGCGGTAACTATAGCCTATCCAGGATCAAGTGCTGATGTTTTGGTTAAATCTTCCTTAATTACGATAGAAAATGCCATCAATGGTGTTCAGGGAATGCGTTACGTTACCAGTGACGCCACAAGTGCGGGTGAAGCAACAGTAAACGTAGTTTTCGAACCCGGAACAGATCCTAACCAGGCGGTAGTTTTAGTAAAAACAAGAATTGATCAGGTAATGCCATTGCTTCCGATTCTGGTACAGAAAGAAGGCGTTGTGGTGAACCCGATTCAGCCCAGCATGTTGATGTATGTAAACCTTTACAGCAAAAACAAAAGCATGGATGAAAAATTCCTGTACAACTATGCGACGGTAAATATTATTCCTGAGATCAACCGTATTCACGGGATTGCAAAATCACAGATATTGGGATCAAGAAGATATGCGATGCGTATCTGGCTGAACCCCGACAGAATGCGTGCCTACAACATCTCAACAGATGAAGTAATGAAAGCCATTGGCGAGCAGAGTATCATCGGGCGTCCGGGAAGAATCGGGCAGAGCTCAGGGATTGCGGCGCAGTCTTTAGAATATGTTTTAACTTACAAAGGACAGTACAACAAGCCTGAGGAATATGAAAACATCATTGTAAGAGCCAATTCTGAAGGTGAAAATGTAAAATTAAAAGATGTCGGAAAAGTAGAACTTGGAAGTGAATTTTTCGATATTTATTCGAATTTAGATGGTCATCCATCAGCTTCTATCGTTTTAAAACAAAACTACGGAAGTAATGCGAATGATGTCATTAAAGATGTGAAAGCCAAACTGGAAGAAATGCGACCAAACTTTCCTCCAGGAGTAGATTACAAAGTTTCTTACGACGTTTCGCAGTTTTTGGATGCTTCTATTGAGCAGGTGGTTCATACCTTGAGAGATGCATTTATCTTGGTAGCTATAGTAGTTTTCATCTTTCTGGGAGATTGGAGGTCTACTTTAATTCCGATTATTGCCGTTCCCGTTTCTTTGATTGGAGCATTCTTTTTCATCCAGCTTTGCGGTTTGTCGATCAACCTTGTGACACTCTTCGCATTGGTTCTCGCCATCGGTATTGTGGTGGATGATGCGATTGTTGTGGTAGAAGCCGTTCACGCCAAAATGGAAGAGAAACATCTTACACCGTATTTAGCGGTAAAAGAAGTAATGGGCGAAATTTCAGGAGCCATCATTGCGATTACTGCGGTAATGGTTTCCGTATTCTTACCGATTTCATTTATGACGGGACCGGTCGGAACATTCTACAGACAGTTTTCGATTACCATGGCAAGCTCAATTGTGATTTCAGCGGTTGTGGCACTGACTTTAACTCCGGTTTTAGCAGCCATGATTCTTAAAAACAATCACGGAGAAGAAAAGAAGCAGAATTTATTTACAAAATTCATCAACTCTTTCAACAGAGGGTTTGATAAGCTTACAGGAAAATACACTTCATTCCTGAGAAAAATCGTTAACAGAAAAGCTTTAACATGGGGAATTCTTGCCATCTTCTGTGCCGGAATTTTTATTGAAAACAAAACGTTGCCGGGCGGATTTATCCCGAGTGAAGATCAGGGAACCATCTATGCCATCATTCAGACGCCACCGGGATCTACTTTGGAGCAAACCAATAAAGTATCAAGAGCTTTGCAGTCAATCTGTATGAAAATAGACGGTGTAGAATCAGTTTCTTCTCTGGCTGGATACGAAATTATGACGGAAGGTCGTGGTTCAAACGCCGGAACGTGTTTAATTAACCTTAAAAACTGGAACGACCGTGAACATTCTGTAAAAGAAATCATGGAAGAAATGGAAGGTAAAACCAGAGAACTCGGTGCAACCATCGAATTCTTTGAACCGCCTGCAGTACCGGGATTTGGTTCATCAGGAGGTTTCTCTATGAGACTTTTGGATATGAACAGAACTACAGATTACAAAGATTTCGACAAGGTAAATAAATCGTTCATCAACGAATTGAAAAAGAGAAAAGAGCTTACCGGAGTTTTCACATTCTTTGCCGCAAACTATCCTCAGTATGAACTTGTTTTCGACAACAATGCTGCCATGCAAAAAGGAGTTTCCATAGGAAATGCGATGGAAAACCTAAATATTCTTATCGGAAGCACCTATGAACAAGGATTCATCAGATTTGGACAGTTCTTTAAAGTGTATGTACAGTCTGGTCCTGAATTCAGAAAGCTTCCTACTGATATTCTGAAGCTTTATGTAAAAAATGACAGAGACGAAATGGTGCCCTACTCTGCTTTTATGACCATGAAAAAAACGCAGGGGCCAAACGAAATTACCCGTTACAACATGTATAATTCTGCTGCAATAAGAGGTCTTCCTTCAGCAGGTAACACTACAGCAGATGCTATTAAAGCCATCAACGAAACAGCTGCCAAAACTTTACCACACGGTTATAAAGTGGCTTGGGAAGGTCTTTCTTACGACGAAGCTCAAAAAGGAAATGAGTCAATCTACGTATTCCTTGTGGTTTTGGTTTTCGTATATCTTGTATTAGCGGCTCAGTACGAAAGCTTCATTCTACCGTTTGCCGTGATTTTATCACTTCCTGTCGGGATTTTTGGTTCTTTCTTTTTATTAAAAGCAATGGGACTTCAGAATGATATTTATGCTCAGGTTGGTCTTATCATGTTGATTGGTCTTTTGGGTAAAAATGCCGTGTTGATTGTAGAATTCGCCGTCCAGAAAAGACAGGAAGGGCTTTCTATTTTCGAAGCCGCTATTGAAGGAGCTAAAGCCCGTTTCAGACCGATTTTAATGACTTCATTTGCATTCATTGCAGGTTTAATCCCTTTGATTTTTGCGCACGGAGCCGGAGCAATTGGTAACCACACCATTGGTGCATCTGCCATGGGAGGAATGGTCTTCGGAACCGTACTCGGTGTAATCATCATCCCGGGATTGTACTATATCTTCGGAAAGATGGCTGACGGCAGAAAAATGATTAAAGATGAAGAAGAAACTTCTTTAACTAAAGACATGATTCATTATGAATAAGAAAAAATTATATAAATACGCAGGTCTTGCAGTCCTAATGTTAAGTTTAGCAGCCTGTAAACCAATGGAAGTTGCGAAGCATGTTGAAAACAAAAATGTTCCGGAAAATTTCGGAACAGCCGTTACCGACAGCACCAACACAGGAAAACTGACGTGGAAAGAATATTTCGCAGACGAAAAGCTTCAGAACCTCATCGAAACAGCACTTCAAAACAATCAGGAGCTGAATATTACGATGCAGGAAGTTGAAATGTCGAGAAATGAAATCAGAGCCAGAAAAGGTGAATATCTTCCTTTCGTGGGTGCTAAAGCCGGCGTTGGAGTTGATAAAGTTGGCCGCTACACCAACATTGGCGCCATGGAAAAGAACACCGAAATAAGACCGGGAAAAGAAATGCCCGAACCTCTTTTTGATTTCGGAATCGGAGCTTATGCTAACTGGGAAACTGATATTTGGGGGAAACTTCACAATGCCACAAGAGCGCAGGTTCAGAAATACCTTTCAACTGTTGAAGGACGAAATTTCATGGTCACCAATATTATTTCAGAAATTGCCAACTCTTATTATGAGCTTTTAGCTTTAGATAATGAATTGCAGATTCTTGAGCAGAATATTAAAATTCAGAATGATGCTTTTAAAGTGGTTAAAATTTTAAAACAAAACGCCAGAGGAAACGAGCTTGCGGTAAAAAGGTTTGAAGCACAGGTTTTGAAAACACAGAGTATGCAGTTTGAAATCCGTCAGAAGATTACGGAAACAGAAAACAAGATTAATTATTTGGTCGGAAGATTTCCACAACACGTAGAACGTTCTGAAAACCAGTTTGACAACCTTGTTCCTCAAACTGTATTTGCCGGTGTACCTTCAGATTTGCTTGAAAACAGAGCCGATATCAAGCAGGCAGAATTTCAGCTGGCAGCGTCAAAATTTGATGTTAAATCTGCCAAAGCAAGATTTTATCCTTCACTGGATATTACTGCCGGAGTTGGTTTTAATGCTTATAATCCTGCTTATCTGTTTGATATTAAATCTTTAATTTTCAATTTGGTGGGCGACTTTACCGCACCAATCATCAACAGAAATGCAATAAAAGCCGGTTACGCCAATGCCAATGCAAGGCAGATTCAGGCCGCGTTTGAATACGAGCAGAAGATTCTGAATGCGTATGTGGAAGTGACCAATCAGCTTTCCAGCATTAAAAATCTTCAGAGCAGTTATGATCTGAAATCTCAGGAAGTAGATGCTTTAACGAAGTCTATTGATATTTCAAATGACCTTTTCAAATACGCAAGAGCCGATTATATGGAAGTTTTACTTACCCAAAGAGACGCCTTAGAAGCTAAATTTGAATTGGTAGAAACCAAAGTACAACAGCTGAAAGCAACTGTAAGTTTATACAGAAGTTTAGGCGGTGGATGGGATCAGCAACCTGTTGCAAACCCAAACATCATCAAAAGATAATCATTATCATTGTTTTTTTTTCGTAGCTGTCCTGATTTATTGGGGCAGCTTTTTTTATGTTCTTTTGGCTTGAACCAAAAGAATATAAAATTGCCTCAGCATAGTCGGCGAATGTTATTTCAAGACTTAGAAACTATGGCTAAAATCTCCAAATTGACTCCCGTAATTTGTCGGATTTAAAGATTATATGCTCAGACAATTCTTAAAATAACCGAAGGCAATTCTTAAAATGTTTTAACGATTTGTTTGTCATTCCGGAGGAATCTAAGCTGCATGACAATATTCAGTTGAGATTCCTACGGAATGACAAAATTACTGCTGATTTTGGGTTATCAGGAAAAATAGAAATTTATGCAATCTGGTCTATTTCAACATGAATATTTGTCCAAAAACTCAATATTCCTTTTTAAACCGGCGAATTTTGTACGTTTTACAGGAGATTTCCTAAAGATTTCAGAGAATAATTCCTGAGTAATTTCTTTCCACTCTCCTTTTTTAAGATTTTTAAGGAAATCATTGGGTTTAAATTTACTCTGCTGATGTGGAGCTGCAAAACGGTTCCATGGGCAGACATCCTGACAGACGTCGCAGCCAAACATCCAGTCATCCATTTTATCTTTAAAATAATCGGGAATTTGATCTTTTAATTCGATGGTTGCGTAAGAAATACATTTGCTTCCATCAATCAGTTTTTCAGAAATAATAGCGCTGGTCGGACAGGCATCAATACATTTCCTGCAGCTTCCGCAGTGGTCTGTTGTAGGATAATCAGATTCAAGCTCGAGATCGCAAATAATTTCTGCTAAAAAATAGAAAGATCCACTTTGTTTGGTGATGAGATTGGCATTTTTTCCAACCCAGCCAATTCCTGATTTTTTAGCCCATGCTCTTTCTAAAACCGGTGCAGAATCTACAAAAACACGGAATGCAAATTCGCCGATTTCCTCCTGCAATTCGGAAACCATTTCAAGGAGAATTTCTTTAATTACCTCATGGTAATCTTCAGCGTAGGCATATTTTGAGATTTTAAAATTGTCTAAAGTCGATATTTTTTCTTCAGGAAAATAGTTGTAAGAAAGTGAAATCACCGATTTTGAACCTTCTACCAACAATCTCGGATCAAGTCTTTTGTCGAAATGATTTTCCATGTATTTCATTTCACCATGGAAGTTGTTTTTGAGCCAGTTCTCAAGAGGTTTGGCTTCATCTTCCAAAAACTCAGCTTTAGAAATACCACAATCCTGAAATCCAAAACTTTTGGCTTTGGTTTTAATAAGGTTGCTGTATTTTTCGGCGTTGTCTGTCATAATTTCGTGTTGCAAAATTAGGATTATTTTATAAATTTGTGAGACTTTGAATTTTTCACTTTTAAAACAGATTCAAAGCTTATTTTTTAACTTTAAAATATAAATATTATGTCATTACAGGAAGTAATAGAATCAAAGAACTACGAATTAATCGACGTGCGTGAACCGATGGAATTGGAAATGGACGGAAATATAGAAGGTGCAATCAACATTCCTTTGGGCGAAGTTGAAGACAGAAAAGACGAAATTCTTTCAATCGAAAAACCTGTCATCTTGTTCTGCAGAAGCGGTAACAGAAGCGGTAAAGCTTTAGAGTATTTAAATTCTCAAGGTCTAAAAGAAGGCTACAATGGTGGCGGATGGGCTGATTTGAAAGCGGCTTTGTAAGATTTTAAAAGGTTGTCAAAATAGACAACCTTTTCTTTTGCCTTGTTCTTTTGTCTTGAAACAAAAGAACCAAAAATTCAAGACTTGGAAACTACGGCTAAAATTTCAGAATATTTTCTAAAACTTCCAAAACTCGGGCGGAAAGTGTATTTATTTTCTTTAAATCTAATTTTTTGCCGCCACTCAAACAGTGGAAGTTTCTTAACGGAAATCTTCTAAAATTTCTTAACGCCTTCATTTCCGAGGTCATATGCTAAAATGGTGTATTTTTATTGGAGTCTAAAATCTAAATTCAATGGTGCTGAAAAACTTATTTCTTGAAATTTCACAAAACTACTGTTCAGATTTGCAGTTGATTGAGAAGTTATGGGTCGAAATTGAAACACAGTATTCAAAAACTTCAAGATATTATCATAATCTGAAACATCTTGAAAATATTTTTATAGAACTGGAAGAAGTGAAATCTGAAATGAATGATTTTGATTTAATTGCTTTTTCTGTTTTCTATCATGATGTGATTTACAAATCAACATCGAAAGATAATGAGGAAAAAAGTGCAGAATTGGCAGTTTTAAGACTAAAAAACTACAATCTTTATGAAACTCAGCTTCAAAAAATAAGCAGTCAGATTTTAGCTACAAAAAAGCATGAAAATTCTTTAGATTCTGACACCAATCTTCTTACTGATGCTGATTTGTCCATTCTTGGTACTGAAAGAAACGTTTATCAAAAGTACATTCACAATATCAGGATAGAATATTCTGTTTATCCGGACTTTCTGTACAAACCGGGACGAAAAAAAGCACTTCAGCATTTTCTGGAATTTGATTTTATATTTAAAACTGAACATTTTAGGAATAAGTATGAAAATCAGGCAAGAGAAAATATTAAATGGGAGATTGAAAATATGTAGATTTTGGCTAAAGCCAATGCAAATATTGAAAATAAAAGACGGTCTAAAGCCCGCTCCCAGTAATACTTTGAGACCATAGCATTCTTGAAATAACTTTCTTTGAGCCGTTACAATGTAATTAAAATCGAAATCATAAATCTCAATGCGATGAAAATAAAGCTGTTTAGATTCCTACGGAATGACAAAAAGGCTTCTGATTTTTAAATTATGTGAAAAAGGATAATTACATTTCTTTCCTGTACAAATGATAAAAACTGCGCTGGGCAGTTTTTATACTTTAAATAGCAGTATTTAAGTTTCCGGAAGCCCCTCTTGGGAGAAAAACAACTTTTCGTTTGATGCTTTTTGCTTTTTCAAGAACTTTAAGTGCTTTTTGGCGTTCAATTTCTTTAGTCATGCTCGAGGCTGACTGATCGTAGTTGGTAGAGGATTGCATAATTTTGGTGTTTTGGTTAATACTTTCTGTAAAACGAAAACCGTACCATTTTACATTAAAAATTCTTAACAATACCATTTTTGATTTGACGCTCACCATTTTGGTGATATTGATCTGTGCATAATTTTTAACTTCTTAAAAAAATCAGGAGTATCTGTTATTTTAGGCATAGTACTTGCAAGGTACCCAACTGAAAAATACGACACCACACTTATCACTCTTTATATGAAAAATCCCGCAGTTTGTTAGCAAACGTGGGATTTTGTTTTTTGGATGTTGCTTTAGAAAACACGCAAACTACCACCTCAACAGGCAGCCACTTCACAATTTTGTGATGCTCCAGAAATTATTTTCAGGTTTTCTTTCAAACTTCGTTCTGCCTTTTTCAGCGAAACCTTTTTTCCGGATCAGCTCTGGATCGGCAGTTCTGTCGAAACTGTTCTTCCAGATTTTAAACAAACTGTCGTAGGTTCCGTGCAGATTCTGAATATTCCAGCCATTAAAATTGTATTCATAGATAATGTACAGAAAGTCTTCTTTATGGTTGGGATTATAAAATATGTACTGGTTAAAATCACTTCTTTCCTTATCCTGAATATAGGGAATCTCAGTAGTCTGGATAAAAGAATCAATGATTTTATAAAATTTTAAAGAATCCAGCTTAATGTAGGGACTTTGAGCCAGAGAGAAAAGCGGCAGAAACAAAAGTAAAAACAGTATCTTTTTCATAGTTGGATGTTAGGTTTTAAAATCATTGGTTTACATGAACATAAAAATAAGAATATACTGAGTTGCTATTTTCGAGAGCATTACAATAAAAGATGGTATTATCATTTATAAATGAATTTTAAAGATAATGCTTTTTTTTACAAAATAATGATCCAAAAAGGGATTTCGGACAGGTAGTAATGGCGATTCTTTTGAGATTTGTATGTGCTTTTCTTCGGGTTTGAAATGTTGAATTTTTATTTGAGCTTTTATAGTAGCGCTTTCCCCGACCCTAAGTGTAGCACAAGACTATTATTATTTTTTTTGAGTGCTTCACATTTTGAATTTTGTATCACTTCGGGTAGGTTTTTAAAGAAAACCGTATCGAGAAGTTGTTGAGCTATGAAAAAACACTTGAACTGACGGGAGGTACTTTACAATCTTTAATTAAATTTTTCTGCACTTAAATTGTCATGTCGTAGGCCTCTTTGCAGTGGGAATTTATCTTAGGTTGCATTTATTTTTCACTAGATTGCTTATTTTAATTCATTTTTGTTTGCCCCCTTCCCTAAAGGGAGCAAAAATGATTTAAAAATATCGTTGGGGTAGCTATTGCTCTATTCTTCGATTGATACAGTTTTATTTCTTTTAAGTTTTGGTTTTTTGACGCAAAGATTTCTTTAGAGGCTGTATAATTTTAAGAAACAAAAGCAGGGAACTGCTGCGCGAAGCTTGAAAACAATGATGGAGTCTGGTTTCATGGTTCCGCTGTATCCGATGATTCCAGATACATCCCGATTAGCATCGGAACACTTGAACTGACGCAGGATTTTACTTAGGTAAATTGAAAAAAACATCCTGCAGCGAGGATGTTTCTAATTTTTAAAGGTTTAAATTTTTCAACAGTTTTTACAGGACTGTTACTGAACCAACGTACGCCGACGTAGAAGAGTTAACTGAGAGTGCATCTTTAAAAGCAATGTACAGATGTACTGTTTTTCCGGATACCATTGGCGGTAGGGTAACAGTTGCCTGCCCGTCTGTGCGTGTGCCACACCTGAAAAGAAAAGTGTTGAGGCCTCTTCCTCAATGGCACAGAGTACCTGCAGTTCATCTGTTTCTCTTTCAGTGTTTCCTGCCGAATTATCATACCATTCTACCTGTACCTGCTGTGCCACCGACGAGGTGATTGCAGTAGGCTGAGGGATGAGCAGATTCCCTTTTGAGAACTGAATTTCGGGATAGGCTATATCCAGCTCCATCTGCGCATAGTTGAGTTTGAATGCATGCAGGAGGTTTGACATTGCCTGATTGTAGGATGATTTCATTCCGATTTTAGAACCGAAGAAAACCGATGCGTAGGTTTTGTATGATTCTATAAAACTGAAACTCATCTTCATTCTCAGGCGGATCAGTTCCTGCTTGGGAGACACTGCCTTGGTTGATTTTTTCGGACGTACTTTCAGCACTTCCACACCGTTTACGTTTGCTACTACCAGTCTGCCTGTACGTCCTCTTGAACCTGAAAGCAGTGAGTCATCTAATTTTGCCATAGCTTTTATTTTTATGGGTTTATGGTGTAAAGGTAAATCGCAGATGGATTGGTTTGAGATTGCTTCCGTGTATTTCCGTTTTATGACATTTTTTTCCATGATTTTCCGTTTTGGGGTATTCATCAGGAATATTTCTGTTGTTTTCTATATCGTTTCGTTACCTTTTCTTTACCCTTTGGTTATCCATTCGTTACCCTTTGGTTATGCACTGTTCGATTACTGTAGTGCGTTTAGGGTTTGCTTGACAGTGAAGAAATTACAGTAAGTATCAGCAATGTTACTCTGAGCGGAGTCGAAATGATTCCTGTTTTATCGCAAGGTTAGACAAAGAGTTTTTATTAGAGGAATTTAAGTTTTAAGATAAACTAAGGCGTAAACTTAAGAAGGAAATACAATGCTTTGTTACCCGAACTAAGGTTTCGACAGGCTCAGCCTGACAAATGCAAAAAACTACAGTTAGTATTAGCGATGTCACACTGAGCGAAGTCCAAGTGATTCCTGTTTTATCGCAAGGTTAGACGAAGAGTTTTAGAAGGGTATGTTAATTTTTAAGATAAACTAAGGCGTAAACTTAAGAAGGAAATACAATGTTTTGTTACCCGAACTAAGCTTCGACTACGCTCAGCCTGACATTGGAAAGGACTACAATTAGTATCAGCGTTGTCACACTGAGCGGAGTCGAAGTGTTTTTGAAAGAAGCGAAAGTCTGGTTCTACTCCATCCATCATTTATAGACTAAGGCTTCGACAAGCTCAGCCTGACAGTGTAAAGACTACAGGTAGTATCAGCGATG